>NZ_JBFRFH010000002.1:0-351669 GCF_052114725.1 Dyella sp. 2YAF14 | reverse complement strand
ACGCCCCGCATGCTGGGCAAACTTGCCGAGGGCCTGGCCGCCGTCGCCGCGCCGGACTCCACCTGGCTGTTCAATACGGGATTGCCGCACTACGTTCGCCAGGAAGATCCGGGCTACCTCGATCCCCGCAAGCGCGGGCATATCGTCTCCTACGGCATCACGGGCTTGCGCCACATCTTCGAGCCCTTCGGATTCTGCATTACGCCCCTGCCCGGGAAGTCGTTCGCGTTCCTGGCGGAATTCCAGCCAACTCAAGGCCAGCAGCAGTTCACCAGCGACCGCTTCTACGCGCCCGTGGAAGCCAATGTGCGACTTCTGCGTGAATCAGAGCTGCTCTATATCGCGGCATTTGAATCCGCGCGCTCGTACTACTATCAGAATGAATCGCTGGAGCGCGCGAAGTGGGCACTCAGCCTTGATAAAGAGCTGAAGCGGAAGTCCGCCTAACCCTGCCACCGCAGCAGCGGAATCCGGATGGGTCACGCAGCCGCGGCACTCGCCGCGGGGCGCGGCTGGTCGGCTGGCCTCGGCATGATTCGCCGCGAGGCCCTTGCATCACTGCCAACGCCTTCAGTGCAGCTCAGCCAGAACTCTGCGGCTCTGGCTGCCTGCTCCATGATCGCTCTTCAAGAGCAAGAAACACGTCAATCGGGCAAGCGCACACTCTGGCGCGGAGAGATGCCTCGCGAATAATGACGCTCCTCGCAGGCCTCCTTGGTCATCGCAGCAACCATGTGCGTTGGCTTCAGCGTACCGGCCCTGAAACCCTCTTCGTCAAAAAAGTGCAGCCTGTCGACGAACGCCTTGTCCCAGTCTCCATTGGCATCGAAATTGTGGCCAAAGGTCCTGTCGATGAACACGTCGACCACGTTCGCGAAACCGATGAAAAGCTCAAAGTCGAAACGCTCGAGCAGGAGTGGCAGCACATCCTGCGCGCGTATCCCTTCGAAGCCCTCATCTGAGCAATCCCAGTTCTCGTACTCTTCCTCATGCCTGCGCAGCAGCTGGTTATAGCGATAAGACTGGGGAAGCTCCTTCCAGAATTCCTGCACTGCCACCATTGCCTCAGGCCAACGCTGGTGGCCATTTCGTCCGATGATGTCGTGCACGGCAAAATAGCCTTTGTCTTTGAGGGCCAGTTTCACCTGGTCGAACAATCCCTCCAGATTCAATACGTGGTGCAGCGATTGATTGGCCATGATGCCCGTGTACTGGCCATCCGCCACCCATCGATTGAAGTCCCCTTCCACAAACTCCAGATGCTCCAGCACGCCCTCGCGCTCCGCCATCTCGCGGCCGCGCTTGAGCATGTGTGGATTGATGTCCAGGCAGCGAATGACGAATCGGGTGAGCCCCATTTCGCGCATGATTTTCGCGATGCGAACTTCTGCGTCGCAGTTACCTACACCGACGCTTAGGAAGACCGGCGATTCGTCGCCACAACGCGTGGCGCTCATGACGAAGTACTTGGCAAAGAACTGATCTGAACTGGTAAGGCCGAACTCTTCGAACATCGGCCTCAGATAATTATGCGACCAATAATGAAAGATCTCGGGAAGAACGTTGATGTCCTCAACATCCTTGTAGATTTCCTTTTCCGCCTCGATCTTCTTGGCGTAGGCGTCATCGTTGTATCCATGCCGGGAGCTCGCAGGATCGAAGGCAGGCTCCGCCGCGCTTGCAGGCGGGAAGGCGCCATCGCGATTCGTCTTGAAAAACGCCCTGATCCCCGGGAGGAAACGCTGGAACTGCGCCATAGCCATATCGCCCTCAATCGTTATGCTGGTCCACCAAGAAGAAACATTTTTCCCCCGAACCCACCGTCCGGGTCACAACCGATCCCATCGACGCTCGCGAAGCCCGGTCTCCGGACCCTGGGCACGCTGACGTGACCTTACCCACCTAATTGCCATGGGTATACGCGACGCCACGTCCTGTTGGCAATAGGCAGCATTGTGAGATGAGCCGCTCAACTCATTCCTGCGAAAGATGACTGATCAGCCAGTGACCTCGCCGCATAATCAGCCTGATTTTTTTACCATCCCATTACAGGCAAAACACACGCCCCCGCTCATTTCCGAGCCAGCAGTTTCTCGGAACCTAGCAGAGCCCGGCCGGTCGATCGAGTGATTTTCCGCCATTACAACACTATACTCATGGTCGCAAATTCATGCCGGTGCTTACTCCCGGCAGCACGGATTTATTCCAGGGAACCAGAGGGATCGACGTTTGTTCAGACAGCACTCGGATAAGCTGGCGCTTTTGTCTGTTCGCGCTCTTTCGTTGAGCGGATTGATTGCCGTTATTTTAGGCCTGTGGCTTACGCAGGTGCTCCAGGGATTGGACGGCCTGGTTACGTTTCATGGTCTACTTATATTGACCGGAATGCTGATACTGGGCGTTCTGCTAAGCCGCGTAGCCAACTGGCCAGTAGCCAACACAGTGCTTCTGCTGGCATTGCTTTTGTTGGTGCATTTTGTCGGTATAGCGCCACTGCTCGCGGCCTTTTTGGTGGCGGCCGCATCCTTGGTAATTGGATCCGTTATTTGCCGAAGCACCGCATGGGGTGACGTGGTAGTTGCCTCCTTGTGCGGTCTCGCCCTACTCGCCGCGGTGGCTGGGTGGCTGCTTCCTTTCCGGGTTCACTACTTTTCCACCTATCTGATCTTCCTTGGCGCAATCGTTTTCCTGGGCCGAAAGCGTCTGATGGGCGTGGCAGGAGGCGCGAGGCGTGGATGGCTGGACGCCGTCAGCGCGGCCCCGTTGCCCGCAGTACTTGGGGCACTGGCGATAGCGATGGCGGCCTTGGCGTTGTGCCCTCCTACGGTCCAGTATGACGACCTGGTCCTGCATCTTTTTATTCCCGAACAGTTGCTGGCTTTTGGCTATTACAAGATCGACGTTGCCAGTCAGGTTTGGAGCGCCGCGCCCTGGGCCTCGGATGTAGTTCAGGGTTACGTCGCGATCCTCGCCGGACACGAAGCGCGCGGCGCGGCAAATCTGATCTGGTTCTGTCTGTCCCTTGCTGGAATCTGGACGCTGGGCGGAGAACTTGGATTGACTCCGCCCTTCCGCTGGATGGCGATTGCGCTGTATGCGTCGCTTCCGACAGTCAGTGCGCTCCACGGAACGATGCAGGCGGACACCGCCATTACCGCGGTAACTGTCGCACTGACCGCCATTGTGGCGCGCATCTCAAATACACGCCGTGCGGCCTTGTTATTTCCTTTCTTCATTATCTCCGGCTTAGCGCTGGCGCTAAAGACAACACAGGCGCTGCTGGTAGTGCCCCTGGCCTTGGTGGCGCTTGCTTACGTTGGCTTTGGACCTTTCTTTCGTCAGCTTGCACGTGGATTCATTCCCGCACTGCTGATATTCGGATCGAGCCATACGTACGCGTGGCTTCTTACAGGAAATCCGCTCTTTCCACTATTCAACGGTTTCTTTAAATCTCCCTACGCCCCACTTCGCAATTTCGATGATCCTCGCTGGCATCACGGCTTTGGCCTGGACACGCTCTGGGCCTTGACCTTCCACACCAATCTTTTTCAGGAAGCGTCGGCTGGCTCGATAGGCTTCTCCCTGCTCGCCCTGAGCGGATGCCTGCTCGCAGCACTGTGCATAGCTCGAGTCAGGTGGATCGCGCTTGCATTGCTGGCTGCGGCGTTGGGGACGTTCGCCGGCATTCAATACGCGCGCTATCTTGTTCCGCTGTTTCCAGCGCTCATCGTCATCGCTCTCGTCGTATGGCAACGCGCCCGCCTGAATTTATTTGGCCAAGCCCTGCTGACCTTTGTCGTGTGGCTTAACATCCTATTTATTCCACTCTCGGTTTACATATACGAGGACGATCTGTACTGGACCATGCTTAGCAACATCAATACGCCGCCGGATGTCGTCAAGGCGGATATCCAGCGCAAATTCGCAATCGAATTGCTGGTTGCCAAACACCTTGATCTAGCATGGCCTGCCGGGTACTCACTGTATTTGGCAGACCCGGGGCGCCCATTTATTGCGCCTTTCGCGGGCCGGGCGTTTGGCAGCGCCTGGTACGACCCGAGCTTTCTGGGCGCCGCCGGACACGCTGACGAGGACGCGTCGGGCAACGCCTGGGCTGCCCTGTTCGAGCGAACCGGCATTTCCCACGTATTGACGACTGGCACAGTCTCACCAGCCCTGCAGTCATCGCTTCAAAGGATGCAAGCAGCGCCCGAATTGACGGAAGGTGACAGCATCCTTTGGCGCATTTGCAAGTTGAACTGCAATAGCGCATCGCATCCGCTGATCGACGCCCGAGATTTCAGCGTAAATGCGATTCGCGCGAAACGATAGGCTTCAAGATGACGTCATTGAAATCGCTGCTCGCTGAGCTTCAACACATTTCGAACCTCTCACTAGAATTCGCAGGCTATGAAGACGCTTAGACAAAGTTTCAGCTACGGCATTGTTGGAGGGCTACAGATTGCTGTGGACTGGACGATCTTTGTCTCACTCTCTGCCCTGGGCATAGAGAGCGGCATTGCGAACGTGGCTGGCCGAGGGTCTGGAGCCATGCTGGGGTTCTGGTTCAACGGCAAGTGGACGTTTTCGAAGGGACCGAGCACTACCCTTCGCTTTGCACATTTGGCGAGATTCCTGACCTTGTGGACAGTGACAACGTTGCTGAGCACTTTAGTGGTGATGGTTGCCGCCAAGAATCAGGGGTTGCACTTTGCGTGGTTGATCAAGCCAATAGCCGACGTACTCCTCGCGGGGCTCGGATTTGGGGTTTCAAAGCTGTGGATCTATCGGTAAGAATGGGGCAAGCCGTAAAGCTCAGCGCACCAGCGGAGCGCCCTTGGTCCAGCCGCCCATTGAGGTAGCGGGCCTGGATTGGGACAGGCGGTCGTGGTCGCACTATGAGGTGGAGCGGCCACAACGGGGATCAGTACCGCTCGTAAAGGCTGGGCACCGGTAACCAGTTGGCGAATATCCATTCGCTTAAAGACATGATGGTGTCCAAGCGACCCTGCGGGGACTCTTGGATGTGCCGTCGGTAGTGGATTTGTATGGATGCTTTCATGGACGCTCAGACACCAAAGATTGCCGTTGTCATTCCTTGCTACCGGGTCGGGAGGCTTGTGCTCGACGTCATCGCCAAGATCGGCAATGAGGTTGGCTGGATCTTTGTCGTTGATGACAAATGCCCCATTAATACTGGCGCGCTGGTTGAGACCGAGTGCAGTGACCCACGCGTCACGGTGATCAAGCATGAGGTCAATCAAGGGGTCGGTGGCGCGACCGTGACTGGCTACAAGGCCGCAATCCACACGCCGGCAAAGATCGTCGTCAAGATCGATGGCGACGGGCAAATGGACCCGGCACTCATTCCGCGCCTGTGTCGCACGATCTCGCGCGGCGCCGTCGACTACATGAAGGGCAATCGCTTCCATCGCATCAGCGATGTGTCCGGCATGCCCGCCATTCGATTGGTTGGCAATGCCAGCCTGTCTTTTCTGACGAAGCTTTCGAGTGGTTACTGGCAACTGTTTGACCCGACGAATGGCTTCACTGCCATTCATCGTGAAATGCTCTTGGAGATAGAGCTCGACCATCTCGCCAAGYGCTACTTCTTTGAGTCTGACCTGCTTTACAACCTCAACCAGCTAAGGGCTGTGGTTGGCGAAATGCCGATGCGCGCCGTCTACAACGACGAGCCATCCAGCCTTAGCCCACTCAAAGTATTGTTCCCATTCTTCAAGGGGAACATGAGAAATTTCTGGCGACGCTTGATATACACGTACTTCGTGCGTAATTTTTCCGTCGCCTCGCTGGAATTGCTTCTGTCCATTCCCCTGATGCTGATAGGCATCGTCTACGGCGTCACGCATTGGGTAGAGGGAATCAAGAGCGGTACGCCAACGGCGCCGGGCGTCGTCATGGCAGCAGCACTGCCACTTATCATTGGTTCGCAATTGCTCCTGTCGTGGCTCAACTACGATGTTTCGGCGCAGCCCACTCAGCCGCTACATCCGCTCCTTGAGCGAAGAGCAGGCTCACCATGAGGATCGGCCTTTGCCTGGCCGGACTCCTGTCGGTTGCGGGCGTTGCCTGTTCTGGCAACTCCGGGCACGCGCGCGGTTCGGAAGTTCCCGGTACGGGCTTGCTAAATGGCACGCCTGAAGGTTTTGAGCTGCCGGGCGTGAAACTCGAGCTAAGTCCGAGCAACCTGCGACTCTGCGATCATCCTGACGGGCGAATGACCGCGACGATAACGTGGGACGCGCGGGCCGCAGGCGTCAAGGATGTAACGATCTGGGTCAGCAGCAACCCTAGGTCGAAAGGGTCGCGCTTCTTTGAAGGGGCCGCAGTGGGCTCAGCCCAGACCGACGCATGGGTCGTCAACAACACGACTTTTCGCCTTAAGGAGAGTGGAAAGCACGGCCGCTTACTGGCCATTGAGAAGATCTCGACAGTGGACTGCCTCGCGCAGGCGCCCGCCACTAGTGCCAACGGGTCTCCGATGGCCTCTGTTCAAAAATAAGTCGTCGCTCAAACAGGCAGCCCCGGGTAGCACGCGAATACGTGCTCCATGGTGGCCCGCGCATAACAAGAGCAGCTATGGACCCTGAGGCTTGGCGCTCGGGCTCAGGAGTGCGTAGGCATTGCCAAAGGGGGATGCGCTGTTCGCATCAATCATGACTGCCCGTCCGACGCCCGCGGCAGACGCGGCCTCCAGGTCGCTCGGCTGATCCCCAACCAGGATCGAATCAGGCAAGGACAAATTGAAGAGCTCTTCCGCCGCGAGAATCATTCCTGGCTGTGGCTTTCGACACTCGCAATTCACCATCCACTGCCCAACTCCTGCCGTCGGATGGTGAGGACAATAGAAGGTGGCCAGCAATGGAACGCCTCTCGATGCGAATTGCTCATGCATCCATCGCGTGTAATCGAGGAATGTCGACTCGGAATAGTAGCCGCGCGCTATGCCGGCCTGATTGGTAACGACGACGCACAGAAATCCAGCCTCCTGCGCCTGTCGGCAGAAGTCAAAAACCCCGGGAACCCACTCGGTCTGATCCGGCCGGTGAACATAACCGTGGTTGACGTTGATAACGCCGTCCCTGTCGAGAAAAAGCGCCTTGCGACGCTTCAGCGAACTATCTTCGACAACCTCACCGGACAGATAGACTCCCGGTCGTGGCACAGCAGCGCCGCCGCTCATGAGTGTCGGAACAACGTCTGCGCCCGCTCGTAGTCCTCGGGCACACCAATGTCGATGAAGTCAGCCGTGGAAGTGAAACCGGTCACGTGACCCTGGGCGGTTTCGGGATGCAGAACGCAGTCTTCGAAGGAATAGGCCTGGTCATCCGGAAGAGCGGCCAGGGCCTGCTCGGAGAGGTAATAGCTCCCGGCATTGATATAGCCTTCGCCACTGCCGCCCTTTTCACGGAACGAGCAAAGCCGGTCACCTTCCAGAACGACAGCCCCATAACGGCCTACATCGGCCACGTGCGCCAGCGCGACGCCCAGTAACCGTCCGCTGGCTTCGACCGCACGTTCCATGGCCGACGGGTCAAAGCGAAGAAACGTATCACCATTGGCTACATGCACGGCCCGACCACGCAGCATCCCGGCGGCAAGTCGTATTGCCCCGCCGGTGCCCAAGCGATCCACTTCATGGGAATAGGCTATGGCCATGCCCTTCCAGGCTGACCCGATCGCGCTTTCCACTTTCTCGGCCATATACCCCGTTGCGAGAATCGTGCGGCGGATGCCGCTAGCCGCCAACTGATCGAGTACATACGCGAGAAAAGGCCGTCCGCACACGGGTGCGAGCGGTTTAGGCAGATCGGGTACAACATCACGAAGCCGGGTGCCGAGTCCCCCGACCAAAACGATGGCTTCTTCAGCCTTTGGCATGCGCGAAGATCTCGTGCTCGATCAGGCCGCAGATCAGGTGGCCGACGAATTCATGCCCCTCCTGCACCTTGGGTGTTTCACCCGAGGGCATACGGAAGCAGACGTCGCACAACTCCGCCATGGCGCCGCCGCCCTGGCCGGTGAATCCGATCACGCGCATGCCGGCAGTACGTGCGGCCTGAATGGCGCGAAGGATGTTTTTCGAGTTGCCCGAAGTCGAGATCGCGAACAGCACATCGCCCTCGCGACCCAGCGCTTCGACCTGACGTGCAAAGACGTAGTCGTAGCCGTAATCGTTACCGATGGCAGTAAGAATGCTCGTGTCCGTCGTCAATGCGATGGCCGGCAAGCCGGGACGGTCGAAGTAGAAGCGACTGACAAGCTCCCCCGCCCAATGCTGAGCGTCCGCCGCGCTGCCGCCATTGCCCGCGAACAGCAGCTTGTTGCCCTGGTTGAGCGCGTCGACCGACACCTGGACGGCCTTGAGGATGAGTTCGTGCAACGACGCGTCGCGCGACATGTGCTGCAGCAGCGCCACGGTCTTGTCGAACTCGGCTTCGATTTTTTCGATCAGATGACTCGCCACGAGGTCGCCCCCTGTTGAGTGAAGTGGAAATCCAGAACGCTGCCGCCCTCTTTGAGCAGGGCGCGCGTCAACTTGATGCGCTGATCCGGTGCGCACAGGAACATCATAAATCCACCGCCTCCCGCACCGGAAACTTTGGCTGCGGTCGCGCCATTTTCGAAAGCAAGCTTCTCCATCCGGTCAATCAACGGATTGCTTACGCTCGTTGCGGTGTTCTTCTTGGCTTCCCAGCCCGCCTGCAGCGTGGAGGCAAGGCCGCGAAGATCGCCCTTGAGCACACACTCTTTCATCTGGACGGCTTCTTGCTTCAAGCGGTGCATGGCGTCAATGGAGGTCTGGTTTTTCTCGCCCACATTGCGTGACTGCTGATCGATGATATCGGCCGATGCCCGGGAAACACCCGTGAAGTACAGCACCAGCGAGGCCTCGAGTTCGGCCCACACCCAGTCTTTCACGCGCAGCGGGTTAACGATCACCCGATCGTTCCCGTAGAACTCCATGAAGTTGAATCCGCCGAAGGTCGCTGCGTACTGGTCCTGCTTTCCGCCGGCCAACCTCAGATCCATGCGTTCAATATCGTAGGCAAGGTGCGCTACTTCGTACTCGCCAAGCGGCAACGCGAAATGCTCCACGAATGCCTGAAGCAATGCGACAACCATGGTCGACGACGATCCAAGGCCCGATCCCGGCGGCGCATCGGAGAAGGTCTGGACACAGAGCGGCGGTTGCTCTCCGCGAAGGAAATCCCGCGACACGCGCGAGTAGACACCCTTCAGGAGCCTGAGGGGGCCGTCGGTGTTGACCTGCTCTTTGGACGTATCGAAAGCTTCCTGGATGTCCACGTCGATGGCGTTGAAGCGAAGCTGTTTGTCGCTCGACTGACCCACCAGGGCGTACGCATAGCGATCGATGGTGACGTTCATGACGTTGCCGCCATAAACATCGCAATAAGGCGACACGTCAGTGCCGCCACCGGCAAGTCCAAGCCTGAGTGGTGCTCGTGCGCGTGTGGTCATGTAGCCTCCTTGGCAGCATGGCGACAAGCCCTGTGCCAACAGGGCGCATCAACCTGGTTCGTTCTCGGAAATTCAGCCCAACGGCCACTCAGGCTGATGGATGCCACACCATCGGGCGTGGCAGACACGTCAACCTGCTGTAAATCATTCAGAATATTCATGGCGCATCTCAGTTTTCAAGCGTTGGGCACTGCCCATCCGCTCCTTGATCCGTCAGCGATTAGCCATCTTCGCGGCAGGCCACTGAACGTCAAGGGACAGGACATCCCATAGGGCCTTCTCCGAGAAGCGGCTCTTCACGAACCGTTGCGACTCACGTGACACCTGGACCCAATGGAGGTCATCCCGCAGGAGTGACACCACGTGATCGGCAAAAATCTCCGCATCATCGCTGGCGGCGAGGAAATGGGACGTTCCCTCCAGGCCCTGAGCGCCGGCCGACGTGGTCACGCACGGCACGCCATAGCGCAGTGCCTCGATCACCTTGCCCTTGAGACCACCGCCAAAACGCAGGGGCGCCACCGCCACCTTGGCGTTCGCGTAGTGGTGATCCAGCTCCTCGTCGCTTACAAACCCCGTGACGGTGATGTCCTCACGGGCAAGCGCCTTCACCTCGTCGGTGGGATTGGAACCAATCAAGTAAAGGTGCACGCCCGGTACGCGCTGCTTGATACGCGGGAGGATCTCCTGCACCAGCCACTTGGCACCGTCGACGTTCGGCGAGTGTGCAAAGCCTGCGACGAAGATCAGATCCTTGCGCTCGCCAAGATTGTTCTCCGGCTGCTCGGGGAACGATTCGAAGGCATATCCCGGCACTGTACGGGCAGGCGTTTCCAATGCATGCGATTGCAGCCAACGCTGCACGTACTCCGTTTCGCCATCAGCCGGGTAATAGATCGTATCGACCTTTGACCAGACCGATTCCTCAAGCGAGGAAAAACGTTCGCGCTCCTTCAGCAATTCGGGAGTCGGCTGGATCTTCAGCTGCTCACCGATGCGCAGATGATGAATGTCGTGGCCGTAGTAAAGGACATTCGCCTTGCTGTGACGACGAATGGGCTCCAGGAACGGACCGGCGACATGCGGGCGACTAACAAGCACACAATCGATGCTTTCACCGTTCTCGCGCATCCATTTGGCAAAGCCGTTCCGGTACTCCACGCCGTAGATCACTTCCACGCCGATCTGCTGCAACTTTTCGCCGTAGGCAGCGTCGTACCAGAGATTCTCCGGCCAGAACTTCACATCGACGCCGTGGTCCCTGAACGTCTTGATGAACTGCCACATGGTGCGCGACCCCGCATCGCGGTCCGGTTGCGGGATGTAGTGGTCGATGATCAGCAAAGTAGGGGTTTTGCCAGTCCGTCCACGGGCCAATTCGACGTGTTCGGCATTGGGGAAATGGTTTGCCTCAAGCGTGGCCTGCCATTTCTTGAAGAACTTTTTCTGGTTCTCGACCTGATAAGCCTTGATGCCGGAGTTCACGTCAGTGCCGTGCGAAACGCCTTCGAAATGGATGACCACCGACTTCGGCTGGTAGTAGAGCTTCAGGCCGTGCGCACGCACCTTGAAGGCAAGGTCTGAATCTTCGCAATAGGCTGGCACATAGATCTCGTCGAACCGACCCAGCGCCTGGAAAAGGTCGTTGCGCAACAGAATCGAAGCGCCCGAACAATAATCGGCTTCACGAACGTAGTTGTAGATGCTGCGCGAAGGATCATCGAGGCGCCCATAGTTCCACGCGCTACCGTCTCTCCAAAGGATGCCGCCGGCCTCCTGCATGCGGCCGTCCGGATACACGAGCTTGGAGCCAACCATGCCGCAGTCGGGAAACGTGTCGAACACCTCGAGCATGGCGTCGAGCCAGCCGGGAGTGACTTGCGTATCGTTATTGAGCAGATAGAGGAATTCGCCCTTGATCAGGGTCGAAGCCCGATTGCACGAGCGAACGAAACCGAGATTAGTCGGATTTTCCTCAAAGCGAAGGCCAGGAACCGATCCAAGCCACTTGATGGCTTCGTCGCCGGAAGCATCCTCGACCACCAGCACCTCATAGGGCACCTTGGGTGGATTTTCCATGATCGAGCGAAGACAGGCACTCGTATAAGCGAGCTGCCCGTAAGCAGGAATCACGATGCTGACAAGAGGGCTGGGGAAGGTCGGAAAAGATAGCCCCGAGATATGTTCAGCCGGCGTCTTTTCCTGTCGCACCTGGTTGACGGCGGGTGCCGTGCGCGGAGCGCGACCTCGCCGGCGTTGCAGCACATCGCGAAAATAACCCACGTCGCCCCGCCCCAAACGGGCAAGCGCCCGCAACGGTCGGGTGATACGCCAGGAATGCGAACCAAGGACGTGCGACATCTGGGTCTGCAAAGCCACCAGTTCGGATTCCAGCGAAGCGGCCCTCAGCTCGGAAGCCTTGCGATCGCGCCGCAGCCGCAAAAGTTCTTCAGTGGAGTTTGTCTGCGTTGCAAGTCTGTTCTGGGCGTCGGAGATCGCTCCAAGCCCTTTACAAAGCTCTACAAGCTCCGCCTCTTCGCGATTCTCCAGTTCCTCGTAAAGCCGCCCCAGAGCAGTTCGCTCGCTCTTGAGATCCTCGACTTCCTTGTTGAGCGATGTCGCCCAGGCGCCAATTTTTCGATGGTCTTCATCCAGTGCGGCATACAACCGTCGGGATGTCCCCAGCTCAGCGTCCAGACCCTGTGCCCAGGCAACCGTATCGTGGTGCTCCTGCACAAGGCTGGCGTAGGTTTGGTTTAGCTGATCGAAATCCTTGCTTACGCGCTGCCCCCAACGAGCTACCTCACGATGGCGCAAGTAAAGATCCTCGCCTTCCGTCATTAACACGGATGGCGTCGACTCCGGTAGTTCCACGTCTTGCGCCGCCGCGACGGCGATGAAGTACACCGGGTCGACCAACTGCGAAGTGCGCGCGACAACCGTGTCGCCCGTATCGGTCAGGGCGGAAATCTCCGGCCTTGCATCCGAATCGTCCATCGGCATGAGCGCGGAGGCCACGGTCATGCGCTGCCCGTAGTAGCGCACACGCGGAAAATGCGCGCGCAGCAGTACGTCCAACTCAGTGAAATCAAGTTCCTTTACATGGAACTCGTTGTGGTGGCCGGCCTTGTCTGAATATACGGGGCGATTGGGCGAGGAAATCACCAGGAAGCCGCCGGGGCGAAGTACACGGCGGATCTCGGTGATCATTTCTTCGTGCTTGTCGTGATGCTCGATCGTCTCGAAGGAGACAACAACATCCACGGAGTGATCCGGCAACGGAATGGCCGCCGCATTTCCTTCCTTGAATTCCAGCCCGGAACGCTCGCCATAGGCTTCGCGCGCATGCGCGACGGCTTCGGCCGAGATGTCCACGCCGATCACCGACGCCGCGTATTGGCTGAGCATGGCGCTGCCATAGCCCTCGCCACACGCGATATCCAGTACGACCTTGTCCTTGACCAACGGGCAACACCAGGCATAGCGATGGAAGTGCTCTTGCCTGATCTCCCCGGCTTCGGTTGGAACAAAACGCTCTCCGGTAAATTCCACAGCTCAACCCTCGATTCGCTGGATCTTGATCGAATGCATAGGTATACCCACCAGGCCGTGCTTCATGGTGCTTTCGCTCGCCCGGAAGGTCAGCGCGTCATGAATCCAGTGCTGCTGGGTGTGGTCGTCCTGAGAACCTGAAGCCAACGCTACATCGATCGAGTAGTCGCCAGTGGGAAGAATGGGCATACGAAAATCGAATTGCGCCCGAAGGACTGTGCCGGCCTGAGCCATCATCGGCGTGCTGCTGTAGGTCAGATAGCTGTTGTCGCCGAACAGCCGTTGCCCAAGGCGATCCTTCACGTAGAAACCGAAAATCGGCGTCTCTACGTCGGCGTTCACCTCGGCATCAATTTGGAGGCTGACCACCTCCCCACCGGTAAACAGCTGGGTATCGGATCCATCGCCGCCAACGAGCTTCGCACCTGAAATGCGCGCCTGCCCCGCGCCGAACTGGTTACCCATGTTCTCGGGATCAAAAGCGAAGACCTTGATGCGGTTGAGACCTTCTTGTCCCTGCAGCACGGCTTGACGAGCGTCCACGACGTCTTCAGGGATCGATGGCGCTGCCGGGCGTCCAATGGACTTCACGCCAGACGTAGAAGCTGGCTTGACGGTGACAGCCTGCCCCCCGGCGAGTCGATCGGCAGCATGCTGTTCAGCCAGGTACCGTTCGACCACATCACGAGTAGAGCCGTCCATCAGCTGGCGTCCCTTGTCCAACCAGATGGCGCGATCGCACAAATTGGTCACTGCGCCCGTATCGTGACTTACGAACAAAAGCGTGCCCCGCTTTTGGAAGTCCCGCAGAAAGCGCATGCACTTCTGGGTAAACCTGACGTCGCCAACGCTCAAGGCCTCATCGATGATGAGGGTGTCCGCATCGACATGAGCGGCAATGGCGAACGCAAGGCGCACGTACATGCCGCTGGAGTACGTCTTGACCGGCTGATGGATGAAATCACCGATGTCGGCAAAGGCCAGGATCGAGTCGAACCGCGCGCGCAACTTGACGTCCGAAATACCGTAGAGAAGCCCACTCAGGTAGACGTTCTCTTCACCCGTAAACTCCGGATTGAAGCCGGCGCCCAACTCGAGCAAGGCGGCAATGCGCCCGTTCGTGCGCACCTCGCCTTCGGTGGGGGTCAACGTACCGCAGACCATTTGCAGCAGGGTCGACTTGCCCGAACCATTGCGTCCGATGATGCCAACCGTTTCACCGCGCCTGACGCTGAAACTCACGTCGCGCAATGCCCAGAATTCGTTGTGGTAGGCAAGATCGTGGCGACCCACCACGCGACCCAGTCGCGGAAGAATCATTTGCTTGAGGCGATCGGCCGGGCGAGCGTAGATATCGTACTTCTTGCCCAGAGACTCCACGGAAATGTTGTGGCTATCAGAGGACATCGGCAAACCCCTTGCGCGTACGTTCAAACCAGCCAAAAGCAAACCAGGCAAAGACACATGCCGCCACGGCGTAACCGCCGAGCAATGACCAGGAGGGCATATGGCCCCACACCAGGACGTCGCGCGACGCCTCGACGATGACGGTCAATGGGTTGAGATAAAGGAGGTTCCGATACTGCTCCGGGATGTACTCCGGCGGATAGAAGATCGGCGCCAGGAACATCAGCATCGCGGTAATGATGCCGATCGCCTGCTTCAGATCGCGCAAGAACACGCCAAGCGAACTAAGCAGCCAGATCATGCCTGCGACAAAAGGAATAAACGGCAGAACCACCAGGGGAAAAAGTATCGCGGTCCAGGGAATGCTGCCGCGCACAAGCAAAGAAAACCCCAACAGGACCACCGTCGAAACGAGCAAGTGAAACAGAGCCGACCCCAGTGTGCTCCAGGAGAGCGTCTCCAGCGGGAACACCACCTTCTTCACGAAGTTGGTGTTTTCCACGATCAAGGTCGGGGCTCGATTGGCACATTCCGCAAACATCGTGTTGATGTTGAGGCCGGCAAAGAGGATGACAGCGAATTCGAACTGCCCCGTGGTCTGCCCCGTCCAGCGCGACTTGAAGATCAGGCCGAACACAAGGGTATAAACCCCCAGCATGAGCAGCGGGTTGAAGAATGACCACAGCAGTCCTATGAAGGACCCGCGATAGCGGCCGATCACATCACGCCGGGCCATTTGCACGACCAGGGGCAGATGACGCAGCAAAGCTTTGTACGGGGAGGCTGGGTCGCTAAGGCGATAGGGTGAAAGCATGCTTATCCAGTGGATCTGAAAAGATGGTGCATCGCCCGGATTTCTGGAACCCGGGCGCTGCGGGACGGCGTCCATGGCGTCTTGCGCTGGAAACGTGCTTACGCCAGGGCTGCGGCCAACTCATTTTGCAGATCACGCAGGTCCTCGACGCCAACCGATAGGCGAATGAGGGAGTCGCTGATCCCCAATCGCTTGCGATTGGCAAGCGGAACGGATGCGTGGGTCATGATGGCCGGATGTTCGATCAGGCTCTCAACACCACCCAACGATTCGGCCAACGCAAACAGGTTGCATCGCTCCAACACCCGGCGAGCCTTCTTCAGGCCGCCCTTCACTTCCACACTGATGATCCCGCCGAACCCGTCCATCTGTCGCTTGGCGAGCTGATGCTGGGGGTGGCTTTTCAGGCCTGGATAAATAACCCGTTCGATCGCCGGATGAGCTTCGAGCCACCGCGCGAGTTCCATGGCGCTTTCGCAATGGGCGCGCATCCTCAGATGCAGCGTCTTGAGACCACGCATGGCGAGGAACGCATCGAAGGGGCCCGAGACGGCGCCCACGGAATTTTGCAGAAAGGCCATTTGCTCGGCGAGTTCCTGCGTTCCCGCCACCACGATGCCGCCGACCATGTCCGAATGACCGTTCAAGTACTTGGTGGCCGAATGGAGCACCAGGTCGGCCCCGTATTCGAGCGGGCGCTGGAGCATGGGCGAGCAGAAGGTGTTGTCCACCACGAGCAGCAGGCCATGCTTCTTGGCGAATGCAGCCAATTTGGCGAGATCGACCAGCTTGAGCATGGGATTGGTGGGCGTTTCGGCCCAGATCATGCGTGTATTGGGCTTCAGCGCAGCCTTCAGGGCCGACGCATCGTTCAAGTCCACAAAGGTGAAATCGAGCCCCGCCGAGCGACGACGAACACGCTCAAACAGCCGGTAAGTACCGCCGTAGAGATCATCCATCGCAATGACATGGCTACCCGAATCGAGCATGTCCAGTACGGTGGCGGCTGCGGCCAGGCCCGATCCAAATGCAAAACCGGCTTTGCCGCCTTCCAGTTCCGCCACGCACCGCTCATAAGCCATGCGCGTGGGATTCTGGGTCCGGGAGTACTCATACCCCTTGTGCTTGCCGGGGCTCTCCTGAACGTAGGTGGAGGTGGCGTAGATGGGCGTCATGATCGCGCCAGTCGTCGGGTCAGGATGTTGCCCTGCGTGTATCGCCAGGGTTCCCAATCCAAACTTCGACTGTTTTGATCCTGCTCTGGTCTTTGTAGCCATAGTTTTAAGCTTCTGTCCCGCCCGAACCGAAAGTTCTACATCTTACCTGTCATGCCTGCGGCAACGTAGGGCCCGAGGCCGTGATCATTCATTAAAGCCCTGCTGGCGGGCTCTGGGTCTCGATTCTGTGAAATGGTTTTATTTACGATAATTACAATATCTTAACTATTGATCGTAGAATCCCTACGCCAAATGTTACGCTTTGATTACGCGGAAGCCGTCGCTAAACTGACGGCATGCGTGCTTCGCCCGTGCTGGTTCACTACCACATATTCAAGAACGCAGGCACCAGCATCGACGAGTGCCTACGCCATTCGTTTGGCGAATGCTGGGGTGCCTACGAGGGGCCTCACGCTCATGCCATCCAGTCGAGCGAACAGCTGGCCGCGCACCTTCAGGCCAATCCGCAGCTGGCTGCGGTATCCAGTCACCTGGCGCGTCCCCCGGTACCCACCCCAAACTGTCTGCCGATCGCGTTTATCCGCCACCCGTTGCTGCGGGCTTACTCCGTCTACCGGTTTACCAGGCAATGTCCCTCGCAACCTTTCTCTGATGTCGCGCTGGCCACGGGTTTCGATGGATATATCCGCTGGGCGCTGCGCAAGGAGCCGGGCAGCATCGTGATACGGGATTATCAGGTAGTGCACTTGTCCGATGCCTCCTGGCGGTGTGACCACATCCTCGACGCCAGAGCGCTGCCGGAGGATCTGGAACAAGCACGCGCCCTGATCTCGTCCTGGGGGGTTGTGGGCGTCGTCGAACAGTTCGACCTTTCCATCCAAACCTATCAGGCGTTGTACGGGCCGCAAATGCCGAAACTGGTCTTGATGCCATGCCGAGAGAACTGCACGACCGGTGGCCGAGCATCCACCGAAGAGCGCGTCGAGGCGCTGAAACAGCTACTAGGACAGGATCTCCACGACCAATTCATGGCTGCAAATCGGTTGGACCTTGCCCTGCATGCGCATGCCACCCATGTCTTGCAGCAAGCGGGACGGCGCCTGGATTTGCCCCGTCTGGATTGAGAGGGCGCGCCAGCGCGCCAGGCGGTTCAAGCGCCAGCCAGCACACAACTGGCGTTAACCGCTCCTTTCCGGGCCGCCTTGGGAATAACCGCCATTCCTTGGTTGTAAGCAATAGTGCAGGCATTATTAGCAGCCATCGGGAAATGGCTGCCAGCCTCGGCTGCCATTGACTTGAAAGCTACGCATCAACGACACACGGAATATGTCCATGAGTTTCAGCTCAAACAGCGGCGCCACCCTTCTGGTCACCGGCGGCGCCGGCTTCATTGGCGCCAATTATGTGCTCCAGGCCGTGGCCCAGGGACATAAGGTGCTCAATCTGGACAAGCTCACCTATGCGGGCAACCTCGATACGTTGTCGTCCTTGGACGGCAATGACCGGCATATATTCGTGCAGGGCGATATTGGCGACCGCGAGCTCGTCTCCAGCCTCTTGAAGACACATCACGTGGATGCCGTGGTCAACTTCGCCGCCGAATCCCATGTCGATCGTTCGATCGACGGTCCTGCCGCGTTTATCGAAACCAATGTCGTGGGCACGCTGGGCCTGCTGGAAAGCACCCGCGATTACTGGCGCTCGCTGGACGGCAGCGCACGAGCAGGTTTCCGCTTCCTGCATGTCTCGACCGACGAAGTCTACGGCTCGCTGGGTGACGAGGGTCAGTTCAAGGAAACGACGCCCTATGCGCCGAATTCGCCCTATTCCGCGTCCAAGGCCGCATCCGATCACCTGGTGCGCGCCTTTCATCACACCTATGGCCTGCCCACGCTGACGACCAATTGTTCGAATAACTACGGCCCGTACCAGTTCCCTGAAAAACTGATACCGCTGGTTATTCAAAAGGCCTTGGCGGGCGAGTCGCTGCCGGTTTACGGCGATGGCCTGAACGTGCGCGACTGGTTGTACGTAGGCGATCATTGCACCGCGATCTCGCGCGTGCTCGAGGCCGGTCGCGTGGGCGAGACCTATAACGTTGGTGGCAATGCCGAGCGTGAAAACCTCACCGTGGTCAAGACCATCTGCGCCCTGCTGGACCAACGCAGCCCGCTGGCCGATGGTCGCAAGCGCGAATCGTTGATCACGTTTGTCAAAGATCGCCCTGGTCATGATCGTCGCTACGCCATCGATTCGTCGAAACTCCAGACCGAGCTCGGCTGGCGTCCATCGCAAACGTTCGAATCGGGCATCAAGCACACGGTCGACTGGTATTTGGGCAACACGGCGTGGGTTGCACGCGTGCTGGATGGCAGCTATCGCATGGAGCGACTGGGCGCATGAGCAACTCAAAGGGCATCATCCTGGCCGGCGGCTCAGGAACACGGCTCTATCCGATCACGCAGGCAGTGAGCAAACAGCTGCTGCCCGTGTACGACAAACCGATGATTTATTACCCGCTGGCCACGCTGATGCTGGCGGGCATCCGCGACGTGCTGATGATCAACACGCCGCACGAACAGGCCTTGTTCCAGCGCCTGCTGGGCGACGGGAGTCAGTGGGGCATCAACATCACGTACGCGGTGCAGCCCTCTCCCGATGGCCTGGCGCAGGCCTTCATCATCGGCCGTGATTTCGTCGGCAATGACCGCAGCTGCCTCGTCCTGGGCGACAACATTTTTTATGGCGTGGGCTTTACCGAGCGCATGAAGCGCGCCGCGGCCCGCGAACGCGGCGCCACCGTGTTCGGTTACTGGGTCAAGGATCCGGAACGCTACGGCGTGGCCGAATTCGACCAGACGGGCAAGGTCGTCGGGCTGGAAGAAAAACCCGCCGTCCCCAAGTCGCATTACGCGGTGACCGGTCTGTATTTTTACGACAACCGTGCACCTGACTTCGCCGCAAGCCTGAAGCCCTCGCCGCGCGGCGAGCTGGAGATCACCGATCTCAACCGCTGCTATCTCGACGACGACTCCCTGCACCTGGAGCAATTGGGTCGAGGCTATGCCTGGCTGGATACCGGTACCCATGAGTCCCTGATGGAAGCAGGCAACTACATTCAGACCATCGAGAACCGCCAAGGCCTCAAGATCTGCTGCCCCGAAGAAATCGCCTACGTCAACAAGTGGATTGATGCAGAACAACTGCTACGCCTGTCGGCGCCACTGTCCAAAACCGGCTACGGGCAATATCTACAGAACCTGATCAAGCAAGGCTACGTGGGATGAAGTTCATTGAATCCTCACTGCCCGGCTGCTTCGTCATCGAACCGCAGGTCTTCGGCGACTCGCGGGGCTTCTTCTATGAAAGCTACAACGAGGCCAAGTATCGCGAGGCGGGCATCGACAGGAGATTCGTCCAGGCGAACGTTTCGCGCTCGGCCCGCGGCGTACTTCGTGGCTTGCACTACCAGTGGCCGCATCCGCAGGGCAAGCTGGTCAGCGTCCTGGAGGGCGAGGTCTACGATGTAGCGGTAGATATCCGCCGAGGGTCGCCGACCTTCGGCCAGTGGGCGGGCGTGATGCTCACTGCGGAGAACCATCGCCATTTCTGGATACCCGAGGGCTTTGCCCATGGATTCTGCGTGGTTTCCGAATTCGCCACGTTCTCCTACCAGTGCACCGATCTCTACGACGCAAAGGCCGATGGCAGCATTCGCTGGAATGACCCGGCGATCGGCATCGACTGGCCCATCTCCGCCCCCCTGCTTTCCGACAAGGATGGCAAGGCGCCCCTGCTTGCCGACGTGGCGCTGGACCGCCTCCCGGAGTATCGCGCTTGAAGATCTTGCTGTTGGGCGCAAACGGGCAGCTGGGCCGCACCTTCTTGAGCCATGGCGGGCTTGCGTCCCGCGGAACAGTGGTCGCCGCCACCCGTGACGGCAAGCTCATCGACCAAGGCGCCGGCATTGCGGCCGACCTGTCGGCCCCGGAAACCCTGGCGACGTTGCTGGATCATCAGCAACCGGACGTTATCGTCAATGTCGCTGCCTATACGGCAGTGGATCGCGCCGAGCAGGAAGAAGCCATCGCCACCCGCATCAACGCCGAAGCCGTCGGCGTCCTGGCCCGATGGGCCAAGGCCAACGACGCGCTGCTGGTGAACTACTCCACCGACTATGTGTTTGCGGGCAACGCCAACCATCCTTATGGCGAAGATGCCGCGGTAGCGCCTGCCGGAGCCTATGGCCGCAGCAAACTGGCCGGTGAGCAAGCGCTTGTGGCCAGCGGTGCGCACTATTTCAACTTCCGCACGGCATGGGTGTATTCGCCGGTCGGGCAGAACTTCCTGCGCACCATGCTGCGCCTCGGCGGTGAGCGAGACGAACTTCGCGTCGTTGCCGATCAGATCGGCAGCCCAACCGACACCATCTTGATTGTCGAAGGCAGCTTGACGGCCATCGATCGCTGGTTGAGCGCCGACGCAAACACGCGAAAGAACCTGGAAGGAACCTACCATCTGACGGCAAGCGGCCAGACGAGCTGGTTTGGCTTTGCTTCCGCCATTGTGCAAAGGGCGGCCCAACGAGGGCTTCTTTCGAAAACGCCCATCGTGCATCCCATTGGCAGCAGCGATTTCCCGACGCCTGCCAAACGGCCCGCCTATTCGGTGCTCGACAATGCGCGGTTTGTCCGCACATTTGATCATCCCCTACCTGATTGGCAGGCAGGGCTGGAGCGCACGCTCGATATGCTCACCCCCGTCCACAACTGAACCCTTATGCTCATTCCCCTCATACTCAGCGGTGGCAGCGGGACCCGGCTATGGCCGATCTCGCGCAAGAATCTCCCCAAGCAGTTCCTTTCACTGGCTGGCAGCGAAACACTGTTCCAGCAAACCGTGAAGCGCGCCTTGCGCCTTCCGGATGTCGCTGCACCCGTCGTCGTTGCAAGCGACGACCATCGCTTCCTGGCGGCCGAACAGCTGCAGGAGCTGCAGGTTCCCGATGCAAGCATCTTGCTGGAGCCGGTCGCCCGCAATACGGCGCCTGCGATCGCCGTAGGTGCGCTGCAAGCCCTGGCCAGGGATCCTCAGGCGATCCTGCTGGTGCTGCCGGCGGATCATCTGATCGGCGACGATGAAGCGTTCGGGGATGCGGTTGCCAAGGCTCGCCCGCTCGCCGAGCAAAACTGGCTGGTGACGTTCGGCATTCGCCCCGATCGACCGGAAACCGGCTTTGGCTACATCCGCCGGGGCAAGCCGCTGGAAAGCGAGACGTTCCAGGTCCAGCAGTTCGTGGAAAAGCCCAAGCTCGAGGTGGCCGAAGGCTATGTATCGAGCGGCGAGTACGACTGGAACTCCGGCATGTTCATGTTCCGGGCCTCCACGTATCTGGACGAGCTTGGCGCACACGCACCGGCCATGCTCGCCGCCGCTCGCGCGGCATTCGATAAGGCGAACACGGATCTGGACTTCATCCGCCTCGACAGCGAAGCCTTCGCCTCGGCGCCGAGCGACTCGATCGACTATGCCGTGATGGAGAAGACCTCGCGCGCCGCCGTGGTACCGGTGGCTTGCCGCTGGTCCGACATCGGTTCATGGGACGCGCTCTGGCTGGCTGCCGAGAAGGACGCCCAGGGCAACCATCTCGAAGGCGACGTCATCGCACTAGACACCACCGGCAGCCTCGTACGCTCACACGACCGCCACCTGGTGGCCACGGTTGGCCTGGAAAACATCGTGGTCGTGACCACGCCCGATGCCACCCTCGTGGCACGCCGCGATGCATCGCAAGACGTGAAGAAAATCGTGGAAGCGCTGAAGGCTGCCGACCGCACCGAACACGATCTGCATCGCGTCGTGCGCCGCCCCTGGGGCATGTACGACTCCCTGGAAAGCGGTGACCGCTTCCAGGTGAAGCGCATCGTGGTCAAGCCTGGCGCTGCCTTGAGCCTGCAGATGCACCATCACCGCGCCGAGCACTGGATCGTGGTCAAGGGCGTGGCTGAAGTCACTTGCGACGACAAGGTGTTCCTCCTCGCGGAGAACCAGAGCACCTACCTGCCCTTGGGCAGCAAACATCGCCTGCGCAACCCGGGCAAGGTGCCCGTGGAGCTGATCGAGGTGCAGTCGGGAAGCTATCTCGGCGAAGACGACATCGTCCGCTACGACGATGTCTACGGTCGCGCGTAAAGGCCGCCCTGCCGCTGCAAGAACACGCATGACCACCAGATGAGAAAGGGCCCCGCAGGGCCCTTTCCTTTACGCGCGTATCAGGTCGGACAACTCGCGAGTCTTCGCTTCCATCAAGGCGGCGTCACCGCGCGACTCCACATTGAGTCGCAGCAGCGGCTCCGTATTGGACGAGCGCAGATTGAAGCGCCAGCTTCCAAAATCAGCGCTGACGCCATCCACATAATCGAGCGTCGGCTGCTGTGCGGCAAAGTGCTCGAGCACTTTCGCCACCACGGCCTTCGCGTCGGCCACCACGAAATTGATTTCGCCGCTGCACGGGTAGGCAGCCATGCGTTCGGCCAACATGTCCGCGAGCGTCACGCGGGTCTTGGAGACGCGTTCGGCCACCAGCAACCACGGAATCATGCCCGAATCGCAATAGGCAAACTCGCGGAAGTAATGATGGGCACTCATCTCGCCGCCGTAGATCGCGTCTTCAGCACGCATTCGCTCCTTGATAAAGGCATGCCCGGTCTTGCTTTCGATAGGCACGCCACCCGCCTGTCGCACCATGTCGATCGTGTTCCACGTCAATCGCGGATCATGGATGATCTTTGAACCGGGGTGCTTCTGCAGCAGCTGGGCAGCAAGCAGGCCGACGATGTAGTAGCCCTCGATGAATTCGCCCTTCGCATCGAAGAAAAAGCACCGATCAAAATCGCCATCCCAGGCAATGCCGAAGTCAGCACCATGCTGGCGGACCGCGTCGGCCGTGGCGTCGCGATTCTCCGGCAGCAACGGATTGGGAATGCCATGGGGGAAGCTGCCGTCGGGCTCGTGGTGAATCCGGATGAATTCCAGCGGCAGATGCGCATCCAGCAGGTCGATCACGCCACCCGCGCCGCCGTTGCCCGCGTTGACCACGACCTTGAGCGGACGCATGGCTTGCGGATCGACATAAGACAGCAAGTGTTGAATATAGGCCGACTTGTCGTGATCGCGCGCGACCGAGCCGCGCGTCGCCGCTATCGGGCCGAAGTCATTCGCTTCGACCAGTTGTTCGACGTCACGCAACCCGGTATCGCCGCTGATCGGTCGCGAGCCTTCGCGAACCAGCTTCATGCCGTTGTAGTCGATGGGATTGTGGCTGGCGGTCACCATGATGCCGCCCGCCACCTGCCGATGGAACGTCTGGAAATAGACCTCCTCGGTGCCGCACAGGCCGATATCAATCGCGTCGCGCCCCTCGTCATTCAGGCCGCGAATGATCGCTTCTGCGAACACAGGGCTATCGCGACGGATGTCAAAGCCAACCACGACAGCGCCCTCGCCAACAGCACGAGCGAAAGCGCGCCCTAGCCGATAAGCGATGTCCTCGTTGAGTTCATCCGGCACGCGGCCGCGAATGTCATAGGCCTTGAAACACTTCATGGAGAGCGACCGCAAGAGTGGGAAGCGCTCATTGTATCGCCTGTGGCAGCGCACTCCTGCCAGCGGGTCGCCCGGCGTGGGCGACGTCGCCGGCTCTCAGGCAAGAGCCGGCGAAACTCCTGGCGTACCAGAGCGCGCGCCTGTGCCGTTACTCCACCGTCACCGACTTCGCCAAATTACGCGGCTGGTCCACATCGGTGCCGCGCAGTACTGCCACGTGATAGGCGAGCAACTGCAGCGGCACGGTGAACACGGCGGGGGCGATGAAATCGCCGCCGCCGTTGATGCGCAGCGTGACGCCGCGGGCGCCGTTGCCTTCGAGGCTGGCTTCGCCATCGGCGAACACCAGCAGTTCGCCGCCGCGGGCGCGCACTTCCTGCAGGTTGGACTTGAGCTTGTCCAGCAGCGGGCCGTTGGGGGCCACGGCGATGACCGGCATGTCTTCATCGACCAGCGCCAGCGGGCCGTGCTTGAGCTCGCCCGCCGGGTACGCCTCGGCATGGATGTACGAGATTTCCTTGAGCTTGAGCGAGCCTTCCAGCGCCACCGGGTATTGCGCACCGCGCCCGAGGAACAGCGCATGCTGGCGATGGATGAGGTGCGCGGCCAGGTCGATCACCTGCGGTTCCAGCTTGAGCGCGTCTTCGAGCGCACGCGGCAAATGCTGCAGCTGGGCACAGAGATCGATATAGCGGGTGTTGTCCATGCCGCGGTGCTGCGCAAGATGAAGCGTCAGCAGGGCGAGCGCGGCGAGCTGCGTGGTGAACGCCTTGGTCGAAGCCACACCGATTTCCGGACCGGCGCGCGTCATCAGCTTGAGGTCGGCTTCGCGCACCACGGACGATTCGGGCACGTTGCAGATCGCCAGCGTCCCCAGATAGCCGCGGCGACGGGACTCGCGCATCGCCGCGAGGGTATCGGCCGTTTCGCCGGACTGCGAAATCGCCACGAACAGCGTGCCATCGGGCACCACGGCCTCGCGATAGCGATATTCGCTCGCTACTTCCACGCTCACCGGCAGGCGTGCGTGTTCCTCGATCCAGTACTTGGCGACCAGGCCCGCGTGGTAGCTGGTGCCGCAGGCAATGATGTGCAGGCCGCGCACCTTGGCGAGCAGTTCGTCGCCGTCCACGCCGAAGATGTTCGGCAACACGCCATGCGGACCGATGCGCGCTTCAAGCGTCGCGGCCACGGCGTGGGGCTGCTCGAAGATTTCCTTCTGCATGTAGTGACGATATTCGCCGCGTTCCACCGCGTCGGCCGAAAGCTCGCTCTCGTGCATGGAACGCTCGACCCGCTGGCCGTCGAGATTGAATATCTCCACCTGGTCGCGGGTGATCTCGGCGACATCGTCTTCGTCGAGATAGATGATCTTGTTGGTGACCTGGATCAGCGCCTGGGCATCCGAGCCAAGGAAGTGCTCGCCAATGCCCACGCCCACCAGCAGGGGCGCACCGTGGCGCGCGCCGACCACGCGCCCCGGCTCCGTGCTGCTGATCACGGCAATCGCATAAGCGCCTTCCAGTTCGCGCACGGTGGCCAGCACTGCTTCGCGCAGGCTTACGCCGGACTGCACATGCTCGTTGATCAACGCCGCCATCACCTCGGTGTCGGTTTCCGAGGTGAACACATGGCCGCGCGCCTGCAGATCCGCGCGCAGCGTGGCGTAGTTCTCGATGATGCCGTTGTGCACCAGGGCCACGCTGCCGGCCATGTGCGGATGCGCATTCGCCTCATTGGGCACGCCATGTGTCGCCCAGCGCGTATGCGCGATGCCGGTGCCGCCGGGAAACGGATCGGCCAGATACAAGGCTTCCATCTCACGGACCTTGCCCTTGGCGCGCACGCGCTGGACTTCGCCTCGATCCAAAACGGCCAGGCCCGCCGAATCGTAGCCGCGGTATTCGAGCGCCTTGAGGCCGGCGATGAGCAAGGGGGCCACGTCACGCTGGGCGGCGGCGGCAACGATTCCACACATGAGCTGTTACTCCTTAGAACGAACGCGGCCAGTCACGGTCGCGAAACCGCGACTTTGGTCGCAGCCGATTTCAGCAAACTTTCGGGGGCCATGGGCGGTTGATCCGATGGCCTATGCTGGACGCACGCTTACACGGTCTTCAATGCACCTTGCGGCGTAGATAGTTCAGCAGATCAATGCGGGTGATCAGGCCCAGGAACTGTTCGCCGTCCACCACGATGGCCACATGGCCGCGGTCGAACACCGGCAGCAGGGATTCGATCGGCGAGCGCACGTCCAGCATGTGCAGGCTGGTGATCATGGCGGTGGATACCGGGTCGCGGAATCTGGCTTCGTCCGCATGCACGTGCATCAGCACGTCCGATTCATCGAGGATGCCGACCAGGCGGCTGCCATCCATCACCGGCAGCTGCGACACGTCGTACAGCTTCATGCGCGTATAGGCCGTCATCAGCAACTCGTTCGGGCCGATCACCACGGTATCGCGCTGGGCGAAGGGACGCAGCAGCAGGTCGCGCAGGTCGCCCCGCTGTTCGCGCTCGATGAAGCCGTTGTCGAGCATCCAGTAGTCGTTGTACATCTTGGACAGGTACTTGTTGCCCGTATCGCATACCAGGGTGACCACGCGCTTCGGCTCTGTCTGCTCGCGGCAATAGCGCAGCGCAGCGGCCAGCAGGGTGCCGGTGGACGAACCACCGAGGATGCCCTCCTTCGCCAGCAGCTCGCGCGCGGCCAGGAAGCTTTCCTTGTCGGGGATGGCATAGGCCTTCTTCACGCGCGTGAAGTCGCTGATGCTCGGCAGGAAGTCCTCGCCGATGCCTTCCACCATCCAACTGCCCGACTTGGTCGAGAGCACGCCTTCGTTGATGTACTGGGCCAGGATGGAGCCGACCGGATCGGCCAGCACGAAGTCGGTGTTGGGCGAATGCTCGGCGAAGAATTTGGACAGGCCGCTGAGCGTGCCCGACGATCCGCAGCCGACCACGATGGCGTCGACCTTGCCATCGAGCTGTTCGAGAATTTCCGGGCCGGTGGTGGCGATATGCGCGGCCGGGTTGTCCGGATTGCCGAACTGGTTGATGAAGTAGGCGCCTGGCGTTTCGCGCGCGATGCGCTCGGCCATGTCCTGGTAGTACTCCGGGTGGCCCTTGGCCACGTCCGAGCGCGTCAGCACCACCTCGGCGCCCATCGCCTTGAGGTTGAAGATCTTCTCGCGGCTCATCTTGTCGGGCACCACCAGGATCAGGCGGTAGCCCTTCTGCTGGGCGACCAGCGCCAGGCCCAGGCCGGTGTTGCCGGCCGTGCCTTCCACCAGGGTGTCGCCCGGGCGAATCCGACCGGCCCGCTCGGCGCCTTCGATCATCGACAGGCCGATGCGGTCCTTGACCGAGCCGCCGGGATTGGCGCTTTCCAGCTTCAGGAAGAGCTCGCACGGTCCAACGTCCAGGCGCTGCGCGCGTACCATCGGGGTACGTCCGATCAGTTCAAGGACACTGTTGTGGACCGACATAAAAACTCCTTCCTGTAGGCAGCGGCTGCTTCTTGGCGACCGCTCGGGAGGACGATGATAACCGAGCGGCTCTCACCCTTCGCCGACCCCAGAAACAACGCGGCCCCGGAGCCGTGAGGCGCCGGGGCCGCGTTCATGCGAAAACGTCGCAGATTCAGTTGATGTGGTGCGCTCGGCTATCCCACATGCGCTGGAGTCGCTCCTTCGCGTGGAGTTTCTCCTTCTTCATGCCCGATAACGTCATGTCATCGATGGGAAGCACGCCGATTTCGGCGTCGTGCACCTTGCTGTCGAGTTCTTTGTGGTGCTGATAGAGCCGACGGAATTCGGCATCGGCCTTCATCAAAGCTTCGACATCATCACGCTGCTGGTTTTCAAACATGATGGAACCTCCTCTGGAGAGTACGGCGGGGACCGTTTTGGGGACACCCGCTGACGAGGAATCACGCACACGCACCCRCCATCCATGCCGGTTGTCCGGTCCATGGAGATCGATAAAGGAGGAAGGTTGGGCGCATGACTCACGTCGGTGACCCAGGCGCGGAGATGCCCCTGGGAACTTGACCCTACTCCCCGATCTGGGGTCATGCAAGCGTCATATGAGCGGCAGGAAATAGCGGAACTTTCCTAAAAAAGACTGCCAGAACAGTCTTTTGCACAAGTCGAACGGCGGCGTCGCGAAATTTGAACAGAGCGGCTCGCGGCCGGCGATATCTCAGCGACACAGGGACAAAACAAAGGCCGGCGGGTTGACCGCCGGCCTCGTGAACACCTGGGCAGGACTTACTTGCCCTGGTCCTTGTTGGTCGTGCTGTCGCCCTGCATCTGCTGGCGCATGGCGCGCGCGGCCTGCGCGGCCAGGTCCGCTTGCTTCTTGGCGGCATTGGCGACCTTGGCCTGGGCGGCGGCCAGCTTCTTGGCCTGGTCGGCCTGGGCCTGGGCCTGGGCGGCGGCTTCGGCGCCGGCAGCGAGCTGGCGGGCCGATTCTTCCTGGGCGGCCTGGTATTGCAGGCGCTGGCGTTCGAGCTCGCGGCGCGCCATTTCCGTCTCGCGGCGGCTGCCGTCGAGCTGGATCTGGTCGTGTTCGCGATCGAGCTTGCCGATCTGCAGCTGCGCGTCCTGCAACTGGGCCGTGGCGCGGGCCAGGTCGACGCGACGCTCGGCGATGTAAAGCGCATGCACGCGGTCACGCGAACGGGCTTGGGCCAGCTGATTCACGGCGTCACGGGCGCGCGCCTGCTCGGCCTGGGCATAGGTGCCGATGGACGGATCGCTGGAGAGCTGGTCGAGGCTATTGGTGAGCCGGGCCACGTCCATATCGTCCTTGGCCGCATGGACGCTGCCCACGGCGGCTACTGCAAACAGCAGCGTCGAAAGGCGGAGGGTCAGGTGTTTCATAGATGGCCTCCCTGGTCAGTGCTCGACGGAGGTGCCGGCTGGTCGGGATTGGGATTCTGCGGGTAGGTCTGGAAGCCCTGCCCCTGCGGTACAGGCTCGCCCAGCGCGGAACTCGGCGGCGCCGGCATATCGCCGGTCTGCTGTTGTTGCGGCAGGCCGGACGCCTGGCTCTGGTTCTGCTGTTGCTGGTCGGCCAGGGACTGGTCGATCTGCTCGCGCAGCTGCTGGTTGGCCGACGTCTTGTTCTGGATCTGCGCCCGGGCGGCGCCCAGGCGGGCCTTGGTGCGGGCCAGTTCGGCGCTGGCCCTGGCCTCGTCGGCCAGTTGGGCGGCGACGTCGTAATCGCGCTTGGCTATCGCGTTCTGGGCCTGCTGGAACTTGTCCTGGGCATTGCCCAGGTCGATCGGGTCGTAGACCGCCGCATCGGCATCCCGTGCCGCCTGCAGCTGCATCTGCGCCTGATTCATGATCCCGTCCGGCGGTGGCGCGGACGCGCAACCCGCCAGCGCCAGCGTCATGGCCAGCGCCAGGGTGGATACCGCAAGGCGCGCGAACTTGGGTCGCTGCCCTGGCGGGGAAAAGATGTGCACCATCACTCAGTCCTCTCAGAGTGTCACAGCGTATTGTGGGCGGGCATAATCCACTTTAGCAATGCGCACGGAACTAGGGGATTCGAGTGGACATTGGTTATTTCCTCAAGCTAATGGTTGACAAGGGCGCGTCGGATATGTTCCTGACGACGGGCGCCCCTGTGAACATTAAGGTCGAGGGCAAGCTTTACCCGCTGGGCAATACCGGCCTGCCGAGCGGCATGGTCAAGAAAATCGCCTATTCGCTGATGGACGAGGGCCAGGTACCGCAGTTCGAGCGCGACCTGGAGCTGAACATGGCGCTGGCTGTGAAGGAAGCCGGCCGTTTCCGCATCAACGTGTTCAAGCAGCGCGGCGAAGTGGGCATGGTCATCCGTGCCATCAAGAGCGAAATCCCCAGCATCGACCAGTTGCAGCTGCCGAGCATCTTCCGTGAATTGATCATGGAACCGCGCGGGCTGATCCTGGTGGTGGGCGCCACCGGCTCGGGCAAGTCGACCACGCTGGCGGCGATGATCGACCATCGCAACCAGAATTCCTCGGGCCATATCCTCACCATCGAGGATCCGATCGAATACCTGCACCGCCACAAGAAATCCATCGTCAACCAGCGCGAAGTCGGCCTGGATACGCACAGCTATCACGAAGCCCTGCGCAACGCGATGCGTGAAGCGCCCGACGTGATCATGATCGGCGAAATCCGCGATACCGACACCATGGAAGCGGCCATCGCGTTCTCCGAAACCGGTCACCTCTGCCTGGCGACGCTGCACTCGAACAACGCCGACCAGACGCTGGAGCGCATCCTCAACTTCTTCCCGGAATCGGCGCACAAGAACGTGCTGATGAACCTCGCGCTCAACCTGCGCGCGGTGATCAGCCAGCGCCTGGTGATCGGCAAGGACGGACGCCGTCTGCCGGCTACCGAAGTGCTGCTCAACACGCCGCTGATCCGCGACATGATTCGCCGCGGCCAGGTGCACGACGTGAAGGAAGCGATGGATCGCAGCCTGCAGGAAGGCATGCGCACCTTCGACCAATCGCTGTATCGCCTCTACAAGGAAGGCCGCATCGAGCTCGAGGAAGCGCTCAACAAGGCCGACTCGCGCGATGGCCTGGCACTCAAGGTGCGCCTGTCCGATAGCGGCGGCAACACGGAAAACACCGAGCTGGCGGGTAACGATCCGTACGGGCTGGGCTTCTAAGTTCGATCCTTCAAGTCGAGGGGCGCACGCCGCCCCGCGCACTTTGCTCAGACCGCCGCCGGCGCATCCGGCTGTGCTTCCGGCGCCGCCCGCTGGAACGCCGGCAGCGCCTCGCAGGCTTCATGGATGCGACGAATGGTCGGGTAATCATCCATCGGCAGCTTCCAGCGCACTGCGTTATAGACCTGCGGCACCAGGCACGCATCGGCCATGCCGGGCGTATCGCCATGACAGAACCGGCCCGTCGCCACGTTGCCCGCCAGCATCGTTTCCATCGCCTGCAGGCCCAGGCTGATCCAGTGGCGGGACCACACGCCCTTGGTGGCATCGTCGACCCCGAGTTGCGAGCTCAGGTACTGAAGCACCCGGAGGTTGCCCAGTGGATGCAGGTCGCACGCGATGACCTGTGACAGCGCCCGGACACGTGCCCGCCCGACCGGGTCCGAAGGCAGCAACGGCGGCTCGGGACGGGTCTCGTCCAGGTATTCCATGATCGCCATGGACTGGGTGAACACCCGCCCGCCATCGACCAGGGCCGGCACCAGCTCCTGCGGGTTCAAGGCCTGGAAGTCCGGCAGATGCTGCTCGCCGCCGTGGTTCACCAGGTGTACCGCTTCGGACTCGTACGGCAAGCCCTTGAGGTTCAAGGCGATGCGCACGCGGTAGGCGGCGCTCGAGCGCCAGTAGCCGTACAACACCAGATCCTGCCCCATACCTTGTCCTCCAACCACGGTGAGGTTCATAGGATACCTGTCATACGGTTTGCATCACCGCGAACCGGGCGGGACAATAGGCGGTTCGCGCCCAACGGCGCCGCATTCATGAATCCAAACCAGGGAGTTGCGCCGTGTCCGTTACCCGCATGAGCGATCTTGATCTGCGCGGCAAGCGCGTGCTGATTCGCGAAGATCTGAACGTACCGATCGAGAACGGCCGGATCACCTCCACCCAGCGCCTCGATGCGGCGCTGCCGACGCTCAAGGCCGCCCGCGACGCCGGCGCCAGGCTGATGGTGCTGTCGCACCTGGGCCGCCCGAAGGAAGGCCAGTTTGACGCCGAGTCCTCGCTGGCGCCCGTCGCCAAGTGGCTGAGCGACAAACTGGGCCAGCCGGTGCGCCTGGTCGCCGACTATCTCGACGGCGTCGACGTTGCCGAAGGCGAAGTGGTGGTGCTGGAGAATTGCCGCATGAACGTCGGCGAGGGCAAGGACGACAACGCGCTGGCGAAGAAGTACGCCGCGCTGTGCGACATCTTCGTCATGGACGCCTTCGGCACGGCGCATCGCGCGCAGGCTTCGACCCACGGCGTGATCAAGTTCGCCCCCATCGCTGCGGCCGGCCCGCTGCTGTCAGCCGAACTGGACGCGCTGGGCAAGGCGCTGGAGCATCCCGCCCGTCCGCTGCTGGCGATCGTCGCCGGCTCCAAAGTCTCGACCAAACTCACCTTGCTGGAAAACCTCATCGGCAAAGTCGACCAGTTGATCGTGGGTGGCGGCATCGCCAACACCTTCATCGCGGCCATGGGTTATTCCGTGGGCAATTCGCTGTACGAACCCGACCTCATCGGCGCCGCCAAGAAAGTGATCGCCGACGCCAAGCGCCGCAACGCTGACGTGCCGCTGCCGGTGGATGTGGTCGTCGCGCCGGAGTTCTCGGCGCATGCGCCCGCCACGGTAAAGCCGGTGGACGCGGTCAAGGAAGGCGAGCTGATCCTCGACATCGGGCCGGAGACCGCGCGCCGTTATGCCGAGATGATCGCCAAGGCCGGCACGGTGGTGTGGAACGGTCCGGTCGGCGTGTTCGAATTCGACGCCTTCGGTCATGGCACCGAGACCCTGGCCCGCGCCGTGGCCGCCTCGCCGGCGTTCTCCATCGCCGGCGGCGGCGACACGCTGGCCGCCGTGGACAAGTACGGCATCGAAAAAGATGTGTCGTACATCTCCACCGGCGGCGGCGCCTTCCTCGAATTCCTCGAAGGCAAGGAGCTGCCCGCCGTGGCAGCCCTCAAGGCGCGCGCGGGCAAGTAATGCTGTGTCTGTTTGATCTCGATGGCACGCTGATCGATTCGGAGATCGGCATCCTGGGCTGCGTCCGCCATGCGCTGACGCAGCTGGGTGTGGCGCATCCCCCGGAGATGCGCCACTGGATCGGCCCGCCGCTGCGGCACAGCTTTGCGCCGCTGCTCGACCACGATCACGAGCGCATCGAACAGGCGGTGGAGTTCTACCACGAGCGCTTCCACACCATCGGCTGGCAGGAGCACTCGGTATACCCGGGCATCGAGGCGATGATCGGGCGCCTTCAGGCCGCCGGCCACACGCTGGCCGTGGTCACCAGCAAGCCGGAACGGCACGCGCGGCCGATCATCGAACACCTGCCGTTCGGTCCCGCATTTAGCCGTCTATATGGCCCGGACCCGAGCAGCCCGCACAGCGAAAAGGCAACCATGATTGCCGCCGCCCTGGCCGATTTCGGCGCCGAGCCGGAGCACACAGTGATGATCGGCGACCGGCACTTCGACATCGACGGCGCCGTGGCCAACCGCGTTCGCGGCATCGGCGTGCTGTGGGGTTTCGGCAGTCGGGCGGAACTGGAAAAGGCCGGCGCACATGCACTGGCTAGCGATCCCGAGGAACTGGGCAACCTCCTCCCGCCCTGACCTAGGCCGAGCGCCCGATTGTTTCTTTCCAACGCCCGCTGGCATGCTTGCCGGGCCGTTGGACGAGGGGGCGGCGCAGCCACAGGGATCAGACATGACGCAGCACGACGCCGCGCCGACGCACGGCAGCGGTTCTGAGCAGGAAACAGTGACGGCGCCCGCCCCTACGGTGGCGGCCGAATCATTCAAGGTGGAATTTGGCCTGCGGGTAGGCCTCAACACCACGCCGGCCGATTCGTTCCGTTTCGTCGGCAAGGGCAGCATCGCCTTCTCCGGCGATACCGTGACCATCGCCGGCGGCCGCAAGCGCCCGTTCATGACGAGCCTCAAGGAAACGCACCGGTTCGCGCGCAACGACATCATCAATGCAGCGCTGTCCGGCAAGACCGTACGTTTTCAGGTGCGCGGGGAAAACCAGCCGCTTCGCACGGTGCAGTTGTCGGCTGCCTCGGTGCCACAGGGCCTGGCGATCATGGCGCACTTGCCTGCGGAGCAGACGCAGGAGTTCGCGCAATCGCAGGCGGCTGTCGCCGATTTCCACCGACGCCTGGATCAGTTCAGCCCGCGCGCACCGGTCACGCCGACCCTGGTGGCCTTGAACGTAGCCATGTTTGTGGCGATGTGCATCGGCGGGATGAACATCCTCACGCCCGATGGCGAAACGGCGGTTCGCTGGGGTTCCAACTTCGGCCCGATGACCATCGGCGGCCAATGGTGGCGCCTGTTCTCGGCCACCTTCATCCACTTCGGCATCATCCATCTTGCGCTCAACATGTGGGCGCTCTTTCAGAACGGCCGCACGATCGAGCGCCTGTTCGGCAGCACGCGTTTTCTTCTGTTGTACGTCTTTGCCGGCCTGACCGGCAGCGTGGCCAGCCTGCTGTGGAATCCGCAGGTGAACAGCGCGGGTGCGTCGGGCGCGATCTTTGGCATCTTTGGCGGCTTGCTGGCATTTGTCATCAATCCTCGCAACGACGTCCCCAAGGAAGTGATGGCAGAGCATCGCAACAGCACCCTGCTGTTCGCCGGCTACTCGCTGTTCTACGGCTTCGCGCACAGCGGCATCGACAATGCCGCGCATATCGGCGGCCTGGCGGGCGGATTCCTGATGGGCCTGCTGCTTTCCCGTCCGCTCAATGCCGAACACCGGATCAGCCCGAATGTGCCGCGCCTGTTGCTGGCCGCGGTCTCCGGCGTCGTCGTGCTCGCAGCGATGCTTTGGCCGCTGGCCAATCCCAACAGCCAACGACAGGCGACGGCGCGCTTCGAGGGCAGCCTGATAACGTTCGACGCGCGCGAGAAAACAGTGATGGAAGCCACCACGGCGCTCTACGAAAAGGCCCACGCCGGAGCCATCTCGACGCAGGCCTTCGCCGACGGACTCGAGAAGGACGTTGCACCGCAGTGGGACGCCATGTACGCCGACGTGGTGGCCGTCAAGCTTGCTCCTGACAATCGTGACTACACCTTCCAGCAGGCCGTGCTGCATTACATCGATGCACGTCGCCAGGCAATTCACGCCTACGCCCATGCCACTACCGACGGTGGCTCGGCGGCGGAGCAAGCCGTGAAGGAGGCCAACCAGAACACGCAGGACGCGCTGGCGGAGCTCAATCGTTTGACGGCGGCCAGAAAGTAAGCGGGCGCACGCATGAAGAAAAAGCCGCGATTGTCGCGGCTTTTTTTGTTTTACCGCTCAAGGATCGACAGCATCATGCGGCTAAGCCCAACCCTTGTGGGAGCGCACCCWGTGCGCGACTGCAACCTGCAGGATTCCTGCTTTGTCGGGCCGTCGCGCACAGGGTGCGCTCCCACAGGTCGGGCGTCACGCGTCGTCGATCAAGCTAGACAAATCGGTCGAACCCACATCCACGCCGGCCTGTGTCAGCAGCGTCGTCACCTGTCCGCGATGGTGCGTCTGGTGATTGAAAAAATGCATGGTCAAAAAGAAGTACGGCTTACGAAAGGCTTCGCCACGGGTGTTCTGATAGGCCAGCGCGTGATCGAGATCTTCCTCGCTCACGGCGTCAGCCCATGCCTCAATCACGGCATCGAGAAAGCGACGATGCGAGGTCAAGGCAGCCAGATCGCCAAAGGGTTGCGCGGCGAGATCGCGTTGAATGGGCACGCCCCGCAACGGTTCCAGCGCCCCATAGTTCGCCGGATGCGCGGCGAAGCGTTGCAGCCAGATCGTGTCGGCCACCGCGATATGGCTGAGCGTGGCATGGATCGAACCGAAGAATGCGCCGCGATCCGTCATCACATCGTCAGGCCGAAGCGAGGCCGCCGCCGCATAGATTTTCTCGTTCATCCAGCGGTTGTAGGCGGCCATTTGCCGTAGGTGGTCGCGGCGCGAGGGAGCGTGTGTATTCATGGCTCAGCGACTTTGTTCCTGGAAAGCGCCAGGGTAACCAGCGGCGCGCAGGGAATCACGTGCCGGTGGGCGCACTCATAAAAAAAGCCGCGGCATGCCGCGGCTTTTTCATTCAACGCAATCGACTTAGCCGAGCACGCGCTTCACCGCATCGACCACATGGGCCACGGTGAAACCGAAGTGCTCGAACAACTGGGGCGCCGGTGCCGAGGCACCAAACGTGGTCATGCTGACCACGTCGCCGTCCAGGCCGACGTACTTGCGCCAGAAGTCGCCAGTCGCCGCTTCCACCGCGACGCGCGCGCGGCACCAGCCCGGCAGGATGGCCTCGCGATATTCCAGCGGCTGCGCATCGAACACTTCCGTGCACGGCATCGACACCACGCGCACCGGCACGTTTTGCTGCGCCAACGTGCGGGCCGCTTCCATCGCCAGCTCCACTTCCGAACCGGTGGCGATCAGGATGGCCTTGAACTTGGTGTCCTGCGGATCGGACAGCACGTAGGCACCGCGTGCGATATCGGCCACCTGCTGCGTGCTGCGCTGCTGGTGCTTGAGGTTCTGGCGCGAGAACACCAGGCACGCCGGGTTGCCCTTGCGTTCAATCGCGAGCTTCCACGACATCGCCGATTCCACCGCGTCGCACGGGCGCCACAGCTGGTTGTTCGGGATGTAGCGCAGCGCGGCGAGGTGCTCGACCGGCTGATGGGTCGGGCCGTCTTCGCCCAGGCCGATCGAGTCGTGCGTGTAGACGTGGATGGCGTGCGCCGGAATCAGCGCGCTCATGCGCACGGCGTTGCGCGCGTAGTCGGAAAACACCAGGAAGGTGGCGTCGTACGGAATGAAGCCGCCGTGCAGGGCCAGGCCGTTGGCGATCGCGGTCATGCCGAACTCGCGCACGCCGTAATACACATAGTTGCCCTTCGGGTCGAAACCGTTGCCGGCGTCGACGCTGCCCTTCCACTTGGTGAGGTTGGAGCCGGCAAGGTCGGCCGAGCCGCCGATCAGTTCCGGCAGCAGCGGCGCGAACGCGTCGATGGTCATCTGCGAGGCCTTGCGCGAGGCAATCTCCGGGCCGTCGGCCTGCAGCTTGTCGACGAAAGCCTGCGACTTGGCCGCCCAATCGGACGGCAGCTCGCCCGACACGCGGCGATTGAATTCCGCGGCCAGCTCCGGGAAGGCCGCCGAATATTTGGCAACCGCGTCATGCCACTTCTGCTCGCGCTCGGCACCCGACGTCTTGTGATCCCAGCCGGCGTAGATCTCGGCCGGAATCTCGAACGGTGCGTAACGCCAGTCCAGCGCGTCGCGTGCGCCGGCCACTTCGTCCTTGCCCAGCGCGGCGCCGTGGCTTTCTTCCTTGCCCTGCTTGTGCGGCGCGCCGAAGCCGATGATGGTCTTGGCGCAGATCAGGGTGGGCTTGTCGGACTGGCTGGTAGCGGCGGCGATGGCCTTCTTGATGGCATCGGCGTCATGGCCGTCGACGCCGCGGATCACGTTCCAGCCATAGGCCTCGAAGCGCTCCGGGGTGTTGTCGGTGAACCAGCCGTGCACTTCGCCGTCAATGGAGATGCCGTTGTCGTCGTACACAGCGACCAGCTTGCCGAGCTTCCAGGTGCCGGCGAGCGAGGCGACCTCATGCGAGATGCCTTCCATCAGGCAGCCATCGCCCAGGAACACATAGGTGTGGTGGTTGACGATCTCGTGGCCCGGGCGGTTGAAGTGCGCGGCGAGCACCTTCTCGGCCAGCGCAAAACCGACCGCATTGGCCAGACCCTGGCCGAGCGGACCGGTGGTGGTCTCCACGCCTGGGGTTTCGCTGGCTTCCGGGTGGCCGGCGGTCTTGGAATGCAGCTGGCGGAAGCGCTTGAGCTGATCCATCGGCAGGTCGTAGCCGGTCAGGTGCAGCAGCGCGTACTGCAGCATCGAGCCGTGGCCGTTGGAGAGCACGAATCGGTCGCGATTGAACCACTTCGGGTTGGTCGGATTGTGCTGGAGGAAGTCGTTCCACAGCACTTCGGCGATATCCGCCATGCCCATGGGCATGCCCGGGTGGCCGGAATTGGCCTTCTCCACAGCGTCCATGGCTAGGGCGCGTACGGCATTGGCAAGTTCGCGACGGGTTGTCATCTAGGGGTCTCCGGGGAAGGCGGCCATAAAAGTACGCATTGTCGCCGATCCCGCTTACCCCTGTCGCCACCAGGGATGCTCTGAAGTCATGCCGTCCATGTGGAATAGATCAGAGCATCCCCACGCCCTCTTGCCCAAATGTTAAGAAAATTAACTCCGCCTTAATAATGAACTAACCAGTATTGAAACTAATCGACCCACTCACCATCTAAGTAAAAGTACCGGGTCCACAAGGTACCCAGCCGCGCTCCACCGAACCCCCGGCGCCGCGGACTGGCCCAATAAGATGATGAGGAGTCCCCCATGAAGAACACCATTCTTGCTCTCGCCCTGGCTACGGCCGGTCTCGCGGTCGTCCCGGCGGCTTTCGCCCAGGACGCCGCTCAAGGCAACGCCCAACAGGGCTGGTACGTCGGCGCCAACGCCGGCTACGCCCAGACGCAGAAGGGTCCTTACGACAACGGCAATTTCGCCGGTGGCGTGAAGGGTGGTTACCGCTTCGCCCTCAACCCGGATACCTCCCTGGGTGCGGAAGTGGGTTACGTCTACCTGGGCCGCGCTGACGCGCGTGGCCAGTACACCCAGAATTACGCCAACTACAACGGCGACAACGGCAAGTCCAAGCTGCAGGGCGCGACCGCCGGCCTGAACCTGCGTTACAGCTTCAGCCCGAACTGGTACGGCGAAGTCCGTGGCGGCGCCTTCTTCGCCAAGGGCTCGGGCCTGACCAACGACAAGACCAACCCCGAGATGGTCAACTTCAACAGCACCCGTTACTACGCCGGCCTGGGTGCGGGCTACAACATCAACAAGAACATCAGCGTCGGCCTGAACTGGGATTACTACGACGGCAGCCAGAGCGACAAGAACATCCACCTGCCGACCAACCTGTACAGCGTCAGCGCGGAATACCGCTTCTGATCTTTCAGATAGTGCGAAACAAAAACGGGCGCCGCGAGGCGCCCGTTTTCTTTTGCAGCGATGAGAAGCGGTCGCTTACTTGGCGTTCCACTGACCCAGCGCGGCCAGGCCGTTGTCCTTGGCGCGAGCCAGGACCGTCTTCTGCGCGTCGGCGAAGTTCGCCTTCATGTCCTTGGACCACAGCTTCAGCGCGGCCTGCTGCATGGCGCGGCCGTAGGAGAAGCTCAGCGGCCACGGGTGCGGGCCCATGCGGTTCATCGCATTGAGGTGAGCGGTGGACTGCTCGTCGGTCTGGCCGCCCGAGAGGAACACGATGCCCGGCAGCGTGGCCGGCACAGTGGTCTTGAGCACGCGCACGGTGGCTTCGGCGACTTCTTCCACTTCGGCCTGCTCGTCCGAATCCTTGCCCGGAATGACCATGCTGACTTTCAGGATGGTGCCTTCCAGCATCACGTTCTGCTCGTACAGCGCGTTGAACAGGCTGCGCAGCACGGCTTCGTGCACTTCGTAGCTGACTTCGATGCTGTGGTCGCCGTCCATGATCACTTCCGGCTCGACCATCGGCACCAGGCCGGCTTCCTGGCACAGCGCGGCATAACGGGCCAGCGCGTGGCAGTTCGCTTCGATCGCGGTGGAGGACGGGTTGTCTTCGCTGATGTTGATCACGGCGCGCCACTTGGCGAACTGCGCACCCAGCTTGACGTACTCGGCGAGACGCTCACGCAGGCCATCGAGGCCTTCGGTGATCACGTCGCCCGGGAAGCCGGCCAGCGGCACCGGGCCCTTGTCGACCTTGATGCCCGGGATGATGCCGTTCTTCTTCATCACCTGGGTGAACGGCACGCCGTCCTTGGTCGACTGGCGGATGGTTTCGTCGTACAGGATCGCGCCGGAGATGTGCTCGCTGAGGTTCGGCGCCGTGAGCAGCAGCTCGCGGTAGGCGCGACGGTTCTCTTCGGTGTTGTCGATGCCGACGGCCTCGAAACGCTTCTTGATGGTGTTGGTCGACTCATCGATGGCGATGATGCCCTTGCCGGGCGCAACCATTGCGAGGGCAACGCTTTCGAGATCTTCGATGCTCATGACAACTCCGGATACTTAGGCGGTGTGGGCCGCACAAGGTGATGCCGCCCGGGGGCGGCAAGGTCGTGAAAGGCCGCGATTATAGGTCATAAGGCCGCCGAGGGCCGGATTGGCCCTGAACGGCGCCAGCGCTGGGCCGGCGCGGCCCTCAGGCCTGGTCGAAGTTGGGCAGCTTGCAGGCGTCGATGATGGCCTGCTTCTGCGCGGCATCGGCGGGCAGGTTGAACGGCACGATGTAATAGGTGGTCACCGGCTCATGCGTGCTGTTCTTCAGCGACGGACCATAGCGAAGATTGGTCACCACGCTCTTGGCCACGGCGTCCAGATCGCTCTGCGGAACCACCTTGCGCACGGTGACGTTCTGCGGAACGCCGTCGGTGCCGATCATGAAGCTCACGGCGACGCAGCCGGGCTTGTCCATGTTGCGGCCGCTGTTGGGGATGTCCGCGTCGACCTTGGTGTTGAGCATCAGCCAGTACGCCTGGATGTGCTCAGGGCCGACCATGCGGGCCTGGGATTGCGCGATGGCCGGAGAAACCATGCCGGCAAAAGCCATGGCGGCGGCCGAACAGATCGTTAAAAGCTTCATTTGCATGATCGTCTCCCAAACCGCGGCGTGCGGCACGCGGCTAGTTTAGCCTTCACGAGCCTCGTCGACTGCAATGGCCACCGGCTGCCCAGCCGTTCGCAATTGCTGCAGATACGCCGTCAAGCCACGTGCGCCAAGCGTCAGCGCGAGACCCGCCACCGTGGCCACCACGTACTCCACAAACATGGTCTTTTCGTAAGGGGGCACAGATACCGGCACGCCACCTTCCATCATGTGGTTATAGGCCAGCAGATTCAGGCCATGCGCCAGCATGCCCGCAAGCCCGGTGATGAGCTTGTAGATGCCCGCCACCGAAAACGCGATGTACTGCAATTGTGTCGCGCTGATATCGCTTTCGAACACATCACGGTGGGCGCTACCTGCCGCCCACCAGGCCAGTAGCCCGGGCTTGATCCACAGGACAAAGGCGAGCACGAGACCCAATCCATCCAACACCAGGGCATCGATCGCCACTTGTCCATCGGCGCGAATGACGAATAGCCGTGGCCATTGCTCGATCAGACCTACCGCCATGAGCACGGCGCCTAGCCTGATGGCCATGCAAAGCACGCTGTACAACGTCGTTTTCATGCATCCCCCTGATGGATTGCCTGACGAAATCCTGCCTAGACAGTATCAGGTTGACGGAGAGCCATCGTCCGCCGACCGGGCCCACACCCGGTCGGCGGACGAGGTATCTCAACGATCGCTTAGAGGTCGCGCAGGCACTCCACCACGCCTTCAGCGCCCACCGAGAGCAGCTTGAGGGTGTTGGTGCCGCCGCCCTGGCCGATGTGATCGCCATGGGTCAGCACCACGCGATCGCCCTCGACGAGCTTGCCGGCGAGGAACAGCTGGCGCACCGCGTCGCGCGCCGAACCGGCCGGCGTCTGCGAGATATGCGTGAACTTCACCGCGGTGACGTCGCGGAAGATGGACATGCGGCGGCGCGCATCGTCGAACGGCGACAGCGCATAGATCGGCACCGCGCTGCGATAACGCGAGAGCCACTGCGCCGTGGCGCCCGACTCGGTCAACGCGACGATGGCGCGTACGCCGAGCTGGCTGGCCAGCACCATCGCTGCGAGCGCAATGGCCTGGTCGGTACGATCGAGCAGATGACCCTGCGTGGCGGGATCTTCCTTCGGCTCGAACTGGCGTTCGGCGCCCAGGCAGATGCGGCGCAGCGCGGCCACGGCCTTGTCCGGATGCGCGCCGGCGGCGGATTCTTCCGACAACATCACCGCATCGGTACCGTCGATGACGGCGTTGGCCACGTCCATCACTTCGGCGCGGGTCGGGATGGGCGAGCGCACCATCGACTGCAGCATCTGCGTGGCGGTGATCACAGCGCGATTGCGCTGCACCGACTCGCGGATGATCTTCTTCTGCAGGCCCGGCAGCTCGGCATCGCCGATTTCCACACCCAGGTCGCCACGCGCCACCATCACCACATCGGAGGCGTCGATGATTTCGCCGAGCACCGGAATGGCGTCGGCGCGTTCGATCTTGGCCACCAGCGAGGCCTTGCCACCGGCTTCTTCGAGCAGGCGACGTGCCTCGTGCATGTCGTCGGCGGAGCGCACGAAGGACACGGCGAGGAAGTCGCAGCCGATTTCGGCGGCGAGCTTGATGTCTGACTTGTCCTTCTCCGACAGTGCGGTCACGGACAGGCCACCGCCCTGGCGATTGAGGCCCTTGCGATCGGACAACTTGCCGCCGATCAGCACACGGCAGCGGATTTCCTGGCCGACCACCGCCTCGACGGTGAGCGCGACGAGACCGTCGTCGAGCAGCAGCACGTCGCCGGCGGAGACGTCCTTGGGCAGGTCGTAATAGCTGACGCCGACGCGCGTGGTATCGCCCAGCGGCGCGCCCGGGCTGCAATCGAGCACGAAACTGTCGCCCACTTTGAGTTCGATCGGGCCGTTGGCGAAACGCTCGACGCGAATCTTCGGACCTTGCAGGTCGGCGAGCACGCCTACCTCGCGACCCAGCTTGGTCGCCGCATCACGCACGGCCACCGCGCGGGCGCGGTGATCGTCCGGCTGGCCATGGGAGAGGTTCAGGCGAACCACATCCACGCCTTCGGCGATGATTTTTTCGAGCATGCCAGGCGCATCGGTAGCAGGACCGAGGGTGGCAACAATTTTTGTGCGGCGCAGCGGATTTTCAGTAGTCATACATCGAGACTAGCAAAATCACGCGGATCTTCCAGAGGGTTGGCGCAGGCTTTTTTGTCCTGTTTTCCTTTGCCCAAGTGGACTGCTTGTGGCATGCGTACCACAGGCCTGCACTGGTATTGCGCATTGACAGTGAGAATGGGGTCAAGACAAATAACTGGTCTGCTCGATGGACGCAGAGACGTCCAAACACTGGTGTCATGGCGAGCCGTCTTCAATTCCACTCTGCCGATCTTCAATGGCCGCAGAGGCATCGGGCAGCAGCCGCCTTTGCGGCGCCCTCCTAGGCGGCGCCATTTCATTTTGCGCCGCACCAAACATGCTAGAAAAATGATCAGCCACGGATGACACCCCTGCACGTCGCATGGACTTGCGACAGCCCATCGGCCATGCGCTAGCATCGCCGGGCGGATGGAGGGATCCGCGAAAGGGACTTAAGGGGAACGCTCATGCCACGTTTCATCCGCACGGCCTTGTTGGCCGCCATGGTTGCTGCCTGCGTGGCGCCCGTCTCGGCGTCGTCCACTGAGGGCGCCGCCAACACCCCGCCGTCGGTGAGCGATTTCATCCGCCCCGCCGAGTTCAGCGAGGTGCAACTCGCACCCGACGGCAAGCACATCGCGGCGCTGGTGCCGCGACCGGACACCCCGTACGAAAACATGCTGGCCGTCATCGATACGGCCACCAGCAAACCGGTGGCGACCATCCGCTCCGGCAGCCGCACCATGATCCGGCGCTACCGTTGGGTCAACGACCACCGCCTGGTCATGGCGCTGGCCGTGCGCACCAGCAGCCTGGAAAAGCCCGGATACACCGGCGAGCTGATCGCCTTCGATGCCGATGGCAGCCACGGTGTTTACCTGTTCGGCGCGCGCGGCGGCACGTATGCCGACAGCAATCACATGCTGCATGGCGGCCAGCGTCGCGAGGCCTATGCGAGGTTGATCGATACAACCCCGCTGCAGGATGGCCGCTACCTGCTAGTGCAGACCCAACCGTTTACCGATGACCCGGCCGGCAGCGTGCCCTCGATCGAGCGCCTGGATACAGTCAGCGGCGACAGCAAGCGCGTGATCGGCGGCCCGGCGCCGGATACGGACATCATCGTGGATCACCAGGGTGAGCCGCGCGCCGCACTCGGCGGTACTTATCATCGGCCCAAGTTGTGGCTGCGCGAGGCCGGCAAGGACTGGAGCTTATTCAACGACTCGGGCAAGACCGGGGTCTCGATCGTGCCGCTCAGTTTTCAGCGCGATGACCACCGGCTCTACGTGCTGGTGTCGCATGAGGAAGGCCCCAGTTCGGTCGAGCTGCTCGATCTGCAGACCGGCCAGCGTAGCCCGGTCTACCGCGGCGTCTTTGGCGATCCCGGCGCCGGCCTCGCCACGGCGGACGGCAAGGACGTCTATGGCATCGTCACCAATGATGGCGCGCGCGGCATGCACTACCTCGACCCCGCCAGTCATGAAGCACAAATCAGCGTAGCGGTGGGCAAGAGTTTCCCTGGTCAGTTGGTCGAGCTCACCTCGTTTACCGACGATGGCGGGCTTGCCATCGTCAAAGTCAGCGGCGATCGCGATCCAGGCGATTACTACTTGTTCGATCTGGACAAGCAGCAGGCCCGCTACCTCTTCAGCGAACGTCGCTGGCTTTCGCCCAAGCAGATGCACGCGATGACGCCAGTCGAACTGGCGGCGCGCGACGGCGTGACCTTGCACGGCTTTCTCACCGAGCCATCGGGCCGCGGCCCCTTCCCCTTGGTCGTGGTTCCACATGGCGGCCCGCATGGTGTCGCCGATCGCTGGGACTTCGATGAGGAGACGCAGCTATTGGCATCACGTGGTTATGCCGTGCTGCAAGTGAACTACCGCGGCTCAGGCGGTTTCGGCTCGCATTTTGAGGCGCTCGGCTATCGCCAGTGGGGAGCCTCGATGCAAGACGACCTGACCGACGCCACCCGCTGGGCCATCCATGAAGGCCATGCCGATGCCCAGCGCATCTGCATCTATGGCACCAGCTATGGTGGCTATGCCGCTCTAGAGGGTGCGGTACGCGAGCCCGACCTGTATCGATGCGCCATTGGCTATGCCGGTATCTACGACCTGCGCATCCAGCTGGACAAGAGCGACACCAAGCGCTCCGACGCGGGCGTCGACTACCTGAAGATCGTGCTCGGAGACGATCGCGCCGAGCTGTTGCGCCGCTCGCCCTTGGCCGGCGTAGACCGCATCAAGGCCAATCTTTTACTGATCCATGGCGGTCTCGATGCGCGCGCCCCGTACGCCAACTTCAACGTCTTCACCTCGGCATTGGACAAGCAGGGAAAGCACTACGAATCGCTGACCGAGGCGCAGGAGGGGCATGGCTTCTTCCTGCAGGAACATCGCCTGGCGATGTACAACAAACTGCTGGACTTTCTCGACCGCAACATCGGTCCGGGCAGCAACGGCGCGACAACGAGTGCCGCGCCGTAACGTTCGCCCACTCAGCCCTTGGCAAGCGTCAGGTTGAGCACCTCGGCAAGGCGACGGCCCGCTTCGCGCAGGCGCAGCTCGGCGATCGGCAGCTCCTTCTCCACATAGGCCTGATCGATCTTGTGGCCATCGGGATAGATGTCGCGCGAGATTGTGCACGACTCTTCGGCCCACTGCGCGTACGCGTTGTCGAACGGCGCGATCGGCTTGGGCAGGGTGACGGTGCCTTCGGCCTCCAGCTTGTCAGCGTAGGCCTTGTAGTCCAGGCCGCGGGTCTTGAGCAGGCCCGAGTCCCACACGCTATGCAGGTTGGTGCCCTTGTCCTGGAACTGCACCTGGTAGGCGTTGCCGCCCTTGTCGTCGCGCGAACCACCGTGCAGCGGCTGATGCTCGTCGCCGATGAAGTGCACCACGAACTTCAGCGCCTCCAGTCGCGTTGCATCCGACTGGCTCTTGTCGCCAAGGATCTTCACGTAATGGTCGATGCCCTCGACCACGCACTGTCCATCCTTGCAGTCGCGCGGCGGCGTGTAATTGCAGTCGCCGGCGGTGAAGTCGACGTAGTGCAGTGCGCGCGTCTGCTTCCACAACGCGTCCTTGGTCGGGTCGTTGCGGATTTCATCCGGCCAGCTGGCGATGTCGGCCAGCGCCTTGGTGTGCTCGGGCGCCAGCAGGCGCTCCACTGCCGCTTCCGCCGCCGGGCTCAGGTGACGCTGGGCCAGATCGGCCACCACGCTATGGCCTAGCTGGCCCCAGGCATGGACAGCGGGCGTCAGGGCGAGGCAGATGAAAGCGGCAGCGGCAGTTCGGCGCAGGAATGGCATGGTGCAGTGGATCTTGTCAGGGGAAAAGCGAAGTCTGCCACAGCCTCGTGACAGCTCCGCGCCAACCTCGGTCAGACGGTCTCCGGCAGCGGGAGCAGCTTCCCTTCCCCGTCGTGCACGCTCACATCCACCTTGATGCCCTGGCGCACGCTCTGCGTGGCGATGCAGAAATCCTCGAACTGCGCCAGCGCGCGATCGAGATGCGCGAGCACTTCCGCCTTGTCGGCCAGCTGCAGGTCCACGCCGATGTGGGTGACGCGCAGCCGGCCGTGCTCGTTGCGGGTCATGGTGAGCTTGGCCTTGGCGCCGATCTTGCCGGGTGAGTTCTTGTACTTGCGCAGCGCGAACAACAGGCTGGCCGCCAGGCAGTTGGCCACGGCGGTGGCAATCAGGTGCGTGGGGTTGGGCCCCGCATCGCCACCCAGCGGCGAGGTTTCGTCGGTGATGAGGTCGGGAATCGCCGTGCCGTCGAAACGGACGCGGAATTCATAGTCCGACACCTGCTCCAGGGTGATCCCAAAGCTCTGTTCTGCCTCGCTCATACCACTCTCCTGCTCGGGCCGCTGCCCGAAAGTAGCCGATTCAAGCGCTTCTGGGCTCCCCTGAACAGCCCCTTCCGGGGGAAACCGCGGCCCGGATGGGACCGCCCGGCCGGTTCAGGCTAAAATGACGGTTTTACGGCGGTCCCACAGCCGCTACTTTCGCCATCCCATCGGAGGACGCTGTCCCATGGCAATCAAGGTCGCCATCAATGGTTACGGTCGCATTGGCCGCAACATCCTGCGCGCGCTGTACGAAGCGGGTCGCACCAACGAGATCCAGATCGTTGCAATCAATGACCTCGGCGACGCCGAGACCAATGCGCACCTGACCCAGTACGACACCGCCCACGGCAAGTTCCCGGGCACCGCGACGGTGGACGGCGGCGATCTGATCGTCAACGGCGACCGCATCAAGGTCTGCGCCGAGCGTGACCCGTCCAAGCTGCCGTGGGGCGCCCTGGGCGTCGACGTGGTGCTGGAATGCACCGGCCTGTTCACCTCCAAGGCCAAGGCCAGCGCGCATCTCGCCGCCGGCGCCAAGAAGGTGATCATCTCCGCCCCGGGCGACAAGGACGTGGACGGCACCTTCGTCATCGGCGTCAACGACGACAAGCTCACCTCCAAGCTGGAAGTGATCTCCAACGCTTCGTGCACCACCAACTGCCTCGCTCCGCTGGCCAAGGTGCTGCACGAGAAGATCGGCATCCAGCGCGGCCTGATGACGACCATCCACGCCTACACCAACGACCAGGTGCTGACGGACGTCTATCACTCGGACCTGCGCCGCGCCCGTTCGGCCACGCACTCGCAGATCCCCGCCAAGACCGGCGCCGCCGCCGCGGTAGGCCTGGTGCTGCCGGAGCTCAACGGCAAGCTCGACGGTTTCGCCATCCGCGTGCCGACCATCAACGTGTCGGTGGTCGACCTGGTGTTTGACGCGGCGCGTCCGACCACCAAGGAAGAGATCGACCAGGTGATCAACGAAGCCGCCAATGGCCCGCTGAAGGGCATCCTGGCCGTCAACACCAAGCCGCTGGTGTCGATCGACTTCAACCACAACCCGGCTTCGTCCACCTATGACGCCACGCAGACGCGCGTCATGGAAGGCACGCTGGTCAAGGTGCTGTCGTGGTACGACAACGAGTGGGGCTTCTCCAACCGCATGCTCGACATGACGGTGGCGATGATGGCTGCCAAGTAAGCCAAGCGCATCGCTGTGAATGCAAAAGCCGGGCATTGCCCGGCTTTTGTTTTTCTCGCCCTGGCGCGCAACACGCCATCGCACCGCGCCCATGGATGTGGGGCGAAGCGACTCAGCCCAGCGCGGCGAGCGCGGCGTCATAGTTGGGCTCGTGCGCGATCTCGCCCACCAGTTCGCTATGCACGACCTTGTTGTGCTCGTCGAGCACCACCACGGCACGCGCCGCCAGACCCGACAGCGGGCCGGACGCAATCGACACGCCATAATTCTTGAGGAAGTCGTGACCGCGCAGCGTCGACAGCGTCACCACGTTGCTGAGGCCTTCCGCGCCGCAGAAGCGCGCCTGCGCAAACGGCAGGTCGGCGGAGATGCACAGAACGACCGCATTGTTTAGCTGGCTGGCGTCCTGGTTGAAGTGACGCACAGACATGGCGCAGGTCGGCGTGTCGACACTCGGAAAGATGTTCAACACTTTGCGCTTGCCGTCGAAGCTGGCGAGCGTGACGTCGGCAAGGTCCTTGCCGACCAGCGAGAAGGCCGGTGCCGCTTCACCCTTGGACGGGAAATGACCGTCGACCTGGACCGGATTGCCTTTGAGCGTGACGTTGGACATGGGACACCTCGTTGGATGGGGTCCACAAGTAGAACATGCCGACGGCCGTCAGGACGATAGGCCGCCCGGGCCGACGGGTTCAGATCGTGCGCGAGTAGCGTGGCCTAGCGGCACTCTTGCCCAGATAGGCGTCAAAGCACATCGCAATATTCCGCAGCAGCGGCCTGCCGCGCGGCGTCACCTGGATGTCGTCGCCATGCCGCGCCACCAGGCCGTCATCGATCAGGGGCTGCAAGCGATCCAGGTCCTGGGCGAAGTGAGCCTCGAAGTGCAGGCCGTGACGTTCGCCGAACTCCCGCATGTCCAGTGTGCCGTGACACATCAGTTCACCGATCAACTGGCGACGCACCATATCGTCGCGGCTCAGCTCGATGCCCTTCTTCACCGGCAGCTGGCCCGCCTCCAACGCCGCGTAGTAACTGAGCAGATCGCGGGCGTTCTGGCTGTAGGTGTCGGCGATGCGGCCGATGGCGCTGACACCCAATCCCACGATGTCGCAATCGCCATGCGTGGAATAACCCTGGAAGTTTCGTTGCAGGGTTCCTTCACGCTGGGCGCGCGCGAGTTCGTCGTCCGTGCGCGCAAAGTGGTCCATGCCGATATACACGTAGCCCGCCGCACCCAGCTTTTCCCAGGCCAGCCCCAGCAGCGCCAGGCGAGTGGCTGCGTCGGGCAGGTCGCCATCGTTGATCCGCTGTTGGGCCTTGAACAAATGCGGGAGGTGCGCATAGCCGTAGATCGCCACGCGATCCGGCGACAGCGCGATCACCTCGTCCAGCGTTCGATCAAAACCATCGAGCGTCTGGCGCGGGAGCCCGTAGATGAGGTCGACGCTCGCCGAGGTGAATCCCCAATCGCGCGCCGCACTCAATACTTCGGCCGTCTGCGCCACGCTCTGCACGCGATTGACTGCCTTCTGCACGGCGGCGTCGAAATCCTGGATGCCCACCGAGATGCGATTGAAGCCTAGTCGGCCGAGCTCGCGGATATAAGTCGCATCGACGTCACGCGGATCGATCTCGATGCCCCACTCGCGTGAGCACGACTGCTGCATATCGAAGTGTCGCTCGAGCATCTCGAACAGGCGTTGCATCTGGGCGATATCGAGAAAGCTCGGCGTGCCTCCACCGAGGTGAAGTTGTCGCACTTCCCGCCCGCGTTCAAACAACGGACCAAGCAGTGCGAGCTCCTTTTCCAGATAGTCCAGATACTGCGTCGCCTTGCGCGCATCGCGGGTGATCACGCGATTGCAGCCGCAGTAGAAGCACGGACTGAAGCAGAACGGCACGTGCACATAGATCGACAGGGGGCCAGCGCGTTCGTTGGAATCGTGCACGGCTCGACGCAATGCGGATTCGCCGAAGCCGTCATGGAACTGCGGTGCCGTGGGATAGCTGGTGTAGCGCGGGCCGGCCACGTCGTAGCGGGCAATGAGCCGGGGATCGAACTCGGGCGCGATGGTAGGTTGACGCATGGGCGACAGTATCGTCGCCGGGTCCCGACCAGCGCCTGATGGGCATCATCGTGGCGCGTCACTTTGCCGCCCGCCGCCGCGCAAGGCGACGGCGGGCCGGTGGACTCAGCGCTAGAGCGGCGCGATGGCCTGTTCGATCGAGCCGAAGATCGACGCGCCCGAGGCATCGGTCACATCGATGCGCAGCGTGTCGCCAAAGCTCAGGAATGGCGTGCTCGGCTTGCCGTCACGCAGGGTCTCCACCGTGCGCTGCTCGGCCAGGCACGAGGCGCCCTTGCCGGTGTCTTCGTTGGCGATGGTACCGGAGCCGACGATGGTGCCTGCCGTGAGCGGACGCGTCTTGGCCGCGTGCGCCACCAGCTGGGCGAAATTGAACTGCATGTCGACGCCGCACTCGGCCTCGCCGAACCACTTGCCGTTGAGCCAGGTGCGCATCGGCAGATGCAGTTTTTCGTCCTGCCAGGCGTCGCCCAGTTCGTCCGGCGTCACCAACACCGGCGACAGCGCGGAGCGCGGCTTGGATTGCAGAAAACCGAAACCCTTGGCGAGCTCGCCGGGAATCAGGCCGCGCAGCGAGACATCGTTGACCAGACCCACCAACTGGATATGCGCCGCGGCCTGCGCAGGCGTCAGCGCCATCGGCACATCGTCCGTGACCACCACCACCTCGGCTTCCAGATCGATGCCGTAGTCCTCGCTCGGCACGACCACCGGATCACGCGGACCCAGGAAGCCGGCACTGGTGGCCTGATACATCAGCGGATCGGTGTAGAACGACTCCGGCACCTCGGCGCCACGTGCGCGCCGCACGCGCTCGACATGCGGCAGATAGGCACTGCCGTCGACGAATTCGTAGGCGCGCGGCAGCGGCGAGGCAAGCGCCTGCATGTCGAGCGCGAAGGCACCAGTTGCGGTGCCTCCATTCAATTCTTCGTACAGCGCGTTCAGGCGCGGCGCGGCACTCGACCAGTCATCCAGCGCAGCCTGCAGCGTCGGCGCGATGCCGGTGGCCTTGACCGCCTGGGTCAGCGCGCGATTGACGACGATCAGCGTGCCGTCCCGACCGCCTTCCTTCAATGAACCCAATTTCATGCTATCGCTCCAACGGGCAGCTCTCAGCTGCACCCTTCCACGTAATCGATTTGTGGCGGCACGCCCACGCGCCACGCCTTTACCTTGCCGTCGGCGCCGATGTCGAAGATCAGCACGGCACCGCTCTCACCATCCACACGAAACACGCTGGCGTCCGGATCGTAATTGTTCGCCCCTTGCTTGACCTTGCCCGCATAGAGCGCCATCACGTCCGCCTTGGCCATGCCGACCTTGCCACCGCCCGGCGCCGTTTCTTTGTCGCCACGCACGTCATAGCGAACGAAACGACCGTGCTCGAGCATGAAGGTGAGTTCGAATGGCGGCTTCGCCCACACCGGAGCGTACATGGCGCAATCGGAGCCCACTTGCGCCCCGCCCTTCAACTCGCCGCCCCAGGCTTTGCGGAACGACGGCTCGTCCATGCCAAAACGCATGTCGCCAAAGCCCTGCCAACGGGCCTGACTCAGCGCGTCGCGATCACCGGGTGCCGTCGCGGTCGACGCGGGAGCCTGCGCCGGTGCCTCGTCGTGCGACTGGCACGACGCCAGCATCACGCATAGCCACAACAGGCAGAACCGGCGCAACGTCATCGCTTCAAGCTCCGCCGAAATGCTTTTGGATGCCCTGCCAGCATTCGTAGTAATTGCCCTGCAGCTCCGGCGATTCCAGCGCTTGCCTGGTCGGATGAATCACGCGGCGCGTCTCGAACATGAAGGCCATGGTGCCCGTGATGACATCGGCCTGCGACAGATCGCGCGTCGACGCCTTCTCATACGTGGCCGCATCGGGACCGTGACCGCTCATGGAATTGTGCAGCGAGGCGCCGCCCGGCGAAAAGCCTTCGGCCTTGGCGTCGTACTCGCCGGTGATCAAGCCCATGAACTCGCTAGCGATATTGCGATGGAACCAGGGCGGACGGAAGGTGTGCTGCGCCACCAGCCAGCGCGGCGGAAAAATCACGAAGTCCATGTTGCTCACGCCTTCGCTGTCGCTGGCCGAATGCAGCACCAGGAAGATGCTCGGGTCGGGATGATCGAAGCTGATCGAGCCGATGGTGTTGAAGCGGCGCAGGTCGTATTTGTACGGCGCGTAATTGCCGTGCCAGGCCACGACGTCCAGTGGCGAATGATCGATCGCCGCGCTCCACAGCTTGCCCTGGAACTTGGCGACGAGTTCGAACTTGCCTTCGACATCTTCAAACGCCGCCACCGGCGTGAGGAAATCGCGCGGGTTGGCCAGGCCGTTGCTGCCGATCGGGCCCAGATCGGGCAGACGCAGCATCGCGCCGAAGTTTTCGGCGATGTAACCGCGCGCGCTGTCGTCCAGCAGCTCCACGCGAAAACGCACGCCGCGCGGAATCACGGCGATTTCCAGCGGTTCAAGCTCGATGACGCCCATCTCGGTCGCCAGTTTCAGGCGCCCTTGTTGCGGCACGATCAGCAGCTCGCCGTCGGCGTTGTAGAAGTAGCGGCCCTGCATCGACCGATTGGCGGCATAGACGTGGATACCCACGCCGGTCTGGTCCGCCGCACCGCCGTTGCCCGCAACGGTGAACAGGCCATCGAGGAAATCGGTGGGCTTGGTCGGCAGCGGGAACGGGCTCCAGCGCAACTGGTTGGGGTTAGCCGGCACCTCGTTGAAGCGGTTGTGAAAGCGGCCGTCGGGCATCGCCTCGAACGGATGGTGCATGGCCGCGGGGCGGATGCGATACAACCAGCTGCGGCGATTGCTGTGGCGCGGGGCCGTGAAGGCCGTGCCGGAAAGCTGTTCCGCGTACAGGCCATGGGGCGCGCTCTGCGGCGAGTTCTGCCCGTCGGGCAGCGCGCCGGGCAAGGCCTCGGTGGCGAATTCGTTGGCGAACCCTGTTTGGTACTGCTGGTGGCTGGCTGACATGAAAGCTCCGCAATCTGCCGAGGCGAGAGGTCACAACGCGACCCACGCGATCCTATTACTCTTGGCTTACGACTGTTGGCACCGCCTCGCGCAAGGGAAGAGGCGACGTTCATTCACTGCAATGACACTCAAGGAAACCGCATGTCCGACTCGTACTCCTCGCTGGGCCAAGCTACCGGGAATCCCTCGATCCAGGACCTCAGCCAACCGCTTGCTTCAGGCAAGGGATGGATGAAGTTCGTCGGCATCGTCTTCATCATCCAGGGCGCCCTCACCGCCATAACCCTGGTCGGCATCATCATCGCCTGGCTGCCGATCTGGATCGGCGTGCTGGTGATGCAGTCGGCCGGGGCGATCGAGCGTGCCCAGCTCAGCGGCGATGCCGTCGCCCTGAAAGAAGCACTTGCCAAGCTGCGTACTTACTTCGTGATCCAGGGCGTGCTGATTCTGGTCGGCATCATCCTGTGGGTGCTTGCGATGTTCTTTTACGGCGCCGTGTTCCTCACCATGCTGCACGGCGGCGGCTCCTGGCGCTGAACCGGCGGCACCAAGGCCGCCCTCCATGGGCGGCCTTGTGGCCAAGTCTTACAGGAAGCCGCGCTTCATCTGGTCGCGTTCGATCGACTCGAACAGCGCCTGGAAGTTGCCTTCGCCAAAGCCCTCGTTGCCCTTGCGCTGGATGATCTCAAAGAAGATCGGGCCGATGTTGTTCTGCGTGAAGATCTGCAGCAGCTTGCGCTGCTTGGTCTCCACGTCGGCATCGATCAGGATCTTGTTCTTGGCCAGGCGCGGCACGTCCTCGCCGTGGTTGGGGATGCGCATGTCGATCACGTCGAAATACGTATCCGGCGTGTCGAGGAATTCCACGCCCGTCGCGCGCATCGCTTCCACCGTCTCGTAGATATTGTCGGTGAACAGGGCGATGTGCTGGATGCCCTCGCCGTGGTACGCGTCGAGGTATTCGTTGATCTGCGACTTCGGATCGCTCGACTCGTTGAGCGGAATGCGCACGATGCCGTCCGGCGCGGTCATGGCCTTGGACACGAGACCCGTCTTGGCGCCCTTGATGTCGAAGTAGCGGATCTCGCGGAAGTTGAACAGGCGCTCGTAGTAATCGGACCACTTCTGCATGTTGCCGAAGTAGAGGTTGTGCGTCAGGTGATCGATGAAGGTGAGGCCAAAACCCTTCGGGTGCTGCTCGGCGCCGGCGATCGGCTCGTAGTCGCCGTCGTAGATGCTGCCCTTGTCGCCGTAACGGTCGATCAGATACAGCATGCAATCGCCGATGCCCTTCACGGCGGGCGCGTTCACGGCCTTGGTGGCTTCGGCCTTCTGGTTGACCGCTTCGCCGCCGTTGCCGAGCACCACGCCGAGCACGTCCTTGGACGGCTTCTGGAAGCGGATGGCGAAACCGGCCGCGCATGGACCATGGGCCTGGGCGAATTCGGCGGCGTAGGATTCGGGGTCTTCGTTGACCAGCAGGTTCACGCCGCCCTGGCGGTAGACCGTGATCGGGCGCGACTTGTGCTTGAGCACGGCGCTGAAACCCATCTTCTTGAACAAGGTGTGCAGCTCGTGGCCGCGACCGGCTGGCGCGGCGAATTCGACGAATTCAAACCCATCGATACCCATGGGGTTTTCGAAGGTGGTGACCTGCATGCCAAGATTGGGCTGCGCGCTCATGGGGCTCTCCGGGTGGATGGCTGCTCAATGGCCTACGTCCAAGCGTGCGACCATTCTCATAAGCCCTACGTTATAGTTACATATGAAACCATTTGCAAGGAGCGCCGCAGCAGTGCCCGACGAACATCACCCCGACCACGCACCGCTGGAGCTGGAACATTTCCTGCCCTACCGGCTCTCCATCCTGTCCAACGCGGTCAGCCAGGCCATTGCCGACGACTATCAGCGCCGCTTCGACCTGAGCATGACGGAGTGGCGCGTGATGGCGGTGCTGGCACGTTTCGACGGCCTGTCCGCGCGGGAGGTGGCCGAGCGCACCCTGATGGACAAGGTGGCCGTGAGCCGCGCCCTGTCCAAGCTGGTGGAAACCGGCTGGGTCACCCGCGCCATCCACGACGGCGACAAGCGCCGCTCCGTGCTGGGCCTGAGCGAGGCCGGCTGGGCCATTCACGAAGTCGTAGCGCCGATGGCCCGCGAACATGAGCGCAACCTGCTGTCCAAGCTGGACGACGAGGAGCGCAGCTGGCTGGTGCGCATCCTGGACAAGCTGCAGGCGATCGAGCCGAAGTGACCGCTCAGGGGCGAGTGAAAGGGCGCACGCTGCTCCTTCGCCCCTACTTCACCCCGTGCATCAACCGATTGATCAACGGCGCGATCACGAACAGCAGCACGCCGGCACCCGCCAGCAGATAGAAGCTGAAGGTGAAGCCGCTGAGCGCCGAGGCCACGGTCATGCCGCTCTCGCCGCTGATATGGCCGGCGAACAAGCCGGACAAGTTGTTGCCGATCGCGGTGGAAAGGAACCAGCCACCCATCGCCAAGCCCACCAGCCGCGTTGGGGCGAGTTTCGTGGTCATCGACAAGCCGATTGGCGACAGGCATAGCTCGCCCGCCGTCTGCAGCACATAGCAAAGCGCCAGCGGCCAGAACGGAATCATGCCGTCGCTGCTGACCAGCTCATCCAGCGCATACATCAGCACCACGAAGCCCAGCGCATTGCCGAGCAGACCCAGGCCGAATTTGCGCGGAATCGAGGGCTCGATGCGCCGCTTGTCCAGAAAGCCCCAGGCCACCGACACGATCGGCGCCAGCACCACGATGGCCACCGGATTGACCGACTGGAACCAGCCCACCGGGAACTCCCAGCCGCCGAACATCTGGCGATCCACGATGTTCTGCGCAAGGAAATTGAACGAGCTGCCGGCCTGCTCGAAGAACATCCAGAACAGCACGTTGAAGGCAAAGATGATCAGCATGGCGATCACGCGCTGCACCTGCACGTGACCATTGCGCACCGCCTCGATCACCAGCATCACGCCCACGCCGACGAACAGCGCAGTAAGCAGCCACTGCAGCACCACGGCGCCGGCCTTGGCCATCAGCAGGTAGAACACCGGGATCGCCACCAGCATGCCCAGCGACACGTAGACCACGCGCATGCGGTTGGCCTGGTCGGGTGCGGGACGGCCCACGCCCTTCAATTGGCGGCGACCGATCCAGAACCACAGCAGGCTGATCAGCATGCCCACGCCGGAGGCACCGAACACCAGCTTGTAGTTCTGCTGCATCGGGGTCTCGGTGAAGTGGCTGGCCAGCCAGCCGGTGAGCAGCGGCGCGATCAGCGCACCCCCGTTGATGCCCATGTAGAACAGCGTGAAACCGCGGTCGCGGCGCGAATCGCCCTGCGCGTAGAGCTGCCCCACCATCGAGGAAATGTTCGGCTTGAACAGGCCATTGCCGACGATGATCGTGGCCAGACCCACCAGGAAGATCTGCTCATTGGGCAACATGATCATGAACAGACCCACCGCCATCACGCTGGCGCCCAGCAGGATGGAGCGCTGGTAGCCGATGATCTTGTCCGCCACGTAGCCGCCGAACACGGCGGTGGCATACACCAGCGCCAGATAGGCGCCGTAGGTGCGGCTGGCGAAGGCCTGGCCGGAAGCATCGCCGTTGAAGAACGCCGCCACGATGTACAGCGTGAGCGCCCAGCGGATGCCATAGAACGCAAAGCGCTCCCAGAACTCCGTCATGAACAGCATCCACAGCGGGCGTGGGTGACCGAGGGTCTGCGGGTAGTCAGGCACCGTCGAGGCGCTGGTTGTGTTCGTACTCATGTGCTGCCGTCATCCGTCGTAATTTCTTGCGCAACGACTTCTAACCGGGACACGTAACGCCCGTCAAATGCACTGCACCAAAAAGCGAGGAGTGAGTTGAGAGGAGTGAGAAGTGAGAGAAAGCCGCAGACCAAGCTCTACTCTCACTTCTCACTCCTCTCCCCTTACTCCTGCTTCATCGCACCCTGTGCATCAGGCGATTGATCAGCGGCGAGATCAGCAAGAGGAAGACGCCTGCGCCTGCCAGCAGCCAGAAGCTGAAGGTGAAACCCGCCAGCGCAGACGCGGCCGTCATGCCACTTTCGCCACTGATGCGCCCGGCCAACAGGCCCGACAAGTTGCCACCCACCGCCAGCGACAGGAACCAGCCGCCCATGGCCAGACCCACCAGGCGCGGCGGCGCCAGCTTGGTCACCATCGACAGGCCGATCGGCGACAGACACAGCTCACCGATGGTCTGCAGCACATAGCAGGCCGTCAGCGGCCAGAACGGGATCAATCCCTTGCTGTTGACCGAATAGGTGAGCGCATACATCAGCGCGGTGAAGCCCAGGCCGTTGAACAACAAGCCGAGGCCGAACTTGCGCGGAATCGACGGCTCCTTGTGGCGTCGCGCCAGGAACGACCACACCTGGGTCACCAGCGGTGCCAGCACGATGATGGCTAATGGGCTCACCGACTGGAACCAGCCCACCGGGAACACCCAGCCGCCGAACATTTCGCGATCGACCATGTTGGCCGCGAGGAAGTTGAACGAGGTGCCGAGCTGGAAATAGAACATCCAGAACAGGATGTTGAACGCAAAGATGATCAGCATCGCGTACACGCGATGCAGCTGCACGCGGTCGTGGCGCATCGCCTCCACGATCAACATCGCCGCCACGCCAATGAACAGCAGGCCCAGCAGCCACTGCAGGCCATTGGCGCCGACAAAGGCCAGCAGCAGATAAACCAGCGGCACCGCCACCACGATGCCCAGCAGCACCCATAGGACACGCATGCGGCTGGCCGCTTCTGGCGCCGGACGACCCACCCCGTGCAGCCCGCGGCGACCAAACCAGAACCAGAACAGGCTCAGCACCATGCCCACGCCGGCCGCGCCGAACACGATCCGGTAGTTCTCCTGCATCGGCGTGTCGGAGAAATAGCTCGCCAGCCAGCCGGTGAGCAGCGGCGCCAGCAACGCGCCGCCGTTGATGCCCATGTAGAACAGAGTGAAACCACGGTCGCGGCGTTCGTCCGTCGGGCCATAGAGCTGCCCGACCATCGAGGAAATATTCGGTTTGAACAGGCCGTTGCCCACCACGACCATCGCCAGGCCAAACAGGAACAGGTCCTTGCTTGGCAGCATCACGACGAACAGGCCCAGCGCCATGACCGCCGCGCCGATCAGGATCGAGCGCTGGTAGCCGATGATCTTGTCCGCCACGTAGCCGCCAAAAATGCTCGAGGCGTAGATCAGCGCCGTATAAGCTCCGTAAATTTTGCTGGCCCACGCTTCGCCGGACGCATCGCCGTGATAAAAATGCGCCACGATGTACAAGGCCAGGGCCCAGCTGACGCTGTAAAACGCGAAGCGTTCCCAGAACTCCGTCATGAACAACATCCATAGCGGACGCGGATGCCCCAGCGTCTGCGGAAAATCAGGCGCCGACGCGTGCGCGGTCTCAGTGGTGTTGCTCATGCATGCCCCTTTGCAAACGAAACGGCGCTGCACGCGCCGTCAGTAGTTATCGAATGATGAATGTCGAAGATGACACGCACGATCAGGTGCCCAGTTCGGTGCGCACGTCCAGCAACTCCGGGAAAAACTCCAGGTCCAGCGCCTTTTTCAGGAAGGACACGCCGGAGGAACCACCGGTACCGCGCCGGTGTCCGATGATCCGCTCCACCGTTTTCATATGGCGGAAACGCCAAAGCTGGAAACTCTCTTCCACATCCACCAGCTGTTCGCACATGTGGTATTCGGGCCAGAACGTTGCACGGTTTTCGTAAATGCGCTTGAGCACGGGCAACAGGCCGTCATGCCGCTGATAAGGCTGGGACCAGTCGCGTTGCGTCAGCTCGCCCGGCACGTCGTGGCCGCGCCGCGCCAGATAGCCGAGGAATTCGTCGTACAGGCTGGGCGCTTCCAGCACGGCGCGCAGCGTGTCCTGCGCCGCAGGATCGTACGCAAACACCTGCAGCATCTGCGCGTTCTTGTTGCCGAGCAGGAATTCGATCTGCCGGTACTGCAGCGACTGGAAACCCGAGGAAGGCCCGAGCACACCGCGAAATTCCAGGTACTCGGCGGGGGTAAGCGTTTCCAGCACACCCCATTGCTCGAACAGCTGGCGCTGCACCTGTTTCACGCGCGCCAGGATCTTCAGGCATGGATCGATCTCATCGCGGCGCAGGTGCGCCACGGCGGCCTTCAGCTCGTGAATGATCAATTTCATCCACAGCTCGGCCACCTGGTGCTGCACGATGAACAGCATTTCGTCGTGGTGCGCCGGCTGGCTCAGCGGTTGCTGGGCCGACAGCAGGGTGTCCAGCCGCAGGTAGCCGCCATAGGTCAGTCGACCATTCAGGTCGAGTTCGATACCGGCCTCGAGGTCGCGCTGATTCTCGGTCATGGCCTTCCCTGTAACGGAAAAGCGTCATGGTAACCGGTGTTTGGGCCCACCCCGTACCACCCCGCATGCTGCACCGTGCCTTGCAGCGCAACATGCCCCCCTGTAATCATTTCCGTCTTGCTCAGGGCTTTACGTCCGCTGCTGGCCCCACTGGATGGGCCGCCGACGCCCGGCACCCCACTTTCTCATTACTCACTCCGGGAGCGAGTCGTGTCTATCGCCGCCAAGTTTGAAATCGAATACCTCCAGTATCTCGATGCTGAAGGCAAGCAGGTCCGTGACGATCTGCCTGAATTCGCCAAGGATCTCGACCACATGGTCGAGCTGTACAAGCTGATGCTGTCGACCCGCGTGTTCGACGCCAAGTCGGTCGCCCTGCAGCGCACCGGCAAGCTGGGCACCTATGCCAGCTGCCTGGGTCACGAAGCAGCGCATGTGGGCATCGGCAGCGCCATGAAGCCCGAAGACGTGCTGGCCCCCAGCTACCGCGAATACGGCGCGCAGCTGTATCGCGGCGTGCAGCCGCGCGAGGTCTACATGTACTGGGGCGGCGACGAGCGCGGCAACGACTACCAGAAAGAACCGGCCCGCCACGACTTTGCCTGGTCGGTGCCGATCGCCACGCAGTGCCTGCATGCCGCCGGTTCCGCGCTGGCGTTCAAGATCCGCAACGAGAAGCGCGTGGCCGTGTGCACCATCGGTGACGGTGGTTCGTCCAAGGGTGACTTCTACGGCGCCATCAATATCACCGGCGCGCAGAACCTGCCGATGGTGGCGGTGATCGTGAACAACCAGTGGGCCATTTCGGTGCCGCGCAAGATCCAGTCCGGCGCACCGACGCTGGCGCAGAAGGGTATCGCGGCCGGCCTGTTCTCCATCCAAGTCGACGGCAACGACATCATCGCCGTGCGCAAGGCGATGGAAGACGCGCTGGACCGTGCACGCAACGGCCAGGGTGGTTCGGTGATCGAGGCGGTGACCTATCGCCTGTCCGATCACACCACCGCCGACGATGCGCGCCGTTACCGTGGCGAGCAGGAAGTGAAGGACGCCTGGGCGAAGGAGCCGATGAAGCGCCTGCGCAACTGGCTGGTAGCCAAGGGCGTGTGGGACGACGCCAAGGAAGAAGCCTGGAAGGCGGAATGCGACGACTGGATGGACAACGAGGTGAACGCGTACCTCGAGACCAAGACCCAGCCGGTCACGGCGATGTTCGACTACACCTTCGCCGAAGTCCCCGCCGATCTCGCCAAGCAGCGCGATCTCGCCATCCAGCTCGACAAGAAGGCCCATTAAGTCATGGCACAGATCACCCTTATCGAAGCCGTCACCCAGGCACTCGCCTATGAAATGGCCCACGACGAGAGCGTCATGGTGCTGGGCGAAGACGTGGGCGTGAACGGTGGCGTGTTCCGCGCCACCCAGGGCCTGCAGGAAAAGTTCGGCGAACTGCGCGTGCTCGACACGCCGCTGGACGAAACCACCATTGCCGGCGTCACCGTGGGCCTCGCTGCCCAGGGCATGAAGCCAGTCGCCGAAGCGCAGTTCGAAGGCTTCATCTACCCGATGATGGAGCAGATCGCCTGTCACGCCGCGCGCATGCGCAACCGCACGCGCGGCCGCATCACCGTGCCGGCCGTGTGGCGCGCACCGTGGGGCGGCGGCATTCGCGCGCCGGAGCATCATTCGGAAGCGAACGAGCACCTGTTCACCAATATCCCGGGCCTGCGCGTGGTGATGCCGTCGTCGCCGGCGCGTGCCTATGGCCTGCTGCTCGCCGCGATCCGCGATCCGGATCCGGTGATGTTCTTCGAGCCCAAGCGCATCTACCGCCAGTACAAGGAAGAAGTGCCCGATGACGGCGAAGCCTTGCCGTTGGACGTGTGCTTCGTGCTGCGCGACGGCACCGACGTCACCCTCGTCTCGTGGGGCGCACAGGTGAAGGAAGCGCTGGAAGCCGCCGATGCGCTGGCTGAGGAAGGCATCAGCGCCGAAGTCATCGACGTGGCCACGCTGACCCCGCTGGACTTCGACACGATCGCCGAATCGGTGCAGAAGACCGGCCGCTGCGTGATCGTGCACGAAGCCCCGAAAACCGCGGGTTTCGGCGCCGAAATCGCCGCACGCCTAGCCGAGGAATGCATGTACGACCTGCTCGCGCCGGTCGAACGCGTCAGCGGCTACGACACCCACATCCCGCTGTTCCGCCTGGAAATGAAGTACATGCCGAGTGCCGAGCGCGTGGTGGAAGCCGCCAAGCGCGCACTGGCTGCCAGCTAAGAACATGCCCTTCGATGTCCCGGCCATGCCGGGCATCGCACAATGAACACTCCGCCTGACCACGGAATCAATCTCATGGCCGACATCAAGACTTTCTATCTGCCCGACCTCGGCGAAGGCCTGCCCGACGCCACCATCGTCGAGTGGCACGTGAAGGAAGGCGACACCATCAAGCTCGACGCACCGCTGTGCTCGATGGAAACCGCCAAAGCCGTCGTCGACGTGCCTTCGCCGTACACCGGCAAGGTGACCAAGCTGCACGGCGCCGCAGGCGACATCATCGAAACCGGTTCGGCACTGGCCGAATTCGAGCCCGATCCGAACGCCAAGCAGCGTGCCGAGGCCGAGTCCACCGGCCACCACCACGGCCCCAAGAAGGGCACCGGCAGCGCCACGGCCGATACGCACAAGGTCGTTGCCTCCGATGAAGGCGGCGAGATCGACAGCGGCAATGGCAAAGCCGATCGCGAAGACGAAGGCACCGTGGTCGGTGCGATGGTCTCCGGCAGCCACGTGCACGTGGAGCAGGCCTCCAGCGTCGGCGGCGTCAAGGCCGTGCCGGCGGTGCGTGCGCTCGCCAAGAAGCTCAAGGTCGACCTCGCCCGCGTGCAGCCCTCGGGCGCCGACGGCGTGGTCACCATGCAGGATGTGAAGAACGCCGCCGCCAACGGCAGCGCCGCCCTGGGCGCCGCACCGGCTCGCAGCAGCGTGCCGGCTTCCGCCGGTCGTCACCTGGTCCCGCAGCTGCCGGAACCCGACGCTCCGCGCACCGCCACCTCGCTCGCCGGCAAGCCGGTGCGCACCGCGCCGCCGAGCGTGCAGGCCAGCGGCCAGCCCGAACAGCTCAAGGGCGTGCGCCGCAATATGGCGCGCGTGATGGCCGAAGCCCACGCCAACGTGGTGCCGACCACCCTGGTGGACGACGCCGACCTGCACGCATGGATCGGCAAGCAGGACATCACCGCCCGCCTGATCCGTTCGATCGTGGTTGCCTGCAAGACCGTGCCGGCGCTCAACGCCTGGTTCGACGGCAAGAACCTCACCCGCACGCTGCACCCGCATGTGGACATCGGCATCGCCGTGGACACCGAGGAAGGCCTGTTCGTGCCGGCCCTGCGCAATGCCGACGTGCTCGATGGCGCCGGCATCCGCGCGGCGATCAAGCGCCTGCGCACGTCGGTGGAAGACCGCACGATTCCCGCGTCGGAACTCAGCGGCTACACCATCAGCCTGTCGAACTTCGGCATGTTCGCCGGTCGCTACGCCACGCCGGTCGTTGTGCCGCCGTGCGTTGCCATCATCGGTGCGGGCAAGCTGAGCCACGACGTGGTGGCCGTGATGGGCGGCATCGAAGTGCATCGCCGCATGCCGATCTCGATCACCTTCGATCACCGCGCCGCCACCGGCGGTGAAGCGGCACGCTTCCTCAAGGCGCTGCTCGACGATTTGTCGCTGCCGAACTAAGGCAATCTAAGCGTACGAAGAGCCCCGGCCATGCCGGGGCTTTTTTTATGCGCGAAACGTTGACGGCCCCTGCACCCGGCCTCGCACTACGATCGATGGCCGCTCATCACGGGACCGCCGCCATGCATCACAGCCGACTGTGCACCATCGTGATCGACTGCAAGACGGACAACCTGGCCGATGCCGCCACCTTCTGGAGCCACGCCCTGGGCAAATCCATCGTCACCCTGGACGAGGATGGCGATGGCAAGTACGCCCGGCTTGCGTCCGCCGATGACGAGCCCATCATCCTGTTGCAACGCGTCGAGCACGACAACCGCGTGCATCTGGATATTGAAACGGACGATATCGAAGCCGAAGTGCAGCGCATGGAGAAGCTCGGCGCCACGCGGGTCCATTACGTGCCCGACCGCTGGTGGGTCATGCAGGCGCCGAGCGGGCATCGCTTCTGTGTGGTTCGCCCGCAGCGAGAGGAATTCGGGCCGCATCTCAATCGCTGGGGTTAGTGCCACCTAGAGCACCATGCCACACCTGTGGGAGCGCACCCTGTGCGCGACGCAGCGCCACGTCGCTTCCGCTCCGTAGGTTTGTCGCGCACAGGGTGCGCTCCCACAGAAAATCCAGACACCCTACCCTTGTAGGAGCGCACCTTGTGCGCGACCGCGGCGCGATGGCGTCTACGCTCCGTAGGATTGTCGCGCACAGGGTGCGCTCCCACAGAAGATCAGCGGTGGTGTTTCAGTAATCGCGAATATCCAGCGCCACAAACCCGCGCACGCTGTAACCCTTCTCCGCTGCAGGCCACGAGAGCGACGCCAACAGGCGATCGCCGGCCGGCCACGCGGCATTGTCGAGCAAGGCCTCGGCGGTAACCGCGCCATCGTCGCCACGACGATAGAACAGCCGCACCCAATGCAGCTCCGGGTTCAACGACTCGCTCTGCAACGCAGTGCGAAGCTGGGCGACCAAGCCGGCGGGCGGCTCCACGCCATCCTGACTCGACAGCCACGGCGCAACGAACACATCCCACGTACGGATACCAAAATCCCAACTCTGCAGCTGCATGCGCCGATCGTCGGTGACGTACCAGCACGCCGCCAGCAACACATGGAACACGCCATGCTCAAACGCGCGCAGCGCATCCAGGCAACCCGCTTCACCACCGCCAACGCCGGCGAAACTCTCTTCGATATGGCGATCCTCACTGATCACCACATCGACATCCAGACGGCCGGGTTCGCCCGCGGCGCCTTCGAACCAGCTGGCGCGCACGGCGGGGAAATCGCCGTCCGTCATCAGCCACTCTTCGTCGGGTTCCAGTTCGACGTCATGGCGTTCGAACAGGCGCAGTAGGTATCGCTGGAGGTCGGCGTCTTGCATGGTCGTTTCCTGCTTCAGTGCGCGTGAGGGCGCCATACGAGCTGGCGCACGATCAGCGCCAGCACCAATACCACGACGCATGCGCCGTAACCGTAGAGCGCCGGCAGCACCTGCTGCCAGATGGCGCCGCTGGAAGGGCCGTACTGGCCCACCGTGGGCACCGTCGCCGTATCGAACGCCGTGCTCGCACACTCCACCGCGGCGAACGCAGCGAGCAGCAAGGCCGCCACATCGAAGTATCGGCGCAGGCGCGTGCGCGGCAGGCTCTTGGGATAGGACCAGAACGCCCAGCCCAAGATCAGCAACCAGGGCGCGAGCATGAGGATGGCCAGATAACGCATACGTCAGTTCACTCCATGAAAGCCGAGCGCTTTATTCTTGCGCTGCCAGTTGGTCGAGCGCGCCGCGCAGGCGATCGAGCGCTTCGTCGCGTGCCTGCTCGCCGTCGTATGCCGGCGTGGCGCCGACCTGGTCGCCGTCGATTTCCAGCACCAGGGCCTGCGGCTGCACCTGCACCACGGCCGATACGCTGCCCAGTTCCTTGATGCGCTTCTGCATCGCGCCGGCTGCCTTGGGATCGGCAAACGAACGCGACAGCAGCAGCTCTTCGCCGTCGGCGGAGAACAGGCGGAAACGGAAACTGCCATCGGCATCGCGGAAGCTGGCGAAGCGCGCGGACTTGCCACCCTTAGCAGCAGTCGCCTTGGTGCCACCGGTGCCCGATGCCACCGCTGCACCCGAACGCAGGCCAATCGCATCACGCAGTTCTGCAATCTTGGGCGCAGCAATCGCACGCGCCTTCTTGGCGCCTTCCTGCAGGATCTCCTCGATCACCGCCGGGCGCGCCATCAAGGCGTTGTAGCTTTCTCGCATCGGCGCAACATCCACTTCCAGGCGCTCGAACAACACCTGCTTGGCCTCGCCCCAACCCAGTCCATCGACCAGTGCCTGGCGGAACGCGGTGGACTCGGCGTCGCTGGCGAAGGCGCGGAAGATGGTGAACAGCGAGGAGCTGTCCGGATCCTTCGCTTCGCCCGGCAGGCGCGAATCGGTGACGATGCGCATGATGGAATCGCGCAGATGCTTCTGCCCACCCGCGAACAGCGGAATGGTGTTGTCGTAACTCTTGGACATCTTGCGGCCATCGAGGCCGGGCAGCGTCGCCACCTGTTCCTCGATCACCACTTCGGGCAACGCGAAGAATTCGCGGCCGTAGATATGGTTGAAACGCTGAGCGATGTCGCGCGCCATTTCGATGTGCTGGATCTGGTCGCGGCCCACCGGCACCTTGTTCGCGTTGAACGCGAGGATGTCGGCCGCCATCAGCACCGGATACATGTACAGGCCGGCGGTGATGCCGGCATCGGCGTCCTCGCCGCTTTCCGTGTTCTTATCCACGGACGCCTTGTAAGCATGCGCGCGATTGAGCAAACCCTTCGCGGTGACGCAGGTGAGGAACCAGGTCAGCTCGGGTATTTCCGGAATATCGGACTGGCGATAAAACGTGACCTTCTGCGGATCCAGGCCCGCGGCCAGCCATGTGGCGGCAATTTCCAGGCGAGAACGCTCGATGCGCGCCGGATCGTCGCTCTTGATCAGCGCGTGGTAGTCGGCCATGAAGTAGAACGCATCCACGTCGTCGCGCCTGCTCGCGGCAACGGCCGGGCGGATCGCGCCGACGTAATTGCCCAGGTGGGGCGTGCCGGTGGTGGTGATGCCGGTGAGTACGCGGGTCTTCATGTGCTGGTTTCTTCGTATTGTTTGGTGTTGGCGATCAGCGGATCAGCGTGGACTTGCCGAACAGCGACTCCACCAGGTCCACGGCCAGGCGCGCGGTCTGGTTCTTCTTGTCGAAGGCGGGATTGAGTTCGACGATGTCCAACGAACTGACGCGGCCACTGTCCGCGATCATCTCCATGCACAGCTGTGCCTCGCGATAATTCGGGCCACCGCGCACGGTGGTGCCCACGCCCGGCGCGATGGTCGGGTCGAGGAAGTCCACGTCGAAGCTCACGTGCAGATGCGTGTTTTCGTCCACACCGGCGAGGGCTTCTTCCATCGTGCGCTTCATGCCCACTTCGTCGATGTGGCGCATGTCGAAGATGCTCACCTGCGACTCGCGCACGAGACGCTTTTCGCCCTCATCCACCGAACGGATGCCGATCTGGCGGAACGCCGCCGGAGAAGTAGCCGGCACATGGCCACCCATCTCGACCAATTCCTTCGGTCCATTGCCGCACAGGCAGGCCACCGGCATGCCGTGGATATTCCCCGACGGAGTGGCATCGGCCGTGTTGAAGTCGGCGTGCGCATCCAGCCACAGCACGCGCAGCGTCTTGCCCGTGTCGCGGCAATGACGCGCGATGGCGCTGATCGAACCGATCGCCAGGCAATGATCGCCACCCAGCATCACCGGCACGCGACCGGCGGTGAGTTCGGCGTAGATCGCCTCATGCACGGCCTGGTTCCAGGCCACCACTTCTGGCAGATGGCGATAGCCGTTCACCGGCGGCTGCCACGGATTGAGCGGTCCCTGCAGGTTGCCGCGATCGACCACTTCCAGCCCGCGCTTGGCCAGCCGGGCGGCGAGGTTTGCTACGCGCAGTGCTTCGGGTCCCATGGACGCGCCGCGATGCCCCGCGCCAATGTCCGTGGGAACGCCGATCAGGGAGAGTGCCTTGTTGACCATGAAAACCTGCAGTGTCAAAGCGGAATACGAGTCGTCCTAGTGTGCCAGAGGCAGACGACGTTGCCGCCATGTGTTCAAACTGCCGTCCAGCAGACGCACATGGGTATAGCCCAACGATGTAAGCGTTTCCTGCGCCCTGGCAGCGCGCTTCCCGGAGACGCAATACACCACGATCTCGCTGTCGCGGGGCACGCCGAGAACGCCGGCGCGGCTGGCCAACTGGTCGACGGGGATATTGAGTGCGCCTGCAATGTGGCCGTCGAGGTATTCGTCGGACCCGCGCACATCGACCAGCACCGGCGCCTGCCCGGCCTGCTGGCGTTGCAGCAGTTGCGAGGCGTTGATTGGCGCATCTGCCCCGATGGCGGTACCCATGCCCGCCAGCATCAGCAGTGCGGCCAGGTGGGCCTTGAGCATGCGGGAAACCCTCGATCTGGTGCCGGCAGCAGGAGTCGAACCCGCGACCTACTGATTACAAATCAGTTGCTCTACCAACTGAGCTATACCGGCGAAGAAGCGAAGTCTAACAGGCCCCCGCGGTGCAACGCCAAAGGCCTCAGAAGCAGCCGGTGCTATGCGAACCCACGCCGCGCACGCGATTGCGCCAGTCGGTGTGGCCGTTGTCGGCGATCACTACGTCCAGCCAGTACTCGGCCACGCTTTCGGTGCGTTCGGTCATCTGGGCCGGGAATCCGGCGGCGACCACTTGTTCGCGACGGCGGCGGGCGTTGGCGGGATCCTTGAACAGCCCCAGCGAAATCGTGTTGGACTGGTCACCGGCGCTGACCACGAAGTATTCGCCGACATTGGCCGCGGCCAGACGGCGGCCCAGCTCCAGCGCCTTGTCGCGGCTGCCACCGCCCGGCAGGTAGACCCACCACCCGGTGGTCTGCGTGGTTTGTTCCTGGCGCTGGCGCATGCGTGCCGCCTGACTGGTCAGCGCGCTGCGCGCGTTGCGCATGTCGGTTTGCGTGGCGAACGGGCCCAGGGCCATGCAGGTATAGGTGTTGGGTCGCGATGGCGGCGGCGGCGCGGGCGCGGGGGGCTGCGCCACCGGCGCGGCATTGGACGTCGGGCCTGCTGCGGTCGCCGCTGTCGCGGCGCCAATGGTCGTTGTCGGCGACGCCGGTGCCGGTGCGCTCGAGGGCGCCGGCGGGCGCTCGCTCAGCAGGTGCAGTTCGGGCACGCCGGCATCGGTGGCGCTGCGGCCGTGCACGTCGTCCTGGCCCAGCAACAGCCACGCGCCTACCGCAATATTGAGTGCGATCAGCAGGACAAAGAGCAGGCGCAGGAACATCGATGATCCGTCAGGCAAGCGGCGGGAGAGCTGGCATTCTAGGGAGCCTGCTCGATGGGTGAATGTGCGTCGGACCACACGGATAGTCCGCGCAGCACACTGTCCTGACTCAGCCGCGCCGGATGGGCGATCAATGGCGCCAGCGCCTCGGCATCGCCGCCCCCCAGGATCAGCTGCGGGGAACCGCCCAGCGATGCGGACATATGCGCGACGAAACGTTCCACCAGCGCCGCAGCAGCCTGCCAGCAACCCGATGCCACGGCATCGGGCGTGTTGTCGGCCACCTCCAGCACCTGGCCGGGGCGGTCGACCAGCACGCGCGCGGTCGCGCCCAGCAGCGACTGCTGCATCAACTGCGGTCCCGGCGCGATCAAGCCGCCGAGGTGGCGGCCATCGGCGTCGAGTGCATCGAGGGTCAGCGCGGTACCCACGCCAGCCATCACACACGGGGCCAACCCTTCGGCGCGAGCGGCCACCATGCCGAGGAAGCGGTCCACGCCCAAGCGGCCTGGTTCGGCATAGGCGTTGCGCACGCCACAGGCTTCCGCCGGCGTGCGCAGCCAGGTCGTGGTCCGCGCAAAACTGGTCGACACCACGGCGGCAATCTGCGCTTCGCGAGCGCCATCCACCACCGAAGCGCCGAATACATCGCCGGGTATCGACAGCTGCCGCCATGCCTCATGCAGCACCAGCGCAACGTCCTCGTTCCATGCGACGGCGCCCTGCTCGCGCCATTGCGTGCCCTCGCGCAGCGCCCACTTCAGGCGCGTGTTGCCCAGATCGAGCAGGAGCCTCATGCGCGACGCACCGTGACGTCGGCGCTGTCGATGCGATGCAGGCCATCCTCGGCCTGCAGCAGCAAGGCGCCGCGCGCATCCACGCCGGCGCCCACGCCTTCCAGCATGGCCTGCGGGCCTTGCACGCGCAGCGGCTTGCCACGCAGCAGGTCATGGCGTGCATATTCATCGACAAAGGCCGCAAAACCCTCTCGCTCGAACTGTTCGAGCCCTTCGGCCAACGCAGTCATCAGAGCCGCCGCCACGCGATTGCGATCCGGCGCCCGACCCGCCAGGGTGGCGAGATCATTCACGGGCTGACCCGCCTGTTCCTGCAGGGCCGCGGTGAGGCGCACGTTCAAACCCACGCCGACGATAGCCGCGCATGGCCCCTGATATTCGCCGCCGAGTTCGACCAGGATGCCGGCGAGCTTGCCGCCGTCGCTGAGCACATCGTTGGGCCATTTCAAGCCGGCGCCTTCGATGCCCAAGGAAGCGAGCGTACGCATCACGATGACGCCGACCGCCAGCGACAGTCCCGACAGCGCGGCAAAACCGCCATCGAAGCGCTTGAGGCAGGACAGATACACATTGAGGCCCGGCGGCGACAGCCATGACCGGCCGCGACGGCCGCGTCCGGCGGTCTGGGTTTCCGCCAGCACCATGCTCAGGTCGGGCAGATCGGCCTGGCGGCGCTGGATCTCACTGGAGGTCGAGTCGATCTCCCAATGCAGCTCCAGCGTGCCCAGGCGTTTGCCCAGCCTGGCAGGCAGCAAGTCACGCAGCGTGGGCAGGTTCAACAACTGCACCGGCCAGGGCAGGCAATAACCAGCCGTGCCGCGCGACTCCACCGGAACGCCGCGTGCACGCAACGCCTCGACCTGTTTCCAGATGGCTGCCCGGGTCACCCCTGTGCGCTCGGCCAGCTGGGCGCCCGACACCATGCCGCCGTCCGCCAAGGCCACGAGCAAGTCCTGTGGCTGCATCAGGCGGCATCCCGCGCCGATCGACCGCGTTGGCGGCGTCCGTGGCGAGCTGGGGACGGGATCAGGGAGCGTGACATCCAGCGATTCTAGCCTGCCGAGCCTGCCCTACGCCGCTCGCCACACCGCTCGGGGTCCGTGACTTCTGGGACTCGCAAGCCTTGCACGAGGGTTACGCAGGCACTGGTATCACCGCGATTTTTCTGCCAGCATCAAGCTCTTCGATTGCGGATCAAGGGGTTGAGCCGCCATGGGTGTCGCGAAGTTCTTGTTTGGCTGTGTTCTATGCGTCGGCGGCGTCAGTGCTGCATCGGCCATGGATGCGGACGGCCAGGATCTGAGCTCGATGCAGCGCACCGTGGACACCGGCTCCGGCAGTCACGACGGCGCGAGCGGCAGCGGGGGCGATGCCCTGGGTCTGTCGCGCGAGGCCAACACCGCCCCTGCCGCTTCTTCTTCGTCCAGCGACAACTGCCCCACCACGGCCCCGGCGCGTGCGCCGCGCAGCCGCCAGAACCACATCGGCTGGCAGTCCTTGTTGCCGGGCTCCATCCAGTAACGACCCAACTCGTGTCGGCTGCCTGGTGGCGGCGCTTACGCGCCTATGTCACGCCTCCCCCGCTTGCTGACGAACCCTGGCGCATCGCGCTGCAGGGTTGTCCGCTGGCTCAACGTCTCGATCACGCGCGTCAGAACGAATTGCGTCGACTCGTTGGTGTGTTCCTCGCACGCAAGCGCTTCCATCCTCTGGGCGGTGTCGAACTGTCTGACGCCGATTGCGCCTTGATCGCCATGCAAGCCTGCGTGCCCGTGCTACGCCAAGGCCCGCGCAACCTGCGCGGCTGGCGAGACATCCTGGTGTATCCCGGCGAGTTCCGCGTCAAGCGCAGCCATCACGACGACCGCAGTGGCGTGGTCACCGAAAGCGAGGACGTACTGATCGGCGAAGCCTGGGAACACGGCCCGCTGGTGTTGTCGCTCGCCGACGTGCAGCTCGACCTCGCCCATCCGTGGGACGGCTATAACGTGGTCGTGCACGAGATCGCCCACAAGCTCGACATGCTCGACGGGCCGCCTGATGGCGTGCCGCTGCTGCCTGCGAACATTCCACGACGACAATGGATTGTTGCGTTCCAGCGCGCGTTTGATTTGTTGTCAAATGACGTGGCGCGTGGACGGGACACCTTGATTGATCCGTACGCTGCCGAAAGTCCGGACGAATTTTTTGCCGTGGTGAGTGAGTTGCATTGGTCGCAGCCGTCGGTGCTGCGTCGGGCGGATGCTGCTGTCGCCGGATTGCTTGAGGCGTATTACGGGCCGTCGCCTGCGCCAGGTTGATGCTGCGTAAAAGCGGCCATCCGCAGCACATCACTGTGGGAGCGCACCCTGTGCGCGACTAGCCTACGGAGAGATACATCCCAGCGCTGCGGTCGCGCACAAGTGCGCTCCTACAAGGGTTACGCAGGTTCGTGGGTTGAGGATCAATCTTGCCGGTCGGCTCTTCTGTGGGAGCGCACCCTGTGCGCGACRAACCTACGGAGCGGTACACCCCWGCGTGGCCGTCGCGCACAGGGTGCGCTCCCACAGACAAGCCAAGCGCCAGGCGCGGCAYCAAGTGCGCCATCTGTGACCCACAGCCGATGCGCAGCGAGGCCCCGCTTTAAGTCCTCAGCGATTCTGGCGCGTTGCGCAGCGCTTGGAAGTATCCCCTGTGTACCCTCGGAGGTTGTCCCACAACAGCGCGCCTCAAGCGTTCGGGCTTATCCCAGCACGATGCTGCGGGCGTTATCAGGCCATTCTCTTTGGGTTACTTTCGACGCGAAGCTAGTCCCGAGGGATCTCTTGGGCCAGCAAGAGAAAAGTGACTCGGTCGGCGGCAGCCGATCGAAACGCCCGCCGCGTAGGCGGCACCCTTGCGGTAACGCGACAACCAGAAACCGAGGCTCTGGCTCCCGGCCTGCGCCGGGACGACGGCGAAGAAGAAACGTTCCCGCGAGCACCCGCCCCTCACCCCAGCCCTCTCCCCGCAGGGGAGACGGAGCAAAGCTAGAGCAAGGCTAGAGCAGCGCCAACAACGCGGCCCTCGGCAACTTCCCCGTCTCGTTGCGCGGCAACCCGGCCACCAACTTCAACGGCCGCGGCAAAAACACCGGATCCACCGACTGACGGAATGCGTCCAGGATGGTCTGCTCATCCATGTCCGGCGCCACCGCGAGCGCCGCAATGCGATGCACACCGAGCGCATCGCCGTTCTCCAGCTGGAACACCACGCCGTCCTTCACACCCGGGATCGCCTGCAGCCGACGGGTGAGATCACCGAGCGAAGCACGCTTGCCGGCAATCTCGAGCAAGTCCGAATGACGTCCGCACAAGCGGAAACGGCGTCCGCCGTCATGCAGCGTCACGATGTCGGCCAGCGTCATCGGCTCATCCAGCTGCGGTGCGCGCACCTGCGTGCCGTCGGGCTGGGGATGCAGCTGCACGTCGTCGTACAGCAGCCACGGCTCGTCATTGGCCGAACGGCGGCTGGCGAACACGCAGGTTTCCGTGGATCCGAACACTTCCAGCAGCGGCGCGCCGAAACGCGCCTCAGCCGCCTGCGCAAGCTCCACCGGCATCGGCGCGGTGGCGGACACCATGGCGTCGATCGGCGGCAACGTCACGCCCGATTCGATCAGCGCACGCAGATGCACCGGTGTGGTGATCAGCACGCGCGGCGCGGGTACCTCGGCCAACGCAGCCGCCACGTCCGCCGGCAGCAGCGGGCGGCCCGCATGGACGGCGATATGCCCGAGCAGGGGCAGCAGCACGGACATCTCCATGCCGTACATGTGCTGCGGCGGCACCGTCGCCACCACGTGGAACTGCGTGGCCACCGAGTCGTGCAGCATGCGCAGGTTGCCCGCATTGCTGGCGTTGAAGCTGCCCCAGGTCTTGGGGTTGCCCTTGGGCGTGCCGGTCGAGCCGGAGGTGTAGCCAATCGCCACGACCTGGTCGGCCGGCAGGGTCGGAATCGTCAGGTCTGCCTGCGACTCGGGGACGTCCATCAGGCTCGGCAGATGCCGGTAATGGCTCGGCGGCGCATCGAGTGCAAGTTCGCCCAGGGCATAGCTGCCGGGATGAGCGGCCATCACCTCGGCCACGGCCTGCGGTGCGCGCGAGGACGGCAGCAGGTTGGTCTGGCCACGCAGCGCAATGGCGCAGAAGGCCACCAGGAAGGCGTAGCGGTCTTCGCACAGGTTCACGGCGGCAGGGGCCACCGGCAGCTGCTCGGCGACCGCCAGCACGTGCACCAGGAAGCGCGCGGCGGTGACCGGCTCGCCATCGCGCCACACCAGCGGGCGATCCGGCGCGGTCGCTGCCAGCAACGGCAACTCGATGGCGGATCGTTCGAGCTGGACGTTTTCAAAAACGATGGCCAAGGTGTTCTCCGGCAACGGCAGTCTGCCCCTCGGTCCGGCCAGGCCGGTCCGACGTGCGGACGGAATAGAGAGCCCGCGATGATCCCCATCCTCGCGGTAGCCACTGAATCACTCCCTACTGAGAGCGCGTGGCATGCGGAAACCGTTCATCCTCGCTGACCCGGTCAGCAAGTCCTTGCGGCTTCACTCAGGCACGGATGATAGCGCCCGAGAGCGCATCGCGGATCACGGTGGGGCGTAGCTGATCGCCGGTCGGTGCGTCCAGCAGGCCGTCCAGCGCGGGTCCGAAGTAGCCGGCAGCTACGTCAGCGGTGCGCGCCGGCGGCTCGCCATGCGGATTGGCGCTGGTGGAAACCAGGGCGGCGCCATAGGCGCGGCATAGCGCAGCAGCAGGTTCGTGCGCCGTCACGCGCAGGGCGATGCCGGCGTGCGCGCCGGCCACCCAGGCCGGAACGTCCGCGGAGCGCGGAAAGATCCAGGTGTTGGGTCCGGGCCAGCTCTCGCGCACCTGCGCCAGCACGGCGGCGGGCACGGCGGACAGATCGATATAGCGCTCGACCTGGGCAAACTCCGACGCAATCAACAGCACGCCCTGGGTGGGTGGCCGTTGCTTGAGCGCAAACAGGCGCTCGAACGCGACGGGATTGTGCGGATCGCAACCGAGGCCGAACACGGCCTCGGTCGGATAGGCCAGCACACCGCCGCGGCGCAGCAGCGCGGCGGCGGCATCCAGGTCGGACAGGCTGAAGCGAGCCGTCACTCAGGCTTCCGTTGCCGCCTTCTTGGCGGCAGCTTTCTTGGTGGCGGTCTTGGCCGGAGCCTTTTTGGCCGCCGTCTTCTTCGTGGCGGTCTTCTTGCTCGCAGCCTTTTTGACGGTGGTCTTCTTCGCCGGGGCCTTCTTGGTGGCCGTCTTGCTGGCGGCCGCCTTCTTGGCCGCCGGCTTCTTCTCGGCGGCTGCCTTCTTGGCGGTCTTCTTGAACGCGCCGCGGCCCTTCTTGACCGGTGCGGCGGCGAGCAATTCGATGCACTGCGCTTCGGTCAGTTCCTTCGGCTCCTGGTCCTTGGGAATGCGCGCGTTCTTTTCGCCATCGGTGATGTACGCACCGAAGCGGCCGTTGAGCACCTGCACGCCGTTGCCGAAGTCCTGGATGATGCGGTTGGCGATCATCTCCAGTTTCTCCTGCACGATCTGCAGGGCGCGCGGCAATTCGATGGTGTACGGATCGTCTTCAGGCTTGAGCGAGGCGTACGTGCTGCCTTGCTTCACGAACGGACCGAAGCGGCCCACGCCCACCGACACTTCATCGCCGTTCTCAGCCTGGCCGAGCTTGCGCGGCAGCTTGAACAGCTCCAGCGCGTCGGCCAGCGTGATGGTGTGCATGCTCTGGCCCTGACGCAAGCTTGCGAACTGCAGCTTCTCGTCCGTGTCCTTGTCGCCGATCTGCGCATACGGCCCGTAGCGGCCCAGGCGCACCGACACCGGCTTGCCGCTCTTGGGATCGCTGCCCAGCTCGCGCGCGCCGGTCGCTTCGCTGCGATCGACGGTTTCGGTCTTCTCGTCCACCTGCTGCTTGAACGGCTGCCAGAAGCGCTCCATCAGCGGCACCCAGGCTTCTTCGCCACGGCTCACCGCGTCCAGCTCGTCTTCGAGCTTGGCGGTGAAGTCGTAGTCGACATAGCGGGTGAAATGCGCCGTGAGGAACTTGCTCACCGCGCGGCCCACGTCGGTCGGCTTGAAGCGGCGGCTGTCGAGGAACACGTATTCGCGGTTGAGCAGCACCTGGATGATGCTGGCATAGGTCGACGGACGGCCGATGCCGTGCTCTTCCAGCGTCTTGACCAGGCTCGCTTCGGAGTAGCGCGGCGGCGGCTCGGTGAAGTGCTGGTCGGCCAGGATGTCCTGCAGCGCCACTTTCTCGCCCACGTCGAGCTTGGGCAGGCGGCGGCCTTCGTCATCGTCGTCGGCGGTCTTCTGGTCGCGGCCTTCCTCGTATACGGCGAGGAAGCCCGGATCGACCACGGTGGTGCCGGTCGAACGGAACGAGGCATCGCCACCGTGCACGTGCGGCACGGCGAATTCCACCGACACGGTGTTGAGGGTGGCGTGGATCATCTGGCACGCAACCGTGCGCTTCCAGATCAGCTCGTAAAGCTTGCGCTGCTCATCGTTGAGATACGCCGACACGTCGCGCGGCGTGCGCATGGCCGAGGTCGGGCGAATCGCCTCATGCGCTTCCTGCGCGTTCTTGGATTTGGACTTGTAGGCCTGCGCATGATCCGGCAGCGCCTTGGTGCCGAAGTCGCGTGCGATCAACTCGCGCAACTCGACCACGGCGTCCTCGGACAGTGCCACCGAGTCGGTACGCATATAGCTGATCAGGCCAACGTTGCCCTCGCTGCCGATCGACACGCCTTCGTACAGACCCTGCGCGACCTTCATGGTGCGGCTGGTGGAGAAACCGAGCTTGCGCGCGGCCTCCTGCTGCAGCGTGGAGGTGGTGAACGGCGGGGCCGGGCGGCGCTTGCGCTCCTTGCTGCCAACCTCGCTGACGGTGAGGTGGCCGTGTGCCGCCTGCTTCAGCGCATGGCGAGCGGCCAGCGCATCGTGCTCGTTGGTGAGGTCGAACTGCTCGAACTTCTTGCCGTTGAGCTTGGTGAGGCGGGCGTTGAAATCACCCTCCGGGTGGCGCATCGCCGCTTCAATGGTCCAGTACTCGCGAGCGACGAAGGCTTCGATCTCTTCCTCGCGCTCCACGATCATGCGCAGCGCGGGCGACTGCACGCGGCCGGCGGAAAGACCGCGCTGCACCTTGCGCCACAGCACCGGCGAAAGATTGAAGCCCACCAGGTAGTCCAGCGCGCGGCGCGCCTGCTGCGCATCGACCATGTCCAGCGACAGCTGGCGCGGTGAGGCCACGGCGGCCTTGATCGCCTTGGGCGTGATCTCGGAGAACACCACGCGATGCAGCGTCTTGCCCTTGGTCAGGCCGCGCTCCTTGAGGATCTCGCTGATATGCCAGGAGATCGCCTCACCTTCGCGATCCAAGTCGGTCGCCAGATAGATGTCGTCGGCCAGCTTGGCCGCCTTGGCGATGGCGTCGACGTGTTTCTCGTTGCGGTCGATGACCTCGTAGGCCATGGCGAAGTTGTTGTCCGGGTCGACCGCCCCTTCCTTCGGGCGCAAGTCGCGCACGTGGCCATAGGAAGCCAGGACCTGGAAGTCCTTGCCGAGATATTTATTGATCGTCTTCGCCTTAGCCGGCGACTCGACGATAAGCAGGTTTTTTGCCATGAAGCTTGCTATCCGCCATCTATAGCCGACCTGTCCGGGCCGGCTTCCTATATTTAGTTAAAGGCATGGCGGCATCACGCCGTCAAGCTGAACCATGTGAAAGCGCGCTGCAGTTGGCCTTACGCTAGCCCGGCAAGCGTTGGTAGCGATTGCCTGGCAGCGCTTCGACCTGGCCGTCCAGCTCCAGCATCAACAACACAGATGTAAGGTCTGCGACAGTTTTGCCGGTGAAACCCGCCAGATCGTCGAGCGCGACCGGCCCGTAACCGAGCGCGTCGAGCAAGGCCCGGCGGGATGGATCGGCTTCGGACGCCGTCTCTTGAGGAGACGCGACGGCAAGGCCTTGTAACCGGCTTGCCAGCTCACGCCCCAGCGCGACAGCAACAGGAGCAAGCGCTTCCACGATTTCGGCAGCCGTTTCGACCAACCGCGCACCATCGCGAATCAGCCGATGGCAACCGTGAGCGAGGGGATTATGTATGGAACCGGGCAAAGCGAATACCTCGCGCCCCTGTTCGGCCGCCAGGCGGCCCGTGATCAGCGAGCCCGATTGCAGGCCGGCCTCGATCACCAGGGTGCCCAGCGACAAGCCGGCGATCAGGCGATTGCGGCGGGGAAAGTGATCCGCGCGGCCCGGCGTCCCCGGCGGAAACTCACTCACGAGCGCACCCTCGGCCGCCAGCCGCCGGGCCAGGGCCTGGTGCTTGTGCGGGTAGACGCGGTCCAGTCCGGTGCCCACCACGGCCACCGTAGGCAGCCCGGCCTCGAGCGCGGCCAGATGGGCAGCACCATCGATGCCCTCGGCCATGCCGCTGGTGATGGTGAAGCCGGCATGGCCCAGGTCCTGGGCGAAGGCGCGCGCGTCGGCGCAACCGCTCAGGGTCGCCGCGCGAGCGCCGACGATGGCCAACTGCGCGTGCAACAGCAGGCTGGCGTCGCCGGCGACAAACAGCACCGCCGGCGGCTGCGCAATCGCTTCGAGCTGCGGGGGGAAGTCCTCGTCGGTGTACAGCATCAGGCGATGGCCGGGCTGCGCCAGCCAGGCCAGATCGGCGTCGAGACGGCGCGGGTCGGGGCGCTGCAGCCAGCGGCGGGTGTCGGCGGGCAGGTCGGCCAGTCGTTGCTGGAGAGCCGCGAGCACGGCATCGACCTGGCCGTCATGGGCCGCCAGCTGTTCGCGCAGCGCGCCCGGCCCGAGGCGCGGCGTGCGCAGCAGGATCAGCCAGGTGCGTAGATGTTGAGGGTCGTTCATCGCCGTCCAGCCTAGGCACGGCGCAAAAAAAAACGGCGCGGTCGTGACCGCGCCGTTCTGTCGTCCTGTACCGCCGGGGTTTTAGTTCGGCAGTTCGAGCTTGTCGTGCCTGTGCACCGGGCGCAGGCCATCCATGATCAGGCCGTAGCTGACGCGGTCGAAGGTGCGGAACACCATCACGTGTCCCACGAACTCCTGGGGCAGCGTCACGTCCACGCCGGTGCCGCGATTCCAGCTGTTGTGGGCGACGTCGTCGTTGATGGTTTCGCCCGGCTGGTAGATCGAATAGGTCTGGCCGTTGTCCACGCCATCCTGCGAGCCGATATTCAACGCCACTACCTGATGCGGACCCACCGCATCGTAGGCATCGGCGAAGGCGATCACGCGCGCATTGCCCGGCAGCGACTTGGGCGCATGCGGGTAGTAGTAGGCGTCATACGGCTTGTCGTCGATCGGCAACAGGCGGTCGCCCTTGTTGATCTCCATGGTGCCGTTCAACAGCAGCAAGGTGGTCGGGTCGCCGGTGCGCAACACCTCGGCGGTGCCGATCACCATCACCTCGGTACCGATGTCCTCGCCATGGCCGTAGTGGCCGTCCGCGCGGAAATCTTCCTTCCACGGCGTCTGGACCAGCGACACATTGCTGTCCAGCGGATGGGCGACCAGATCCGAACCACTGTCGCGACCCTTCTTGCTGTCGAAGTCGCGGAAGGTCTGGGTGGGACGCACGATCGCAAAGCGCTGGCCCGGCTCGGACTGCAGGTTGCGGGCATAGACGTTCTTGCCCACCGTGCCGCGCAGATCCGCTTCCTCGAAGCCCACCACGTAAGGCAGTGCCTTGACCTGGTCGCTGTTGAGTACGCGCATTTCCTTGAGGAACGTCTGCAGCTGATCCAGCGGAATGGCCGGCACTGCATCGCCCTCGGCACGCACGCGGGGCTGCAAGCCCAGGCGCGGACCGTTGGCAAACGACAGATTCAGCACGTCACCCGGATAGATGAGATGTGGGTTCTGCACTTGCGGGTTGGCTTGCCAGATTTCCGGCCACAGCCACGGCTTGGACAGGAAACGTGCGGAAATCGCCCAAAGGGTGTCGCCCTTTCGAACCGTATAGGTATCCGGGTGATCGGCACGCAATTGCGCGCCCGCAGCGTAAACAGCCACCGTGACCAGCATGCCGGCCAGCAGCCCTATGGACTTTCTGATCATAAACGGGAATCCCCCATCCCCCGACGCTCGGGCGAGTGTAACCGAACAACTTGTTCACGCAACCGTGACCAGTTGGCAAAACAGCATGCCAGACGGGCGCTTGGCGGCGTACAATAAAGGTCATTCTAGATGCGCCCGGGGCTTGGTTTTCACCGATTCGCCCGCAGTTTCGGCGCTTGAGGTAAAGCCATGTCCGTACTGACCATCATCGAATTTCCCGATCCCCGCCTGCGTACCAAGGCCGAACCGGTGACCGTGTTCGACGCCGAACTCAAGCAGTTCGTGGCCGATATGTTCGAGACCATGTATGACGCCAATGGTGTCGGCCTGGCCGCTACCCAGGTGAATGTACACAAGCAGGTGCTGGTGGCCGACATGAGCGACGAGCGCAATGAGCCGCTGGCGCTGATCAATGCACGCATCATCGAGAAGGACGGCGCCCAGGTCTACCAGGAAGGCTGCCTGTCGTTCCCGGGCATTTACGCCGATGTCACCCGCGCCCTCAAGGTGAAGGTGAAAGCCAACGACGTGGACGGCAACGAGATCGAGCACGAGTTTGAAGGCCCGCTGGCCGTGTGCGTGCAGCACGAGATGGATCACCTCGCCGGCAAGGTGTTCGTGGACTATCTGTCGCCGCTCAAGCGCTCCATGTTGCTCAAGCGCCTGGAAAAGCAGCGCAAGCAGGCGGCCACCGCTTGAAGCTCCGCGTCGTCTTCGCGGGCACTCCCGAATTCTCCGTACCCTGCCTTGAAGCGTGCCGTGCGAGCGGTGCGCAGGTGGTGGCGGTCTACACCCAACCCGATCGCCCCGCCGGTCGCGGCCGCAAACTCACACCCAGCCCGGTCAAACAGGCGGCCCTGGCAGCCGACATTCCCGTCGAGCAACCCGAATCGCTGAAGTCCGACGAGGCACGGGCCACACTGGCCGCGTACGCGCCGGACCTGATGGTGGTGGTGGCTTACGGCTTGATTCTTCCGCGCAAGGTGCTGGCCATTCCGCGCCTGGGCTGCTGGAACGTGCACGCCAGCCTGCTGCCGCGCTGGCGCGGCGCGGCGCCGATCCAGCGCGCCATCCTGGCCGGCGACAGCGAAAGCGGCGTCGACCTGATGCAGATGGAAGCCGGCCTGGATACCGGCCCGGTACTGCTGGAGCGCCGCACGCCGATCAGCGGCGAGGACACCGGCGGCTCGCTGCATGATCGCCTCTCCATGTTGGGCGCCGACGTGCTCGCTGAGGGTCTGGCGCGTGTGATGGCCGGTGAAAGCTTGGCCCCCCAGGCCCAGCCGGACGAAGGCGTCACCTACGCGCACAAGTTGGACAAGGCCGAGGCGCGACTCGACTTCACGCGACCGGCGATTGAGTTGGAGCGCCAGGTGCGCGCCTTTGATCCGTGGCCGGTGGCTGAAGGTGAAGTCGCTGGCGAAATGCTGCGAATCTGGGCCGCGCGCGCCATCGAAGGCAGCGGTGCGCCGGGTTCGGTGCTTGGCATAAGCCGCGAGGGTATCGATATCGCCTGCGGTGAAGGCGTGCTGCGGGTAACCGCGTTGCAGCGTGCGGGTGGCAAGCGCATTACGGCGGCCGATTACTTCAACGCCATGAAGACTCGCGGCCTCTAAAGATCGGCATTCCGGCGCAGGCCGGAATCCAGTAGCGGGAACCATTGGCTTTCGCGACGCCAGTGGTAAGTCTCATGAGCGCCAGCGAAAACCGAGCACTGACGCTACTGGATTCCGGCCTGCGCCGGAATGACGAGCTAAAAAGCGCGCTTCCGTTTACCCCCGCTTCTCACCCACATCCACTACCTTCCCCTGATGACCGATACCCGCGCTCTAGCCGCCCAAGCCCTTGCCGACGTCGCCTTGCGCGGCACTTCACTGCGCGACGCGATGGAGCGTCATGCGCCCAAGCTGGCCGACGGTCGCGATCGCGCGCTGCTGATGGCCTTGCTGAGCGATGGTGCACGTTGGTGGCTGCGTTTTGACCCCGTGCTCGATCGCCTGATGGAGAAGTCGTTGCGCCAGAAGGAGCCCGTGGTGCATGCACTGCTGGTACTGGGACTGGTGCAACTGGAAATCCTGCAGCTGCCGGCGTATGCCGCCGTGGCCGCTACGGTGCAAGCCACGCGAGCGCTGCAACGCCCGCGCATGGCAGGACTGGTGAATGCGGTGCTGCGTCGCTGGCAACGCGAACGCGAGGCGCTGCTGGCCGAACTCGACGCCAAGCCGCAGACGCGACACGCGCATCCGCTGTGGCTGGCCAAGACGCTGACACGCGACTGGCCGGAGCAAGCCGATGCGGTGATGGCGGCGAACAATGTTGAGCCGCCGCTGATGCTGCGCGTCAACCATCGCCGCAGTGAACGCGACTCGCTGATCGAGCGCCTGCGTACGGACGGCTATACGGCCGATGCCCATGCGTGGCTCGCTGACGGCATCGTGCTTCCGCACAGCACCGACGTGACCCGCCTGCCCGGTTTCGCCACCGGCGAGTTCGCAGTGCAGGATGGCGCCGCGCAGATTGCCGCCGATCTTGCTGACGTGCGCGACGGCCAGCGCGTGCTCGATGCCTGCGCCGCGCCTGGCGGCAAGGCCTGCCATTTGCTGGAGCGCGCGGATCTCTCGCTCACGGCGCTGGAATTCGACGCCAGGCGCACCCAGCGCATCAGCCAGAACCTGGAACGTCTCGGCCTCAAGGCCGATATCGTCGTCGGCGATGCAGGCGAGCCTGAAGGCTGGTGGGACGGCAAGCCGTTCGATCGCATCCTGATCGATGCGCCCTGTTCGGCTGCTGGCGTGCTGCGCCGGCGGCCCGATGTACGCCTGCATCGCCGCGACAGCGACATCGCCCCGCTCGTAGCCCAGCAGAAGCGCATCCTGACGGCCCTGTGGCCGCTGCTGGCGCCGGGCGGCCGGCTGGTCTACATCACCTGTTCCATGCTGCGCGCCGAGAACGACGCCGTGGTCGGCGCCTGGCTCCAGGGCCGGTCCGATGTGCGGGTCGTGGAGTTCTCCCTGCCAGTGGGACAGGCGGCGAGTGTGGGCTGGCAGGTTCTGCCCGGGGATGGCGACCTGGACGGCATGTACTATGCCGTCCTCGAGAAGGCCTGAAGGCGCCCGCAGGCGCCGCCGCTAAGCCAGGAACCAGGCCAAGGCCGTTAAGCTCGGGCCACGGCATTAAGCTATGAGTTTGCGACGCGGCCCGCCGCAGCCCCGGAATCCACGCATGTCTGTCTTTTCTCAAGCCACTCCCCTGGAACGCCGCCGATTCTGGCTGTTGCTGCTGATTGCCCTGGTGGTGATCGGCGCCGGCATGGGCCTGCGTGATCCCTGGCCGTCGGACGAACCGCGCTTTGCGCTGGCTGCCAAGCACATGGTGGAGAGCGGCGACTGGCTGTTCCCACATCGCGGCAGCGAACTGTATTCGGACAAGCCGCCGATGCTGTTCTGGCTGGAAGCTGCCAGCTATACGGTGATCCGCAGCTGGCGCATCGCCTTCCTGCTGCCTTCGCTGCTGGCGGCACTGGGTTGCCTGGCGCTGGTCTATGACCTCGGCCGCCGCCTGTGGAATCGCCAGGTCGGCTTGTATGCCGCTTCGGCCCTGCTCATCACGTTCCAGTTCGTCTACCAGACCAAACGGGCGCAGATCGATCCACTGGTGATGTTTTACATCACGGCGGCGAACTGGGGCCTGCTGGTGCATATGCTGAAAGGGCCTAACTGGCGCGCGTTCTGGTTCGGCTGTTTCTGCGCGGGGCTGGGCGTGATCACCAAGGGCGTTGGCGTGCTCGCGCTCTTCATGTTTGTGCCGTATCTGGTGGCCGCGTTTGGCCAGTGGAATGGCGTGTCGCGCATGGGTGAGGGCGCCTGGTGGCGCTGGGCATTGGGTCTGGTTGCGCTGTTGCTGGCGATGGCATTGTGGCTGGTGCCGATGCTGTTGGGCGCGAAAGCGCACGCGGGCGATCCGGCCTATGCCGCTTACATCAACGACATCCTGTTCCACCAGACTGCCGGCCGTTACAGCAAGTCCTGGGATCACCACCACAACGCGCTGTACTACGTGCCCATCGTGCTGTTCACCTGGCTGCCGCTGTCGCTGACCTATCCGGGCACGCTGCCGCGCTGGTGGCAGTCGCTCAAGGCCAGGGACGCGCGCATCCTGTTGCCGCTGGGCTGGATCGTGCTGCTGCTGGTGTTCTTCTCGATTCCCAAGGGCAAGCGCGACGTCTACATCATGCCGGCGCTGCCGATGCTGGCGCTGGTCAGTGCGCCGTATCTGGACGAGCTGCTGCAGAAGCGCTGGCTGCGTGCGGCTGGGCTCGTCTTCATCGGCATCATGGGCGCCGCCATGCTCGGCGTGGGCGCCACGGCGCTGGTGGCGCATCCGAAGTTTGCGAGCGAGTTCGCTACGGCGCGCGGTCTTGATGATGGCGGCCATGCGCTGTGGTGGATGTTCGTCACCATCGGCGCCGTGCAACTGCTGCTGATCGCCACGCTGCGCATGCGTCGCGCCGTCGCCGCCGTCGCTGGCGGGATGGCGGCCATGTGGCTGGTGTGGAGCTTGTGGGCTTACCCCATCCTCAACGATTCCAGCTCGGCTGCCGGGCTGATGCAGGACGTGCGCGAGCGCCTGCCGGCGGGCGACCAGATCGGCATGGTGGCGTGGAAGGAACAGAACCTGCTGATGTTCAATCATCCCGCTACGGATTTCGGTTTTACGCGACCGTGGCATGAGCAGTACAGCGCTGCGGTGAAATGGCAGGCTGCCGATCCCGAGCATCGCTGGTTGTTTGCGCTGGATGGGGTGATGGCTCAGTGCGTGGATCGCAGCAAGGCGGTGAGCCTGGGGCATGCGAATCGGCGTGAGTGGTGGATGTTCAAGGCTGATGCCGTGGTGCCGGGGTGCATGCCTAGTGAGGATGTGGATCGGGTGCCGGCGGCGGCGCTGGAGGAGTGAGGGGGTTGGGTGGGTGGTGGTGGCTTCGCCCACTTGGATGCGCGCTTTTGATCGTCATCCAGGCGGAGGCCGGAGGCGCTCTTTAATAGCCGAAGGGCTGGTCTTCCAGAGCCTTGGTCTCCGTTGTCGCCACGAGGCCAGCGTGCCGCCTACGCGGCGGGCGTTTCGATCGGCTGCCGCCGACCGAGTCACTTTTCTCTTGCTGGCCCAAAAGATCCCACGGGACTAGCTTCGCGTCGAAAGTAACCCAAAGAGAATGGCCTGATAACGCCCGCAGCATCGTGTTGGGATAAGCCCGAACGCTTGAGGTGCGTCGTTGTGGGACAACCTCCGAGGGTACACAGCGGGTAGTTCAAAGCGCTGCGCAACGCGCCCGAATCGCTGAGGACTTAAGGCGGGGCCTCGCTGCGCATCGGCCTTGGGTCGCCTCCTTCCGTTTGCCCCGCCTGCTTGTCTGTGGGAGCGCACCCTGTGCGCGACAGCCACGCTGGGTGTATCGCTACGTAGGCTTGTCGCGCACAGGGTGCGCTCCCACAAAGAGCTGATCGGCACCGGGCTGCATGTCCCCTTGTAGGAGCGCACTTGTGCGCGACCGCAGCGCATGGGTGAACCGCTCCGTTAGATGGTCGCGCACAAGTGCGCTCCTACAGTTGCGTTGTGGCCAGGTTGTCGGCGCGATAGAAATGCGATGCACCTCACTTCGCCCTGTTCGTCCCGGCGATCAGGTCCGACGCATGTCCAGCAGATCCTGGTAAACCTGCTCCGTTCGACCCACAAACAGCGGCAGCCCAAACTCCTGCTCCGCATGCTGGCGCGCCGCTGCGCCCATCGCAGGCAGGGTGTCGCGTTGTTCGAGCAATCGCTGCACGGCGGCTGCAAGGGCGGCGCGATCACGCACCGGTACCAGCCAGCCGTCCTTTCCTTCGTGGATATTCTCTGGCAGCCCGGCATAGCGGGTGAGCAGCACCGGTTTGCCCATCGCCATCATTTCGCGGCAGGCGAAGGAGATGGTTTCCACGTCGTAGGACAACACGAAGCCCGCGTCGAGCGAGGCCACCATGGGGCGGGCGTCGGTCAACACGCCGGTGAAATGCACCTGATCGGACACACCAAGCGCGGCGACTCGCTCCAGTTCTGCCGTCTTGGGCGGCACGCCGGCAATCACCACGCGCAGTCGGCGGCGAATCTCCTCCGGCAGCATCGGCAATGCTTCCATGAGGTCCATCCAGCCTTTGTAACTCGCCGTTCCTGCGTTGCTACCGAGCACCAACACGCTTTCATCGCCACCTGTCCAATGTGCACGCTCAGCCCTGGCTTGGTCGATCGGCCACGGAGACCAACGCTCGATATCCACGCCGTTGTAGACCGTTTCCAACTTGCAGCGGCGATAGGCGGTCTGCAGCAATTCGCGACGCGTGTACTCGCACACGGCGATGACCATATCCGTGTGCCGTGCGCGCAGCGCGGCGCCCAGGCCACGGACCGGTTTGGAGTTGTGCTTGGTCCACACCAAGGCGGGACGCTTGGTCGGCATGGCCGAAAGCACCAGGCGATGATCGGCGGAGCCGTTGACGTGGATCAGATCAAACGCCTGCTCACGCAGATACGAGGCCAGTTGCGCTCGCGCGCGACGCCGGGCTTTCCATTTGTTCAAGCCGTTCGGAAACGGCTGGTCCAGCACGAACACGCCGGGCAAGGCGCGCGCCTCGCGATTGAGGCGGCTGTCTGGCGGCGCCGCCACATGTACCTCGTGCCGCGATGCCAGCGCCGCGGCAAGTTCGCGGATGTAGGTGGTGTGGCCGCCGCCGTCGCCGTGATGAAAATTCGTATAGAGCAGTTTCATCCCGCGTGATCGCTTTCACCGAGCAGGTCGATGTGCTGGCTGATCCCGCGCTCGCACCAGGTGATCCCTTGCGTGCGCGTTTCGTGGAAAAGCACGTTGTTGGGCAAGCTCATGTCGTCGACGTCCGGCGGGGAACGCGAGTTGTGCCACAGGTGCACGGCGAGCGCTGCCCATTTGAGCGCGCGCCGCTTGAGGCCGGTATTTTCCAGGCGTGCCGCCAGCTCACGGTCTTCCGCGCCGTAGCCTTCCATGCGCTCGTCGAAGCCATTGACCTTCAACAGATCGTCGCGCCAGAAACTCATGTTGCAGCTCATCACTCGCCCACCGTTGCGCGAGCGGGACTTCCATCGCGCCAGCCACGGTGCACGGAACGCGTAGAGCCGCTTTGTGCCATCGAACTCGTCGAAATGGGCGGTCGACCACGGCGCGAAAACGGGCGGCTTGCCTTGGAGCAGTCGCTGCGATTCCTCAGCCGTGGCCTTGATGCGCCCGCCTTGCAGGAAGTATCCACGCTCGGCCAGCATCAGATGATCAGCGATGAAGTGCGGCTCGATCAGCATGTCGCCGTCGAGCAGGATCACATAATCGCCCCGACTGGCGGCAATGCCGCGATTTCGCGCACGCGCCGCCCGAAACCCATGGTCTTCCTGCCACAGGTGGCGCAGCGGCACCGGGAACGTCGCCGCCATGCGCTTGACCAAGGCAGCGGTCTGTTCGCTCGAGCCATCATCGGCCACGATGACTTCGCAAGGCAGCTGGGTCTGGCGGGCCAGGCCTTCGAGCATGCGCTCAAGCGCCTGTGGCCAGTTGTAAGTCAGCAGGATCACGCTGACCTTGAGCTCCAGCCCGGCGCTCATATGCCAGCGGCCCCGCGAAACATCACGCGCCCGCCTTGCCGCTGTTGCGACGGCCGTGCCGGAGGATGGATACCGTGCGCTCCACCCGCTTGAGCCAGCCCGCCGTGCCGCGCCGGAACGCAATGCCGGCATAGCGCCAGGCCTCATCCATGCCTGCCGCCGGCTTGCTGCGGAACTCGGCCTTGGCCAGGTCCAGCGTATGGACGTCCATATGCATGCGCTCGGCGTAGTGATTGATCAGCGTGCGCGAGCGGAACAGGTTGGCGAACTGGTTCTCGCGATCGCGTGCGTGCCACCAGCCGTTGGCGCCATGGACGCGGTAATGGACCATGCCCGTGGGCAGGTAATACTTGTGCGCACCCAGCACGCTGGTGCCGAACACCAGGCAGTTATCGGCCGAAATGCGCCACGTCGTGAGAAACGTATGCGGCAGATCCAGCACCCGCTGCGCCCACATGCGCCGCATCGACAAGGCCGATGTGGCAGCGCCGTACCAGTAGGCCGTCACCCAGGTGCTGATGGCGGTATAGCCCAGATCGGTCGCGCGATCCGCGTAGCCGACGATGCCCTGCTCATTGCCGAACAAGTTGACATCGGTGAACACGAAATCGATATCCCGGCGACTGTCGTACACCTCGCCGATGCGCGCCAGGTAATCCTTGTCCCAATGATCATCGGCATCAAGAAAACACACGATGTCGCCAGTGACGCCCTCCATGCCTTTGACGAACGCCGACAGCTGACCGCCATTGCTCACGCAGCGCAGCGTCACGCGCTCGTCGTTGCCGTAGCGCTCGGCCAGCCAGGCGGCCGAACCATCGGTGGAGCCATCGTCCATCACGATGACCTGGGCGGCGGCGCGCGTCTGCGCGAGCACGCTGTCGATCGCCTCGCCGACGTAGTCGCGGTAGTTGTAGTTGGTGATGATGACGCTGAAGGTCAGAGCCTTCATGCAGCCACCTCTCCCTTCAGCAGCTGACGGAAGTAGGCAATGGTTTCGCGCAGGCCATCGTCCAGGCTCACGCGCGGCTCCCAGCCAAGTTTTTCCTTGGCCAGGGCGATGTCCGGCTGGCGCTGGCGCGGATCGTCCGAAGGCAGCGGGCGGAACACCAGCCTGGATTTGCCGCCGACCAGCGCAATCACACGCTCGGCCAGTTGCAGCATGGTGTGCTCGACCGGGTTGCCGATGTTCACCGGGCCGACGAAGCCGGCCTCGCTGTTCATCATGCGGGTGATCACTTCGATCAGGTCGTCGACATAGCAGAAGCTGCGCGTCTGGCTGCCATCGCCATAGATGGTGATGTCCTCGCCGCGCAGCGCCTGCACGATGAAGTTGCTGACCACGCGACCGTCGTTCGGATGCATGCGCGGGCCGTAGGTGTTGAAGATGCGTACCACCTTGATGTCCAGGTTGTGCTGGCGGTGGTAGTCGAAGAACAGCGTTTCGGCGCAGCGCTTGCCTTCGTCATAGCAGCTGCGGAAGCCGATGGGATTGACGCGGCCCCAATAGTCCTCGCGCTGCGGATGGACTTCCGGATCGCCATACACTTCGCTGGTCGAGGCCTGCAGGATGCGCGCGCCGGTGCGCTTGGCCAGGCCGAGCATATTGATCGCGCCGTGCACGCTGGTCTTGGTGGTCTGCACCGGATCGTGCTGGTAATGCACCGGCGAGGCAGGGCAGGCGAAATTGAAAATGCGGTCCACTTCCACGTAGAGCGGGAAGGTCACGTCGTGCCGCATCATCTCGAAGTACGGGTGGTCGAGCAGGTGCGCGATGTTCTGCTTGCTGCCGGTAAAGAAGTTGTCCACGCACAGCACGTCATGGCCGTCGCGCAGCAACCGGTCGCACAGATGGGAGCCCAGGAAGCCCGCACCGCCGGTAACCAACACCTTGTTCATCGAGATCCCCGAATCCCCAACACGTCGGGGTACTTTAGTTTCAATGGATGGAAATTGCCGGCTTGGCCCGGTCACCCGCGAGCAGGCCCACGACCAGACCCATCGGCAGCCAGATCAGCAGCCATGCCGGCCGCGGGCTGTCGAGCATCTGCGGCATATCGAACTGGAGTACGACCGAGGCGTAAACCCAGATGGTCAGGACCAGCCGACCCTGCAGGGTGCCGCGATGGCGCCAGCCTTGCCAGCCGAGCATGAGCCACATGGCGACGGTCAGCAGCAGGCCGGGCAGGCCCAGTTCCACCGTCACCTGGGTCAGCAGGTTGTGTGTATGCGTGTAGGCCGCACCGTTGACGATAAGGCTGATGGGGGCGCCCTGACCCAATCCCAGCAGAGGGTGCTGGGCGGCCAGATGCATCGCCTGCAGGGCCAGCTCCGGACGCAACGAGGTGCCACGCACGGTCAGCATGGTCGCTGGCCAGAGCAACATGATCGCCGCCAGTACGGCGATGGTCACCGCCACCCAGCGATGGACCCGGCCGGGCTGCCATAGCGGCATCAGCACGATGGCCAGCGCCAGGGCCAGCCACACGCTGCGCGTCTGGGTGAGCCCCACGAAGAGCAGCAGCACCGCCATCGCCGCATAGCGTGCGATCGACCAGCGACGGTCGTCGATATCGAGCTGGCTGAGCCAAAGCGCCACCACCCCCATCAGCGCCGCCGCGTAATTGGCGGTGGCGATCGTCCCCTCGCCGACGATACGGCCGTCTTCCATGGGAGCGCGCACAAAACTGATGCAGTAGTAGATCGCGCAAGCCCCGATGGCCAGGCCGGCGGCCAGCAGCAGATGGCGGATGCGCGACACGTCGTTGGCGGCATAGGCATGCCAGCCCAGCACGAATGCCAGCACGCTGATCAGGCGGCCGACCTCGTCCCCCGCATGGGGTATGTGGCCCCAGCTCAAGGAGAGCAGCGCCCAAGCCAGCAACGCCAGGAACACCCGGAACACCGGCAGCGGCCAAAGTTCGCGCCATACCCGCGCGCCCTGCGAGAAGGACAGCGCCAGGGCGGGCAGGTAGAGCAACACGATCAGGCTGGTCTGGTAGGGCTTGCCGGGATTGAACGACACGCCGGCCGGCATGATGACCATCCCCAGCATCATCCAGACGATGCCCACGCCAAGAATCGTGCGCGTAATGGCCCGGCTCTTCGGCTGAACGTCGGTTTTCAATGGGATCGCCCTGCTTCTCATACTGCCTGCTTGCCTGTTCGTTACTGCGGCCCGGGCGGACCCGAAACCGGTCTATTTTCGGCTTTGCTCCGCCCAAAGTCAGCAGAATAGTGCACGGTTCCAGCTGAAACTGAGCCGACCGCGACCCTGTCGGCTAACGCCGACCGGGGCCTCCCGGAGGACCAAGCCTGCCGGCGAATACCGGTAGAATTCACTTTATGCCTACCTTTTCCCTCACCCTCGTGGTCATGACGTACAACGAGGCGAAGCATATTGGCCGCTGTCTGGATAGCGTGCCCTTCGCCAGTGAAAAACTTGTGGTCGACAGCGGGAGTACCGATGACACGGTAGCCATCGCGCAGGCCCACGGCGCACGGGTGGTGCACCAGCCGTGGCTGGGCTTCGGGCCGCAGCGCAATTTCGCTACGACGCAGTGCAGCAATGACTGGGTGCTGGCGCTCGACGCCGACGAGTACCTCTCGCCCGAACTGGCGGCCGAACTGGAGCAGCGGCTGCCCAAGCTGATGGCCAGCAATCTTTGCGCGGCCTACCTGCGTCGCTCCACCATCTTCATGGGCGAGCGCATGCGCTGGTACCTGCCGGGCCGTGGCGAGAAAATGGCCCGCCTGTACCACCGCGACCGCGCGCGCTGGGCCGATGTGCGCGTGCACGAGTCGCTGCGTTTCGATGGACCTTCCGTGCTGCTGAAAGAAGTGTTCAACCACGAGAACAACCCGAGCCTGCCCGAGAAACAGATCAAGGTGCTGCGCTACGCCGAACTCAAATGCCGTGACTGGCTGCAGAAGAACAAGCCGGTGCGCATGTGGCAGACGCCCTTCGTGTATCTGCTGGCCTTCGTGAAGGATTACTTCCTGCGGCTGGCCTTCCTCGATGGCTGGCGTGGCTTTGTGATCGCGCAGACAGGCGCCTCGTATGCCGCTTACAAACGCATGCGTTACTACGAGATGCGCCGCAATCCCGCGTCGCTGCAGACGGCCACCGACGCCCTGATCCGCCATGGCATCGATCGATGAGTAAAGACCCCGCTCTGAGAGAGCATTACTTGCTGTATGGCTCCGAGCGCTATGCGCTGGCCATCCTGCGTCCGATCCAGGACGCGATCCGCGCCCGCGGCGACGAGGCCGCCTGGTTCTTCGACGGTCCCGGCGCCGAAGACCTGGTGGAAGGCGAGCGCGCGCTGACGGTGGAAGAAGTGCGCGCGTGGAAGCCGCGAGCCGTGATCACCTCCAGCAATGCGGTGCCGCATTTCTTTCCCGGCGTGAAGGTGGAAACCTTCCACGGCTTCGATGCGGGCAAGCCGCGACATATCTATATCCGCGGCTTCTTCGATCTGTACTGCACCACCGGTCCGCGCGACACGGCGCAGTTCCAGGCCATCGCCGATCGCGTCGGCCACTTCAGCGTGGTGGAGACCGGCTTTCCCAAGCTGGACCCCTTCATGCGCGAAATCACCGGACCGATCCCGCCGGTGCGCCAGCCGCCGGTGATCCTGTACCACTCCACCTTCTCGCCGTCCTGGAGCGCCGCCGAAACGCTGTATGAGGAAGTCAAACGCCTCTCGCGCGACGGGCGCTGGCGCTGGATCGTGACCTTCCATCCGAAGATGGATCCGGCCACGGTGGCCAAGTACAAGGCGCTGCAGAACGAGCACCTGACGTTCGCCGAGAACGACAACATCCTCGAGCTGTTTCCGCAGGTGGACATGATGTGCTCGGACACCTCCTCCGCACTCAATGAATTCCTGCTCACCGGCAAGCCCGTGGTGACCTTCAAGAACCGCCGGCCGGGTCCGCAGCTGATCGATATCGACCAGGTGTCGCAGTTCGAGCCGGCGATCGAGCGCGCGCTGTCGCGACCGGCCGAGCTGATGCAGGCCATCCATGAGTACGGCGAGGCCATCCATCCGTATCGCGATGGCCACTCGGCCGAGCGCATCCTCAAAGCGATTGACGGCTTCATTGCCGCCGGCGGCCGCAACCGTCGCCCTAAGCCTCGGAATTTCTGGCGAAAACTGAAAATCCGCCGGCGCATCGGCTATTGGGGACCGGCCCGCTACTGAGCCCAGCCCCGGCCGCGCGGCGGCCGGGTCAGCGTGGAGCAGGGGCAGCTCGGGCTAGAATTGTTTCAATCCCATAAAGAAGACTGCCCGTGGCATCCAGCAGCTATAGCCGCTCAGAACACCTGCGCTCCCTCTGGCCATGGCTGCCGCTGTGGACCCTGGCCGCGTTGTTGGCGATCTTCTCGCACGGCCCGATGCCGCTGTATTCCACCCGCACGCTCGCGGTGGCCTGGGAGATGTGGATTCACCACGACTGGCTGGTGCCGCACATCAATGGCTCGCCCTACAGCGAGAAGGTGCCGCTGCTGTTCTGGATGATCCACGCCGGCTGGCTGGTGACCGGCGTCAACGACATCTGGCCGCGCGTGCTTGAGGTGATCTTTGGCGGCACCCAGCTGGTGCTGGTGTCGGTGCTGGCGCAGCGCCTGTTTCCGAACCGCCCGTGGGTGGCCAAGGGCGCGCCGTGGATCCTGCTGGCGCTCGGTTATGCGTTCCTGTTCGGCCTGCAGATCATGTACGAGGTGCTGCTGGCGGTCTGGGTGCTGGCTGCGCTGCTTTGCCTGACGCCCAAGCGGGACCGCGCGGAGCCGCGCTGGCTGCTGTTTGGCCTGTGCGTGGGTGCGGGCCTGCTCACCAAGGGCCCGGTGATGTTTCTGCACGTGGCCTTCCCCTTCCTGCTCGGCCCGCTGTGGAGCGACTGGGCTCGCGACAACCGCATGCGCTGGTACGGCCGCGGCGTGCTGGCGCTGCTGCTGGGCGGTGCGATGCTATTGGCCTGGGCGCTGCCTGCCGGCTTCGCGGGCGGTGAGGCTTACCGCCAACGCCTGTTCTTCACCCAGACCGCCGGCCGCGTGGTGAACGCGTTCGATCACGCACGCCCGTTCTGGTGGTACGTGCCGATGATCCCGGCGCTGCTGTTCCCGTTCAGCGGATGGCCGCGCGCCTGGGTGGCGCTCGCCACGCTGCGCCGCCCGCTCGATAGCGGCCTGCGTTTTGCGCTGTGCTGGCTGGTGCCGGTGATCGTGGTGTTCTCCTTCATCAGCGGCAAGCAGCTGTATTACCCGCTGCCGGAATTCGCTGGCGCGGCCCTGCTCGTGGCCGGCGCCATCGCGGCCCTGCGCGATCAGCGTCCGAAGCTGGCCGACAACCCCTGGCTGGGTACCTGGCCGCTGGGCGTGGGCGGCATCCTGTTCGGCATCTTCCTGTTCGTGTTGCCGGTGCTGGTCTCGCACAACGACCTGCATGGCGAATGGTTCGACACGACCCAGCGCTACAGCCGCTTCTTCAGCGTGGTGTTTGTGCTGCTGGGCGTGCTGCTGTTGTTGCGCGGTCGCGGCGAGCTGCGGCGCCTGGCGTTTGCCGGCCTGGTCGGCACGCTGGCGCTCAATACGCTGTTCACCCTCACCATGTGGCAGAACTTCGACCTGCGGCCGTCGGCCCAGTTGCTCGGCGCGGCCGATGCGCAGAACCAGGCCCTGGGCTTGCTGGGCAATTACGAAGGCCAGTTCCATTTCGCCGGCCGCCTGACCCACAGCATCGAGCGCCTGTACGAAGGCAAGTCCCTGCAGACGTTCGCGCAGGAACACCCCGATGGGCTGATCGTGGAGCATCCGGACAAGCTCACCAACGATGCGCTGCGCTATGCGCTGCTGGTGCAGCCGTTCCGCTCCGGCTGGGTGGTGATCTGGCCGGCCAAATCGCTGGCCGAACTACGCGCCGGCCGCGTGCCGCCTGAGCCACCGCACCCGACCCGGGTCTACCAGGTCGACCCGTGGCGCTCCCGCGCCCTGCAATGAACGACGCTCTGATCGCCAACCTGCGCGCGCAGTGCGGCGGTCCGCGCGATGGCGCCTTGCTGCGCTTTTCGCTGGGAAATGCGCTGCTTGCGGCGGGCGATGCCGCGGGGGCGATTCCGGAATTTCGCCAGGCCTTGGCCTTTGACGCCCGCTATTCCGCCGCGTGGAAACTGCTGGGCAAGGCGTGTCTGGCCATGGATGACCAAGCCGGCGCCGCCGACGCGTGGCGCCAGGGCATCAGCGTCGCCCTGGCGCGCGGCGACAAGCAGGCCGAGAAGGAAATGACAGTGTTTTTGCGGCGGCTGGAAAAGCAGGGCTGAGCAACCGCCCGCATCTGCCGTGCGGCGAGATATTTGTGGGAGCGCACCCTGTGCGCGACAAGCCTGCGGAGCGGTAACGACCAGGCGCCCATGTCGCGCACAGGGTGCGCTCCCACAGGTGGGATGCCGCGCAAGTGATTCAGTCGTACGGGCTTTTCCAGGTGTCCGCCGAGAAACGCTTGTACTGCCACTGGTACTGCGAGAAGGCCAGCTCCGCGCACTGTTCCACGCCTTGATTTAGCGCCCGGCAACCGATCGCGAGGTCCGCATCGGCCAGACCTTCCGGCGCCGGCAGCAGATGGATGCGAAAACCTTCGCCCTTGGGCAAGCGCTCGGCAAAGGCGAACAGCACGGTCGCACCGGTGCGCGCGGCCAGCCGCGGCAACAACACCATGGTCAGCGCATCCTGGCCGAAGAACGGCGCCACTTCGCCTTCGCCGGCACGCGGCTTCTGGTCCGGCAGGATGCCCACCGTGCCACCGGCAGCCAGTCGCTTGTACAAGGTGCGCACGCCGGCGCCTTCGGCACGCACCTGCTCCGGCGCCAGCGCGCCGCGCACCTTGCGCAGCAGGCCTTCGATCGCGGCAATGCGCGGCGGGCGATACAGGATCGCCATCGGCGTCTTGCGGCACAGCCAATAGTTGAGCAACTCCCAGCAACCCAGGTGCGGCGCCGCGATGATCACGCCCTTGCCCGACGCCAGCGCGGCATCGAACAGCGCCTCGCCACGGACCTCGCGCACCAGGTCGAGCGCACGCTCGGCATCGTTGCCCCAGATCCAGGTGATCTCGGTGGCGGAGCGGCCGGCGTCCTCCATCACTTCGCGCAGCAAGGCGGCATGCGCGCGCTTGTCCAGGCCGGGCCGGGTCAGCTGCAAGTTCACCGAGGTGTTGTGCGCGGTGCGCGTGTGCAGGGCCAGCGAGAGGCGGCCGATGGCGGCGCCCAGGGCATGCAGCGTGCGCAGCGGCAGCCGTCCAAACAGGCGCAGGAGGAGATAGAGGAGGGTGATGTCGAATCGCATGAGCGACGCAGTGTAACCGCCCGCGTCGCCGGTTCACGGGTCAACGACATGCGGCCCGGTTACGTTCTTCGCCCCAGGGCATGCTCTACAACTTTCGCAGGCTATGCGTCGGCGATAGTCAGGCCCTAAGCTTCCGCCGTCTCCGGCCGTTACCACTTTCGATGATCGCCCTGATCCAGCGTGTCCTGTCAGCCCGTGTCGATGTCGAAAACACCACCGTCGGAGCCATTGGCCCCGGCCTGCTTGCGCTGGTCGCCGTGCAGCCCGGCGACGACGAACCGCGCACCAGGCGCATGCTCGAACGCCTGCTGGGTTACCGCGTATTTGCCGACGAGCAGGGCCGCATGAACCGCTCCCTGGCCGACACCGGCGGCGAGCTGCTGCTGGTCAGCCAGTTCACCCTGGCCGCCGACACCCGTTCGGGCATGCGCCCCAGCTTCACCAGCGCGGCGACGCCCGAGGAGGGCCGCCGCTGGTTCGACCGGCTGGTGGAACTGGCCCGCGGAACGCACCCCAGGGTGGAAATCGGGCAGTTCGGCGCCCATATGAAGGTACATCTGGTCAACGACGGCCCAGTCACCTTCTGGCTGGAGACCCCATGACGCCTGCACCCCGGCGATCTCGACCAAAGACGAAAAAATCCTCGGAAGATGCCGATTTGGCGCGATTTTTGCGTGTCGGCGCTACCGATTTTCTTCCTTGAAAACTGGTCAAAAAAGCATCACATGGGTATACTGATCGGTTCCTGCATACGCGGCGGTAGGTATGAATAGCAAAGCTCCCGAGCAACAGTCTGAAATCAAGGCGCTCATCTCCAAGGGTCTGGAGCAGGGCTACCTGACCTACGCCGAGATCAACGACCACCTGCCCGACGACATTGTCGATCCGGAGCAGATCGAAGACATCATGGCGGTGCTCAAGGGCGTCGGCATTGAAGTGCACGATGCCGCTCCCGATTCCGATCCGCTCTCGGACAACGCGCCCGGCGCGTCCACCGACGACGAAGCTGCCGCCGAAGAAGCGGTCGCGTTGCTGTCGGCGGTCGATTCCGAAGTGGGCCGCACCACCGACCCGGTGCGCATGTACATGCGCGAGATGGGTACGGTCGAGCTGCTGACCCGCGAGGGCGAAATCGCCATCGCCAAGCGCATCGAGGAAGGCCTGGGCCAGGTGCAGACCGCGCTTGCCAGCTTCCCGCTGACCATCGAGCTGCTGCTCGAGGAATACGACCAGCATCTGGACGGCAAGCGCCGCCTGAGCGAAATCCTGGCCGGCTTCGCCGACCTTGAAGAAGCCGCCGACGCGGCCCAGGCTGCTGCCGCCGACGCCGAGGTTGAAGAAGCCGACGCGGACGCCGAAGACGAAGAAGAAGAAGGCGCGGCCGAAGAAGAAGAAGCCGGCCCGACTGGTCCGGACCCGGAAGAGGTCAAGCGCCGCATGGAGTTGCTGCGCGACTACTACGGCAAGTTCCAGAAGGCGGCCCCCAAGGCCACCGACATCAACGACAAGAAGGTCACCAAGCTGCGCGACCAGATGGCTGAGGAATTCCTCAAGCTCAAGCTGCCGTCCGCGCTGATCGACAGCTTCGTGCGCAAGCTGCGCGAAGTGGTGAACGATATCCGTCACCACGAGCGCGTGCTGATGGAGATCTTCGTCAAGCACGTGAAGATGCCCAAGGCCGAGTTCCTCAAGACGTTCCCCAGCAACGAGGGCAACCTCGAGTGGGCGAACGAGCTGGGCCGCAAGCGCCAGAAGTGGTCGCCGAACATCAAGACCTACAAGGAAGCGATCGACGGCGAGCAGGAAAAGCTCGGCGCGATCGAGCACAAGCTGTTCCTGCCGCTGACCGACATCAAGGAAATCAACCGCACGATGTCGATCGGCGAGGCCAAGGCACGCCGCGCCAAGAAGGAAATGGTCGAGGCCAACCTGCGCCTGGTCATCTCCATCGCCAAGAAGTACACCAACCGCGGCCTGCAGTTCCTGGACCTGATCCAGGAAGGCAACATCGGCCTGATGAAGGCGGTGGACAAGTTCGAATACCGCCGCGGCTACAAGTTCTCCACGTACGCCACGTGGTGGATCCGCCAGGCCATCACCCGCTCGATCGCCGACCAGGCCCGCACCATCCGTATCCCGGTGCACATGATCGAGACGATCAACAAGTTGAACCGCATTTCCCGCCAGATGCTGCAGCAGTTCGGCCGCGAGCCGACGCCCGAAGAGCTGGCCAAGGAAATGGACATGCCTGAGGACAAGATCCGCAAGGTGCTGAAGATCGCGAAGGAACCGATCTCGATGGAAACCCCGATCGGCGACGACGAGGATTCCCATCTTGGCGATTTCATCGAGGACACCAACGCGTCCTCGCCGATCGAGTCAGCCACCGAAACGGGCCTGATGGAAACCGTGCGCGACGTGCTCGCCGGCCTTACGCCGCGCGAAGCCAAGGTACTGCGCATGCGCTTCGGCATCGACATGAACACGGATCACACGCTGGAAGAAGTCGGCAAGCAGTTCGACGTCACGCGTGAACGCATCCGCCAGATCGAGGCCAAGGCACTGCGCAAGCTGCGTCACCCGAGCCGCTCGGAACAGCTGCGCTCGTTCCTCGACATCGACTAAGCACACGCTGGTGCATTTGCAGAGAGCCCCGCGAAAGCGGGGCTTTTTGTTGGGGCCTCACGCGACCCGATGACCTGTGGGAGCGCACCCTGTGCGCGACAGCCGGCGAAGCCGGCATGGCCTCGCCGCAAGATCCCATTGCACGGTAAGCCGATAGACCGCGTCGCGCACAGGGTGCGCTCCCACAGGGGGCACGGTCGACTTCACCCACCCGCATCGTAAAAAAACTGCTCCTGCACGATCTTGTCGTCCTTCACGTGATAGACGCAGATCTCCTGCATGTTGACGCGGCCGTATTCCTTCATGGTCACATCCAGCGTCATCACGACGCTGAACCAGTTGCCGGCGATCAGCGGCTCGCTGACTTGTACGCCGTGCATCTCGGTGACACCCGCCTGGAAGCGCTTGCCCTTCTCGAGGATGGCGTCCAGGCCTTTGACGTTGCCGAGCGGGCCCTGCGCCATGCCCTCCGGCTCGATGCTCACGGCGTCCTTGGCATAAAGCTCGTGCTGCGCTTCCTCGAACTGGCCGTGGCGGCACATGGCCACCAGGCGCTTTGCTACGGATTCGGTACTCATCGTGGAACCTCCGGCTGGCGAGGCCCGCGAGCGTAACGCCGCCCGCGGTAGCCGGATGTGAAGGTGCGCCGTTCATGGCGCACCTTCACGCACACATCAATGCTTGCCGACGTTGTCGGTGTCGCCGATGAAGCGCGCCACGTTGTCGTGCAGCTGTTTGAGCGAATCCTCGTGGGCGTAGACCATGTGCCCCGACGGATACCACGCATAGGAGATGTTCTTCTCCAGGTTCGCCGGTATCGGCATGTGATGCATCTCGTAGTCGGCCGCGAAATAAGGCGTGGCCAGATCGTAGTAGCCGCCGTTGAGCGAAACGCGCAGGTTCGGATTGGTCTTCATCGCCGTGGCCAGATCAGGCATCACGTTGGTCGACTGCTGCAGCGATTCGGTCGAGCCCGGCGCCTTGTGCGAGAAGTCCCAGTTGTCGATGTTGGCGAACAAGCGATAGGTCTGGTTTTCGCCAAACTTGAGCTGGCGCCGCACGTAGTCGTTGAACGCCGCCACATAGGCCGAGCTGATCGCCGAGGACTGCGGATCGTAGTCGGACGACTTGCTCAGCGGGTCGATCGAGGGACCCGAGAAGCGGCTGTCCAGGCGGCCGGTGGTGATGTCGCCATCGGCCTGCAGCTCATGCTCGAACATGCCGCCGTCGACACGCAGGTTGGCCTTCATCAGGTAGGCAACCGGCAGGCCGGTGTACTGATGCAGCTTCTGCGCCACGGCCTGCTTGCGGCCCTGGTCCAGACGCGAGCCGGCCATCAGGGCTGAGGCGTAGTCGGTCATGGCGTACTGCTCCACTTCGCGCAGGAAGGGCTCCAGCGCGGCGGGCTGCTGCGGCAGCTTGTGGTGGTAGTACGCCGTGGCCGCGAAGGTCGGCAGGCCAACCACGTACGGCAGATCCACGCCCGGGTTGTTGGCCGGACCATCGATGCTGCTGTCGAAACTGAGGATCTGCGACAGCAGGATCACGCCGTTGAGGTCGACGCTGTTTTCATTTTCCAGAATATTGGCCACCACCGCCGAGCGCGTGGTGCCGTAGCTTTCGCCGAACAAGTACTTGGGCGAGTTCCAGCGGTTGTACTTGGACAGGAACTGGGTGATGAACTGCGCGAAGGCATGGCCGTCGCCATCGACGCTGTAGACCGTCTTCTTGCGGTCCTTCATCAACTCTTCGCGCTTGCCCTTGTCGGCGTCGTCGGCGATCAGGCGACTGAAGCCTGCGCCGGGCGCATCGATGAAGACCAGATCGGAGGCATCGAGCAAGCTGTAATCGTTGTTCACCAGGCCGTACGGCGCAGCCGGTGTATGCGCATCATCGCTGGTCACCACGCGCTTGGGCCCGAACGCGCCCATGTGCAGCCACACCGTGGCCGAACCCGGGCCGCCGTTGTAGACAAAGGTGATCGGCCGCTTGCCCGGCTCCGCGCCTTTCTTGAAGTACGCGGCGTAGAACATGCTGATCTGCGGCTCGCTCTCCTTGTCGCCGCTGCCATGCAACACCAACGTGCCCGCCACCGCCTTGTAGTCAATGCTCTTGCCCTCGACCTTCACCGTGCCCGAGGTCTCCGACGTCTGCGGTTTGAGCAGCACGGCATCGGGCTTGTCCTCCGGCTTGTCCTTGTTGTCTTTCTTGTCATCGGCATGAACCGCCGTACCGAGCAACAGCGTGGCCAGCGCCACGACGAGGGGAAGCTTGCGCATGAAAGTGAAACCTCTGAACGGACGCGGTAGCGCGACGCTCCAGCTTAGGTGCCGTGGCTGGGTGGTTTCATACGCCAGAAGTCATTGGCGGGGGAACTCTGCGACGGCTGCATAATCGCGAGATCTCGCGATGTTTCCCAAGCTTTCAATCGGGCCTGATGAAAGCGCGAGGCTAGATGGCCCCCTCGCCCCAACCCTCTCCCCGGAGGGGAGAGGGAGAAGTGTGGTGCACCGCTCCGTAGGTTTGTCGCGCACAGGGTGCGCTCCCACAGACAAGCAGCTGCGGCAGACGTAAGTAGGGATGTCTAAAGCCGACGCGCAGCGAGGCCCCGCTCTAAGTCCTCAGCGATTCGGGCGCGTTGCGCAGCGCATTGAGGTACCCGCTGTGTACCCTCGGAGGTTGTCCCGCAACGACGCGCCTCGAGCGTTCGGGCTTATCCCAGCACGATGCTGCGGGCGTTATCAGGCCATTTTCTTTGGGTTACTTTTCTTTTGGGCCAGCAAAAGAAAAGTGACTCGAGCGCCGGCAGGCGATCGAAACGCCCGCCGCGTAGGCGGCACGCTGGCGGCAGCGCGACAATAGTGGCGCACCGCTACTGGATGACTAGCCATTCGGCTGTTGAAGAGCGCCTCCGGCCTACGCCGGAATGACGACTTCACCCCCAGGCGATCACTCCAATCGCCCCCAACGCCAACACCACACCCCCCGCATTAACCCAACTCAAGCGCTCACGGAATGCCACCGTGCCAACCACTGCCCCCAACGCCACCACCCCCAGATTCATACTGGCAAACACCAGCGACGGATGATCCGGCAACGCCTGATGCCCCCGCACGTAAAACACGATATTGCCAAAGTTGGCCAACCCCAACAGCAACCCCGCCACCGCATCGCGCAACGTGAAAAACGTGCGGTCATGCCAGCGACGCCACAACAGGATCGCCAGCGACACCACCAGCGCCAGAGCGAACATCGCCTGCAATGAAGCTGCAAACGGCGTACCCGCAGCCGCCACACGCTTGAACAGAATATCGATCGCGCCAAAACCCGCGAACACCACCAGCGGCCAAAGCCAGCTACGTTCACCCTCGCCGTGAGTGGCAGCCGATCCGCGCCACACCATGCACGCAAGCGCGACCAAACCTATCGCGATGCCAAAACCTTTGCCCATACTCAGCGTTTCGCCGAACAGCAGGAACGCCGCCAGCAGGGAAATCAGCAGCGACAGGCGCTGCGCTGCGTCCGTGCGCACGATGCCGGCGCTGCTCACCGAGGCGGCAAGCGCCAGAAAGATCAACGGCAACAGCAGGCCCAACCCGACAAAGCCCAGCCAGGGCGCCTGCGCGCTGGACAACACGGTTAACGAAGGGCGAAACACCAACATCGTGAGCGCACTGGTGGCGACGTAGTTCCAGGCGATCGCCTGTCCGACATCCACGGACAGTCGGCGGGAGAGCTTCAGCAAGACCGACACCAGTACGCTGCAGACCACGCTCAGCAACACGTAAACCATGAAGATTCCTTGTGGGCGACACGGCGGTTCCGCTCCGCCGATATACCCGGTGTAGATGTCAACTTTCCTGCGGTGCGCCAGCCGCACCGGCGACGCTCACCGTTGCAGGGCGAATCGCTCGCGGTAGCGTGCCGGGCTCAGCTGCAGGTGCTGTCGGAAATGGTGACGTAGGGTATCCGCACTGCCGAATCCGCACACCTCGGCCACGCGGTCCACGCCCATCTCGCTGCCCTCCAGCAGCTCACGCGCGCGCCCGAGGCGCTCATGCGTCAACCACTGCTTGGGCGAGCATCCGGTGGCTTCCTCGAAGCGCCGCAAGAGCGTGCGCTCGCTCATGCGGGCGCGCTCGGCCAACACTGCCACAGGCTGTGGCTGGTCGAGGTGGCGACGCATCCACTCCAGCAGTTTGCCCAGTCCCGCGCCCTGCGCCGGCATGGGCGACTGGATGAACTGTGCCTGCCCGCCATCGCGATGCGCCGGCACCACCGCACGACGCGCGACGCTATTGGCCACTTCCGCGCCATAGTCCCGGCGAATCAGGTGCAGCGAAAGATCCAGCGCCGCCGCGCTGCCTGCCGAGGTGAGCAGCTGACCCTCGTCGACATAGAGCACATCCGGCTCGATGCGGATGCGCGGATAGCGCTCGGCCAGGGCCTCGGCATAGCGCCAATGCGTGGTCGCGCGACGATCATCGAGCAGTCCCGTGGCGGCAAGCACGAACACGCCCGAGCAATACGACAGCAAGCGCGCGCCGCGCGCATGCGCCGCACGCAGAGCCTCAAGCAGCGGCTCGGGTGGCGCCGCGTCGATGCCTCGCCAACCCGGCACGATGATGGTGCCGGCGCCAGCGAGCGCCTCGAGGCCACCATCGGCCAGCACGCGCAAGCCGCCGGCCGCGCGCATCGGGCCGCGGTCCACCGCGCACAGCCGAAAGTCGTACCAGTCGGCCAGTTCGGGGCGCGGCAGGCCGAACATCTCCACGGCGATGCCGAACTCGAAGGTGCACAGCCCGTCGTAGACCAGGGCCGCCACCTGCCGGTTGGGCGGACCGGACAGGCGTCCGGATCGTTTTGGCGGTTTCTTCATGGTGACTGGCATTCTTGCCAATGTCGGCGTAGCGCGCCAGTGCCGATACTGACGCTGTCTTTCCACTGGAGTGATTCCATGAGCAGCGTGGTGCAACGTGTCTCCCCCGCCGCCAGCGATGAAGCGCTGGCGCATTTCCAGGCCCGGCTCGGCTTCGAGACCGATTGTGCCGACGTCTATTACGCGACCCACCATGAAGCGAAGGATTTCGTGCTGCTGGACGTGCGCACGCCAACGCTCTACGCCGCCGGTCACGTGCCGGGTGCGCTCAACCTGCCCACCCGCATGATCAGCGAGCAGCGCCTGGCGGAATACTCGCCCGACACGCTGTTCGTCGTGTACTGCGCCGGCCCGCACTGCAACGGCGCCAACAAGGCGGCGGTGAAGCTCGCGCAACTTGGCCGTCCGGTGAAGGAGATGATCGGCGGGCTCACCGGGTGGATCGATGAAGGCTTCGGCCTCGAGCGTTGAGATGCAGCACGACGTCAGAATTCGCCGGGCGCATGCTCCGGATGTGCCCGAGCTCATGGCGATCTGCGCCGAGCACGCGGATTTCGAACGGCTGCCACATGTTCCCGGCGAGCGCGCCGCAGCGCTTGCCGACGCCCTCGATGGCGATACGCCTCGGCTGATGGCGTGGCTCGCTTGCATCGGCGACGCCGTGGTGGGTTATGCCAGTGCGACGGTCGATTTCTCCACGCTTGATCGTGTCAGTTATCTGCACATGGATTGCCTCTATGTGCGCGCGCCATGGCGCAACCATGCGATCGGACGCCAGCTATGGGAGCACGTGATCGCCCACGCATCAGCGCAGCGATGCGCATCCGTGCAATGGCAGACGCCCGCCTGGAACGATGGAGCAGCGCGTTTTTACCGAAGGCTGGGCGCCAACGAACATGCCAAGCTGCGCTACGTGTTGCCGCTGGACGGCGCATGACGTCGCGGAGCTGCCGCAAGCTACTCTGGCATCATCGGCAATATTGCGAAGTGGAGTTCCCATGCTGGATCTACGACCGACCTGCGAGCATTGCAACAAAGCGCTGCCACCGGCATCGACGGAGGCCATGATCTGCTCGTTCGAATGCACCTACTGCAGCGACTGTGTCGAGCTGTTGCAGAATGTCTGTCCGAACTGCGGCGGTGGATTCACGCCGCGGCCGGTGCGCCCCGCGCGGGACTGGAAGAACGGCAATTCGCTGTCACGCTACCCCGCAACAACGCAGGTGACGCATAAGCCCGTGGACCTGGCCAGGCATGCCGTGCTGGTGGCCCAAGTGAACCACCGCGCACCCGCGCAACGCTGATAGATCCGGTTCCGGCCAGCGACGCCTATTCGCGTGCAGCCAGCGCGCGATTCACGCGCAGCGCCAGCAAGGTGCACACCACACCCGAGAGCAGATAGGCACTGACCGCCGCCAGGCCGAAGCGCATCGACAAACCCAGCGCCACCAGCGGTGCAAAGGCCGCACCGATCAACCATGCCACGTCGGTGGTCAGCGCGGCGCCCGCATAGCGCAGACGCACCTCGAAATTCGACGTCACGCTGCCGGCCGCCTGCCCATACGAGAAGCCAAGCAGGAGGAAGCCCACGATGATGAAGGCGTCCTGCAATTCCTTGCCGCCGTCCAGCATCCACGGCGTGGCCAAGGCGAACAGACCGATAAGGCCCGCCGCCACACCAAGCGTGGTGCGCCGGCCGATGTGATCGGCCACGTAGCCCGACATCACGATGCCGAAGATGCCCGCCACACCGCCGAAAATCTGGATCAACAGCACGGAATCCACCGCCTGCGAGTTTTTGAGCACGATCCATGACAACGGGAAGATCGTCACCAGGTGGAACAGCGCGTAGCTGGCCAGCGCCGCGAACGCGCCGATGAAGATGTTGTAACCCTGCGTACGCAGGATTTCACCGATGCCCACGGGTTCAAGTTCACGCTCTTCCATGGCCACCGTGTATTCCTCGGTCACCACCAGGCGCAGGCGCGCAAACAGCGCCACCACATTGATGGCGAACGCCACGAAGAACGGATAGCGCCAGCCCCAGTCGATGAAGTCGCCCTCATCCAGGCTGGCATGCAGGAACAGGAACAAGGCGCTGGCCACGATGAAGCCGATCGGTGCGCTCAACTGACCGAGCATGGCGTACCAGCCGCGTCGCTCCGGCGGCGTGTTGAGCGCCAGCAGCGAGGGCAGGCCATCCCACGATCCGCCTTGCGCAATGCCTTGCAGCAGACGGAACAGGATCAGCAGTCCAATCGCCCAGTTGCCGATCTGCTTGTAGCCCGGCAGGAAGGCAATGCCCGCGGTCGCGCTGCCCAACAGGAACAACGCGATAGTGAGCTTGGTGCCGCGACTCCAGCGCCGCTGGAAACCCATGAACAACGCGGTGCCGAACGGTCGCGCGATGAAGGCCAGTGAAAAGACCGTGAAGGCGTAAAGAATGCCATCCAGGTGACTGGCGAAGGGGAACAGCACCGAGGGAAACACCAGCACGCAAGAAATACCGAACACGAAGAAGTCGAACTGTTCGGAGGTGCGGCCGATGATCACGCCAATGGCGATCTCGCCTGGCGCCACCTTGGCACGTGCATGCAGCCGCCCGATGTCTTCCGCCGTGGTAGCCGGGGCGCCGCCGTGATCAGGGAAGGTGCTTGACATAGTCATTACTCACAAAGAAGGAATATGTCGCGGCCACACTATGGCACCGCCACGCCTCTCGCGTCACTGGGAATATGGCCTGTTCCTGTTTCGCGCCGAACGGCGTACCGTTTTCCACACTGGTTGCGCCGTCGGTCATGTCTATGAAGCTGCTGCGTGGACTGCTTGTCTCCGTCGTCTTCCTGCTTGCGGGTTGCCAGACCGTATTGATGGCGCCGTCCGGCGACCTCGCCGTGCAGCAGCGCGATCTGATCATCACGTCGACATTGTTGATGCTGTTGATCATCGTGCCGGTCATCGTGCTGACGCTGTTTTTCGCCTGGCATTTCCGCGCATCCAACAAGAAGGCTCACTACGATCCCGAATGGGATCACTCCACCATTCTCGAGCTGCTGATCTGGGCCGCACCGCTGCTCATCATCATTGCGCTTGGCGCGATCACCTGGGTGAGCACGCACAAGCTCGATCCCTATCGCCAGCTCGAACGCATCAGCGCCAATCGCCCGGTACCGGCCAATGTACGGCCCTTGCAGGTGAACGTGGTCGCGCTCGACTGGAAGTGGCTGTTCATATACCCGGAGCAAGGCATTGCCACCGTGAACGAACTGGCCGCGCCGGTGGATCGTCCGATCCAGTTCAAGATTACGGCGTCCACGGTGATGAACTCGTTCTTCATACCCGCGCTCGCCGGCCAGATCTACGCCATGCCCGGCATGGAAACGCAGCTGCAGGCGGTGATCAACGCGCCGGGCGAATTCAAGGGATTCTCCGCCAACTACAGCGGCAACGGTTTCTCGGGCATGCAATTCGTCTTCCACGGCGTGACGGAGGAAGGCTTTGCGCAGTGGGTGGCGAAGGCGAAGGCCAGCGGCGGCGATCTCAATCGTGATGCCTATGTGAAGCTCGCGGCGCCCAGCGAGTACGACCCGGTGAAGTATTACGCCACGGTGGAGCCCGGCCTTTACCGCGCCATCCTCACGCACTGCGTGGACCCGGAGAATCCCTCGTGCATGACGCGCATCGACCTGAGCCCGCACGAGACCAGTGAAGGCGCTGCCGTGTCTCCCCCCGGCCAGGCCAGCGGCATGGCCGCCATGGCAACCCATCCCCACTCCGACTGATCCGGTGGTGTCCACGATGCTTTCCCATCCCGACCTAGCCAAGCTGATCTTCGGACGACTGTCGATCGATTCGTTGCCGCTGCACGTGCCCATCGTGATGTGGACGTTCGTGGTGGTAGCCATCGGCGCGCTCGCGCTGCTCGGCGCCATCACGTACTACAAGCTGTGGGGCTACCTGTGGCACGAATGGTTCACCAGCATCGACCACAAGAAGATCGGGATCATGTACATGATCCTCGGCTTCGTGATGCTGCTGCGCGGCTTTTCGGACGCGATCATGATGCGTGGCCAGCAGGCCGTGTCGTTCGGCGCATCGCACGGGTACCTGCCGCCGGAACACTACGATCAGGTATTCACCGCGCACGGCGTGATCATGATCTTCTTCGTCGCGATGCCGATGGTGACGGGGCTGATGAACTTCGTGATGCCGCTGCAGATCGGTGCGCGCGACGTGGCGTTTCCCTTCCTCAACAACTTCAGTTTCTGGATGACGGTGGCCGGCGCGATGCTGGTGATGAGTTCGCTGTTCATCGGCGAATTCGCGCGCACGGGCTGGCTGGCCTATCCACCGCTGTCCGATATCGTGTCCAGCCCTGACGCAGGTGTCGACTACTACATCTGGGCGCTGCAGATAGCCGGCGTCGGGACCTTGTTATCGGGCATCAACCTGCTTGTGACCATCGTGAAGATGCGCGCGCCAGGCATGACGCTGATGAAGATGCCGGTATTCACGTGGACGGCGCTGTGCACCAATGTGCTGATTGTCGCCGCCTTCCCCGTGCTTACCGCCGTGTTGGCCATGCTTGCGCTGGACCGCTATGCGGGCACCAACTTCTTCACTACCGAGCTTGGCGGCAACGCCATGATGTACGTGAACCTGATCTGGATCTGGGGCCATCCGGAGGTCTACATCCTGATCCTGCCGGCCTTCGGCATTTTCTCGGAAGTCACCGCCACCTTCAGCCGCAAGCCGCTGTTCGGCTATGCATCGATGGTGTACGCCACGGTGGTGATCACCGTGTTGTCGTACCTGGTATGGCTGCATCACTTCTTCACCATGGGTTCGGGTGCGAGCGTCAATTCGTTCTTTGGCATCACCACCATGATCATCTCGATCCCCACGGGCGCGAAGATCTTCAACTGGCTGTTCACCATGTATCGCGGCCGGGTGGAGTTCGAGTTGCCGATGATGTGGACGGTGGCCTTCATGGTCACCTTTGTGATCGGCGGCATGACCGGCGTGCTGCTGGCGGTGCCACCGGCGGATTTCTCGCTGCACAACAGCCTGTTCCTGATCGCGCATTTTCATAACGTGATCATCGGCGGCGTGCTGTTCGGCCTGTTTGCCGGCATCACGTATTGGTTCCCCAAGGCGTTCGGCTTCAAGCTCGATCCGTTCTGGGGCAAGTGCTCGTTCTGGTTCTGGGTCTCGGGTTTCTACTTCGCCTTCATGCCGCTCTATATGCTCGGCCTGATGGGCGTGACGCGCCGCCTGAGCCACTTCGACGATCCGTCCCTGCAGATCTGGTTCCTGGTCGCCGCGTTCGGCGCCTTCCTGATCGCGCTGGGCATTGCCTGCAACATCATCCAGTTCGTCGTGAGCTTCAAGCATCGCGAAGCGCTGCGCGACGTCACCGGCGATCCATGGGGCGGACGTACGCTGGAATGGTCCACCTCTTCGCCGCCGCCGAAGTACAACTTCGCCTTTACGCCACGCATCCATGACCACGATGCGTGGTGGATGATGAAGAAGTATCGCTGGCAGCGTCCGCTGAGCGGCTACCTGCCGATCCATATGCCGCACAACACCGGCGCCGGCTTCATGATGGCCGCGCTGAGCTTCGTGTTCGGCTTCGCCATGATCTGGTACATGTGGCTGCTGGCGATCGTGGCGTTCGTGGCACTGCTGCTGGTGGCGATCGGCCACACGTTCAATTACGACCGCGAGTACTACATCCCGGCTGACGAAGTCAGCCGCATCGAACAGTCCCGCACGGATCTATTGGCCAGCCATGTCTGATATGACCTCTTCCATGACACCGGGCAGCGGCGGCCGCACGGAGCAGCTGCTGTTCCACGAGTCGGCCGATGTCCATCCGGCCAACGGCACGCTCCTGGGTTTCTGGATCTACCTGATGAGCGACTGCCTGGTCTTCGCCTGCCTGTTCGCCGCCTATGGCGTGCTCGGGCGCGAGTACGCGGGCGGACCGACTGCGCAGGAAGTGCTGGAGCTGCCCGCAGTCGCCGTGAACACCACGCTGCTGCTGCTTTCGTCCATCACCTACGGTTTTGCCGTGCTGGCCATGCAGCGCAACCGGCAGAACCCGATGCTGGTGTGGCTGGTCATCACCGGTTTGCTGGGCGCGGGATTCATCACGCTGGAGCTGCGCGAGTTTGCGCATCTGATCTCCATCGGTGCGGGGCCGCAGCGCAGCGCGTTTCTTTCCTCGTTCTTCACCCTGGTGGGGACGCACGGCCTGCACGTGACCTGCGGCCTGATCTGGATGGTGGTGTTGATCACGCAGGTACTGCGCAAGGGCTTGATCACTGCCAACAAACGACGCCTGTTGTGCCTGTCGATGTTCTGGCACTTCCTGGACGTGGTGTGGGTCGGCGTCTTCAGCTTCGTCTATCTGATGGGAGTGCTGCCATGAGCGCGCATGACGAACTGCACGCCCACGACGACGGTCACGGTCACGACGACGACCTGGGCATCCATGCCACTTTCAGCGGCTACATGACGGGCTTCGTGCTGGCAGTGATCCTCACCGTCATTCCGTTCTGGCTGGTGATGGCGCATGTGATCACCAAGTCGAGTACGGCGGCGGTGATCATTCTTAGCCTGGCAGCCGTGCAGATCGTGGTGCACATGATCTACTTCCTGCACATGAACGCGAAATCGGAAGGCGGCTGGAACATGCTGGCGCTGGTGTTTACCATCGTACTGGTGGTTATCACGCTGAGCGGGTCGATCTGGATCATGTATCACCTCAACAGCAATATGATGCCCTCGATGATGGATCCGTCGAACCTGCCCTGACGATCCGCACCTCACATCCGATACGTGAATCCCGATGAGTGTTGTTGAAGAACCGGGCCGCCGACCGCGCGGCCCCGTGGCTCTGGCTTTGCTGACCCTCTTGGGCGTGTTGCTGTTTGCCAGCTTCGTGGCCCTGGGCACCTGGCAGGTGTATCGGCTGGGCTGGAAGCGCGACCTGATCGCGCGGGTGGATGCACGCGTGCACGCCGCACCCGTGGCCGCGCCCGGGCCCGCGCAGTGGGGTGAGGTGAATGCGCAGTCGTCGGAATATCGCCATGTCCAACTGCACGGCAGGTTTCTGCATGACCGCCAGACCCTGGTGTGGGCAGCCACCGATCTGGGCAGCGGCTACTGGCTGGTCACCCCGTTGCAACAAGCCGACGGCTCAGTGGTGTTGGTCAATCGTGGCTTTGTACCGGCGGACTGGTGCGGGCTCAAAGGCAGCTGCGCGGCAGCGCCCGACGGCGACGCCAGCGTAACGGGACTGCTGCGCATCAGCGAAGCGCCGCGGCCGTTCCGCCACAACGATCCGGCACGCAACAACTGGTATACGCGCGATGTGGCGGCGATCGCCGAGGCGCGCGGACTCCAGGATGTGGCGCCGTATTTTGTGGATCAGGACGCTGCGCCGGGCACGCTCGATGTTGGCAAGCCCGCGTGGCCGCAGGGTGGGCTCACGGTGATCTCCTTCCCCAACAACCACCTGAGCTACCTGATCACCTGGTATGTGCTGGCGTTGATGGTGCTGGGGGCGGGGATTTTTGTGGCGCGGGATGAGAGGCGCCTGCGTGAACGCGGATGATGTGTGGGAGCGCACCCTGTGCGCGGCGGCCGTGCGTCGCAGGACGGCGCAGCGCCTGTCGCGCACAGGGTGCGCTCCCACAACACACGGACCCGCCTACATCTTCAGGAACGACTTGCCCTGCTTGAGCACGGTGTCGCACACCTTGGTGGTTATCTGCGATTTCAGATCGCTGGAACCCCCACCCACGCTGTTCAAGTCCATGCTCTGGCCGTTGCTGCCCTGCAGGATGCCCTTGGCGCCGCTGAGGTAACCGGGGTCATTCGTTGCGCTGCCCGTGCTGGCGGTACTGGTATCGGAGGATTTCTTCTTGCTGCCAGTGAGCTGGCCGAGCATGTCGCTGGGGTTCGAACCGGTGTTGGTGCTGGTCGCCTGGGTACTCGAACCGCCGCCGAGCTTGCCCATCAGCTGGTTCTGGATGCCCGCGGCGCCGGAATCGCCGCCCAGGAAGTTGTTCTTCATGCAGTATTGAAGGAGGCCGGCCACGTTGCCCATGCTGCCGGACGTCATGGAGCCGCCGCCGGGAATCATGCCGCCGAGTTTGCCCAGATCCTGCGCGCCGCCCGTGCTGCAAACCAGGCTCAGGCCGATGGCCACGCAGACTGTTCCGATGCTGCCGATGCGCTTGTTCATGTGTATCCCTCCGTCAGGTGCCGGCATTCAACACCCCGCGCCGTTACGACCGCGTAAGCGGAACGCAGGGATCGTACGTTTCCTACAAGAACGCGCGCCGCGATGTAGGCCCACGTACCATGGGCATGCGCCCCAACCCAACGATGGAAGACGTTTGATGAAACGACATGTAGTCCTTGCCTTGACGATCACGCTGCTCGCCGGTTGCGCCAGCTCGGGCAGCCTGCGCAATTCAAAGCCTACGGCGTCCTATGCGGGCCCGGGCAGCGCGGCGGACATCGCCTCATGTATCTCGGGCGCCTGGGCCAGCAAACCCGTGCACCTGGAGTCGTACGTGCTCTATACCGGCACGACCATCGAAATCCACAAGACCGAGAACAGTCCCACCATCGCCTTGGTGGATATCAAGCCGGTAAGCGACCACACCGTGGCCACCTACTACTCGAACTTCGATGAAGACGACACCTGGTACTTCCAGCAGGTGCAAGATTGCGTGGACCACACGCCGGCGCCGGCGCCGTAAGCACCTGGGCGGCGATCCACGTCCCGGCCGCGGATCGCCGCCGTTCAGTCAGAGGCGGCGAAACACCAGGGACATGGACGCCCCCAGTCCGTCGCGCGGTGTACGCACTACGGTGAGCGAGTAGCCGGCCCCGTCGGCGAGTGCACGGTCGATCTTCATGCCGCCATCGACGTGGCTGACCGGCGCATCAGCCTTCAGCGATGCGCTGACCTGGGCGAAAGCCGCCGGCGCCAGCACCAGCTCGGTCACCGAGCGTGCGCGTTCCAGCCACAAGGCATCGGACATGGCGTCGTCGCCGGCCACCCACAGGCGGGCGGAGAGCATCGAGGTCACGCATCCCGTGCTGGCCACGCGCAGCACGTCGCCGTTGTCATACATCACCGTGGCGCGGGTAGCGGTGGGGTCGAGCACCACCGACTGCACGCCGGCCGTCGCCTTCAGATGGGCGATATCGATAGTGAGCGGACGAATCGGGCAACCCACCGACGCATCGTCTGCGCTTGCCGGGCCGGACAGGCCCAACCCCAGCGTTGCCAACAGCAACGCACCAACCAGCACCACCCTGCGCATCGAGACTCCCCCCCGGAGATCGGTGAAGGGCCCACTTTGACATGATGGGGCAGGAGCCGCCAACGGCTCCTGCCTCGCGATGGTTCAGCGCAGGGCAGCGGCTTCGCGGGCCAGTGCTTCGATGCCGGCCCAGTCGCCGCCGTGCAGCTTGTCGGCAGGTGTAAGCCATGAACCGCCCACGCAGACCACGTTCGGCAAGGACAGGAAGTCCGGCGCACTGCTCAGGCTGATGCCGCCCGTGGGACAGAACTTCACCTGCGGCAGCGGGCTCGCCCAGGCGGCCAGCAGTTTATGGCCGCCGGCCGGCACGGCCGGGAACAGTTTCAGAAAGCGATAGCCGCGCTCGAGCAGGGTCATCACTTCGCTCGCCGTGGCAGCGCCTGGCAGCAGCGGCAACTCGCTGTCGTCCGCCGCGTCCAGCAGACCCGGTGATACGCCCGGCGACACCGCAAAGGTCGCGCCGGCCTTGTGCGCCGCACGCAGATCCTTGGCGCTGAGCACCGTACCCACGCCGACGACGGCGCCTTCCACTTCGTTGGCGATCGCCTTGATCGCGTCGAGCGCCGCAGGCGTGCGCAGCGTGACTTCAATCGCCGGAATACCGCCCGCCACCAAGGCGCGGGCCATGGGCACGGCATGACGCGCGTCTTCGATGATCACCACGGGTACCACTGGCGCGAGACGCAGCGTGGATTCGACCTGCTTTTGCTTGTTTTCGATGCTCATGGCGTTCCGTGAATGCAAGAAAGAAGATGACCGCGGATCAGAACACGCCCGCGCCGAGGTCGGCCGTGGTGGCGTTGCGGCGGAACATGCCGAACAGTTCGCGACCCAGGCCGAACTGATGCGCCGACAGGTCGGCCGTGGCCGGCACGCGTGCAGCGAACTCGGCCGCATCCACCAGCACATCCAGCAAGCCATGCACGGCATCAAGGCGCACGATGTCGCCGTCGCGGATGCGCGCGATGGCGCCCTGGTCCTGCGCTTCGGGCGTCACGTGGATGGCCGCCGGCACGCGGCCGGAGGCGCCCGACATGCGGCCGTCGGTCAGCAGGGCTAGGCGATGGCCGCGATCCTGCAGTACCGACAACGTGGGCGTGAGTTTGTGCAGCTCCGGCATGCCGTTCGCCTGCGGTCCCTGGAAGCGCACCACGGCGACAAAGTCGCGATTGAGGTCGCCGCGCTCGAAGGCCTTGCGCACGTCGTCCTGGTCGTGGAACACGATGGCCGGCGCTTCGATGACGAGGCGATCATCCGGCACCGAAGACACCTTGATCACCGCGCGACCAAGATTGCCGGTCAGCATGCGCAGGCCGCCGTCGGCGCGGAACGGCTCGTCCGCGCCACGCAGCACGCCGCGATTGCCGCTTTCCTTGGACACCGGCGTCCACGCCAGCGCGCCGTGCTCGTCAACATGCGGCACCTGGGTATAGCCGTCCATACCGGTGCCGAACACCGTGCGCACGTCGGCATGCATCAAGCCGTGGCTCAGCAGCTGGTCGATCAGGAAGGCCATGCCGCCGGCTTCGTGGAACTGGTTCACATCGGCGTAGCCGTTCGGATAGACGCGCGCCAGCAGCGGGATCACCGAGGACAGCGCGTCGAAATCATCCCAGCGCAGTTCGATGCCTGCAGCACGAGCGATGGCCACCAGGTGCAGCAGGTGATTGGTCGAGCCACCGGTGGCATGCAGGCCGATCACGCCGTTGATGATGGCGCGCTCGTCGATGATGTGACCCAGCGGCAGATACGACGAACCCGGCGCGCTCAACTCGGCCACGCGATGCACGGCTTCGCGGGTGAGCGCGTCGCGCAGCGGCGTATCCGGGGCGACGAAGCTGGAGCCGGGCAAATGCAGGCCCATGATCTCCATCAGCATCTGGTTGGAGTTGGCGGTGCCGTAGAAGGTGCAGGTGCCGGCCGCGTGATACGAGGCGGCTTCGGCTTCCAGCAGCTCGGCCTTGGTGGCCTTGCCCTCGGCATAGGCCTGGCGCACCTTGGATTTCTGCTCGTTGCTGATGCCGCTCGGCATCGGCCCGCTCGGCACGAAGATGCCGGGCAGGTGGCCAAAGCTCAGCGCACCGATCAGCAGGCCGGGCACGATCTTGTCGCAGATGCCCAGGTACATCGCGCCGTCGAACATGTCGTGGGAGAGCGAGATGGCCGTGGCCATGGCGATCAGGTCGCGCGAAAACAGCGACATCTCCATGCCCGCGCGGCCCTGCGTGATGCCATCGCACATCGCCGGCACGCCGCCGGCCATCTGGGCGGTGATGCCCGCTTCGCGCGCCACGTTGCGGATCAGCTCCGGATAGCGCTCATACGGCTGATGCGCCGAGAGCATGTCGTTATACGAATTGACGATGGCCAGATTGGGCGTGTGGCCTTCGCGCAGGCGTTCCTTGTCGGTGGTGCCGCAGGCGGCGAAACCGTGGGCCAGGTTGCCGCACGACAGCCGCTCGCGATGCACGCCGTTGCCGCGCGCCGCATCGATGCGACGCAGGTACTCGGCGCGCGACTCGCGGCTGCGCTCGCGCAAGCGTTCGGTGACTTCGACAAGAACGGGGTGCAGCACACTCATTTCGAACTCCGGTAGCAGCAGGCGACGCGCTGATCAGCGCATCGATTCGTCGGGCAACGCCGTGGATGCCTCAGGGGCACCAATAAACGGCGACCGGCACACGTTGCTGGGTCAGCACCGAGCGCACGGGGAAATTCGCGGCCTCGCCAAGGCCAAGTCGCGCGTCAGCCAGCAGCTGGCGCTTGGTGTCGCCTTCGATATGCAGGTACAACGCGCGCGTATCGAGCAGGGCGGACAGCGTGAAGGTAATGCGTGGTTCGCCGGCGCCCGCTGCGCGCATCGGCAGCACGCGTGTGGCGTTGTTCAGATCCAGCGCTTCGGGGAGGCGGTCGCCGCCCGGAAAGAACGAGGCCGTGTGGCCGTCATTGCCCATGCCCAGGATCACCGCATCGAAGGGCAGCTCCAGCGAGGCCATGCGTGCGCGCACCGCGGCAAGGCCCGCTTCGGGCGTTGGTGCATCGGTGTACAGCGGCACGAACTGCGCACTGCTGGCCGCGTGCTGCAGCAGCATGCCCTTCACCATCGCCGCGTTGGAGCGCTCGTTGCTCTCAGGCACCCAGCGCTCGTCGACGAGGGTCACGCTGACCTTCGACCAATCCAGCGTCTGGCGCGAAAGCTTCTCGAAGAAATGTCTGGGCGTGCTGCCGCCGGAGACCGCGAGCAGCGCGTGTCCGCGTTCGGCGATACCGTCGCGCAGGCGATCGGCGATGCGTTCGGCCAGCGCGGTAGCCAGTGCGTGGCAGTCGGTGAAACTATGGGTGGTGACGTCGAGAGTGTCAGGCATGATCGATGAAGGATGCGAGCTGCGCGGGAGCACACGCGCGGCGAAAAGAAGAGGCGGACGGCAAGTCTAAAAACCGCTCCGCGATGCACAGGTGAAGTGCCCGTGCATCGCGCGCGTTCAAGCGAAACGCCGACTTATTCACCGTCCTCGTACCAGGTACGGCCATCGCGCTCGATCAGCGCTACGGCCGCGCTCGGGCCCCAGGTGCCCGACGTGTAGGGGCGCGGCGCCTCGCCGCTGTCCGCCCACGCGGCGAGAATGGGATCGGCCCAGCGCCATGCCGCTTCCACCTCGTCGCGTCGCATGAACAGCGTGGGATTGCCGCGCACCACGTCGAGCAGCAGGCGCTCGTAGGCATCGGGCTGCTGCACGCCGAACGCTTCGGCAAAGCTCATGTCCATCGGCACGTGACGCAGGCGCAGGCCGCCCGGTCCCGGATGCTTGATGGTGAGCCACAGCTTGATGTCTTCGTCCGGCTGCAGCCGCAACACCAGGCGGTTCTGCACCAGCGGACCGGCGGACGGATCGAAGATCGAATGCGGCACGGCCTTGAAGACCACCGTGATCTCGGAGACGCGCTCCGGCAGGCGCTTGCCCGTGCGCAGGTAGAACGGCACGCCGGCCCAGCGCCAGTTGGCGATCTCGGCCTTCACCGCGACAAAGGTCTCGGTGTTGGACTTGTGGTCCTTCAATTCGTCCAGATAGCCCGGCACCGCCTGGCCTTCGGCCGAACCTGCGCGGTACTGGCCGCGCACGGTGAGCTGGGCCGCATTGCCTTCGTTGATCGGCTTGAGCGAACGCAGCACCTTGAGCTTTTCGTCGCGCACCGCGTCGGGCGCCAGCGAGGAGGGCGGCTCCATCGCCAGCATGCACAGCAGCTGCAGGATATGGTTCTGCACCATGTCGCGCAGCGCGCCGGCATGGTCGTAGTAGCCCGCGCGCTGGCCGACGCCGAGGGTTTCAGCCACGGTGATCTGCACATGGTCGATGTGCTCGGCATTCCACAGCGGCTCGAACAGCGCGTTGCCGAAGCGCAACGCCAGCAGGTTCTGCACCGTTTCCTTGCCGAGGTAGTGATCGATGCGGAAGGTCTGCGATTCGTCGAAGAAGCGGCCGACGTCGTCATTGATCTGGTTGGCGCTCTTCAAGTCGTGGCCGATGGGCTTTTCCAGCACCACGCGCGACTTGCCCTTGTTGAGGTCGTACTTGCCCAGCCGGTTGCAGATATCGACGAACAGGTCCGGCGAGGTGGACAGGTAGAACACGCGGATGCGCTCGGCGTCCTTGCCCATCAGCTTGGCGAAATCGTCCCAGCCATCGTCCTTGCGGGCATCGAGCGAGCGATAGCCAACCAGCTTGAGGAAGTCTTCGACCTTGCCGCTGCCGTTGTTCTTCAGCACGGCGCGCAGATTGTCGCGATAACCCTCGTCGTCCAGCCCTTCGCGGGCGATGCCGATGATGCGGCTGTCGTCGGGAATCTGACCGTCCACGTAGCGGTGGTAGAGCGCTGGCAGGAGCTTGCGCAGGGCAAGGTCGCCGGTGCCGCCGAAAATCACCAGGTCAAAAGTCTCGACCGGCTGGGGAGAAGCAGTCACTTCAGTCACCTCAAGGCGATGCGGGGAGCGGGAGCGTGGCATGCATACCACGTCGATTGCCCGCTGATCGTACCAGTGACATACCAGACAACACCAGTTCCCCTGAGACACCTCGGGAAGCTGCGCTGGGCAAGGATTCGCCAGCGAAATTGGTACCACCCGCAAGGCCGCGAAAAAACAACTGATTGCCAGATTGGTATGGTCATTGGTATCGTTCCGGTATGGAAACCGCCCTCGTCAACGAATACCGCCGGCTCAGCCGCGACCCCGCCACCAGCCAGCCGCTGGCGTATCTGCGTCTGCGCCGGGCCATTCGCAACGTGGTCGAGCACCGCGATATCGAACCCGGCCAGGCGCTGCCGAGCGAGCGCGATCTCTCCCGCCTGCTGCAGCTGTCGCGCGTGACCGTGCGCAAGGCGATCTCCGGCCTGGTCGAAGAAGGCCTGCTCAACCAGCGCCACGGCGCGGGCACCTTCGTGGCCGAGCGCATCATCAAGCCAATGTCGCGGCTCACCAGCTTCACCGAAGACTTGCGTGCGCGTGGTCTCAATCCGCGCTCGGAATTTTCCGAACGCATCATTGGCGAAGTGACGCCTGAAGAATCGATGGCGCTCAATCTGTCGCCGGGCGTGCTGGTGGCCCGCCTGCATCGCGTGCGCTACGCCAAGGAAGAGCCGCTGGCGATCGAGCGCAGCGTGGTGCCGGCCAGCATTCTGCCGGACCCGACCATCGTGCAGGACTCGCTGTACGAGATCCTCGAAACGCTGGGCGCCCGGCCGCGTCGTGCGCTGCAACGCCTGCGCGCCGTGTCGCTCGGCGCGCAGCAGGCCCGCCTGCTGCATGTACCGGCAGGCAGCGCCGGCCTCAACATTGAACGCCGCAGCTTTCTCGATGACGGCCGCGTGGTGGAATTCACCACCTCGTGGTATCGCGGCGACATCTACGACTTCGTGGCGGAATTGCAGACGGATTGACGGGGCCGATCGACGACTGCTGTGCCAGCCATTCGGGCCAGCCGTCCAATGAGCGCGTGGCGCGAGCACTCAACGAACGCCACCGCTATCTCATCGCCTGTCGAAAGCAGGCGTGGGGCGCTCGATAAGAAGACTCTGCGGGTGGTCGCCGTGCAAGCCATCCCATGCGACGGCCATGATGATTATCGACTGTCCTGGGTAGCTCGAACCGCCGGCCGCTCGCAGCGACTTTGCGCTTTCGTACCCGCGTCGTAGACACCAAAGTCTCCGGCCTTGAGGACGGCTTGCGCTCTGCCGATATCCCACCTGGGCAGGCCTGGTTGGTTTTCGACGTACCAGCGGACACCGATGGATCGTAGTTGTCCACAAGCTTCAGCCCACGAGCCGGCCGCCTCGACCTGGCCCATGTCTGCACTTCGCTGGGCTGCTATCGCGGCATAGTTGCCGCCTTGCTTTTCAAGCAGCTCCACGCGACCGATGTAAGCGGCGATATCGGAAACGCTGACCAGCTCGGTCTGCCGGCTCATGACGTAGCCTCGCATGGCCTGGCCACCCATGATCAATAGATCACCGGGTTCGGCATGGCCGTGCAGATACGCGCCGGCTCGCGCGAGACCTGGTTCGTTGGGCGACTGGTAGAACTTGCTGGCCCAGGGTATGTATCGCCCGTCAGGGCGCCCCGGCTCGGCCTCGCGCCCTAGCACCATCACCAGTGCGATGACGATGGCGAACACGGCGAGTGCGATGCGCTCGACGCCTACATGAGTCCAACGAACGTAGGTGACCAGCTGCAACGCGCGCGCGACACTCCATCCGCCGACGGCGGCGTACAGAAGCAGGAAGTGTCGATGCTTCAATTCAGATGCGTCCGTGTTGAGCCACGTGGGCGCCAGCAGGATCAATAGCGCGTAGGAGCCACATAGCGCCCACGGAAACCAGTCGAATATCTCCCACCTGTGGGCGCGGGTCCATAGCACCGAGACGACCGGCAGCATGACGCTGAATCCAGCCAGGCCCAGCATCAGAGCGAGCACGACCACGAGCACCAACTGCAATGCCGTGGGCATCCACGATTCCTGTTGGTGATAGAAATCCAGGAATCGCGGGGGGCCGAATCCAAGCGCTTCTTTGACGTAGCGCAGGGAATGCAAGAGTTCACGCAAGTCCGCTCGCCAGGCCAGAAGTGCGACGGCGCCGAAAAACAGCAGCCCGAAACACCCCAACACCACCGGCCAATCCCTGCCACTTGGCGATCGTCGTATGGCCAGCAACCACATGCCGGCCATCGCAGGCGCAAGGAGCACAAACATGTGAAGCCGGATCATCGACACCGACGCCAACAGGAAGAGCGCAAGCACGTGCGGCGCCCAGCGCCGCGTGTTGACGCCCTCACGCAGGCACAAGGCCGACAACATGCCTGCGCCGATGGCATATCCCGATCCCGGCGCGGCATAAAGCAGCCAATGGAATCCATAGAATCCGTTGTGCATCCAGTAGCGCGATGGATCGGGGAGACATGCGATACAGAGCAAGGCGATCAACGCAATGGCCCGCCCGGATAATTGGGCGACCAGCGCATAGAGGCCCAGGCCACCCACCAGCAAGCTGAGTGGCTGCATGGTTGCCAGCGCCAACCCCAGTCCGGGCAGCCCCGAAGAAGGCTGCAGGCCCGCGGCCAGCATGTATGAGCCGTAGTGGTAAGGCGGCCTGTGTACGTTGGCCAGCAAGATGTTGCCCTGCCCGATCGCCAGCGGATCGCCGAAGGAGGCGATCGTGGTGCCATGGACGAAATAGTCGCTCCAAGCCGGCATCGAGGCGTCCTGGAGCGCGGCTGGCAGGAATGCCGCCATATCCTTGCCGAAGTATGCAATCAACAGGGACAAGCCTGCCGTCGCGCCCACATCGATCCAGGCCACCGATGCCGGTTCGAAACGACGCAGCCGAGGAAACGCCAGCCAGATGGCCACCAGGCATGCGGCCCATATCAGGAACGCCTGCTGGGCCACGACATTGAACAACTCGGCGATTGCCAGCATGGCCAACATCGCCGCTGACGCGCCCACAACGAATGCCGCGGGGATCGCGGCAACGGCTGTTACACCAGCCAGGCCAAGCAACCACAGGCCGGACGCCGTCACCACGGCGATCCCGAACAGCGGCGCGGCCATCTGGTAGATGCCGGGATGCGTGCCGGCAAGCACCAGCAAGACGTCCACCAGCAGCGTGACGGTGAGGACGAAGACAAATCCAGATTGCCAGCCTGACGAACGAGAGCGATTCATGGACAAACGTAAGCTTCCCAATGGTGGCAACCGGCGCGTGCAGGCGTTGAACGATTCCGACGTGCCGCAACTCATTTTAAGGCAGTCCAGCCTATATTCTGAGTATGGCGCGGCGGAAAAGAAGGTCGGGGCTGTTGCGGCCCAGCTGTTTGGTTGACTATACGAGCCCGCAAGCAGACACCGACGGGTGCCCTGCCACTCGATCAGAACCTATGCAGTTCGCACTTGGAACACGCATCCATGCAGGTGGAAAAATTCAAACCGATCGCGGTGGCCCCACCGTCTGCCCGCCCATGGCTTTTCAGGCTGAGGTGTATCGTCGACCTTCAGCTAGGCACGATCGTCGCCCATCTGCGCCCATTGATGAGCCATTTGCACGGCCGCGTACTGGATGTGGGGGCCGGGGAATCACCGTGGAAGGAGTGGCTGCCGACAAGCGCCACCTATCAGGGCATCGATATTGGCAACGCATCGGAGTTCGGCATGCACCCGAACCGCCAAGACATCGTCTACTACGATGGCGGAGTGATGCCCTTTGACGACGCCACGTACGACAGCGCCCTGTGCATCGAGGTATTGGAACACACGGATGATCCGGACCTGTGTCTGGCCGAGATCGCACGCGTGCTTCGTGACAACGGCTCGCTGCTGTTGAGCGTTCCGTGGTCCGCAAGGCGGCACCATATTCCCCATGATCATCACCGCTTTACCCGAGAGCGCCTGGGCATCTTGCTGGAGCGACATGGCTTTGAAGCGATTTCCATCGACGAGCGCGGCAACGACATTGGCGCCATCGCGAGCAAGCTGATTGTTCTCACCCTGCGCCTTGTCCCTAGGCGACTTGCATGGGATGCGCTTTGGACGACACCGCTCGCGCTGTTGTGCGCACCGCTGTCGGCGATCTTCCTCGTGGCAGCGCACGTTTCCGACGCGCTAGGCCTGGGCTCGAAAGAAGACCCGTTGGGTTACTTTGCACAGGCGCGCCGCGCGCCGCGCTGACGCCCTCAAACATCGCGGGGCAACGCTAGGCCGTCATGCCTGGCTTGTTTCTAAACACCAGCCTGGACAACAGCAGATAGGACAGCGCCGCCATGAAGGGCGCCAGGCAGGCCTGGCTCAAGATGAGGTTCTTGATGAAGTGGTTCACCCAACCTATGAGCTCGAGATTGGTGTAATAGGTGAACACGTAAACCGCTACAAAGCCTGGCAGCCTCGCGGTCGACAGGTCGAGAAAGACAAAGCGACCCGTCGTGAAAAAATTGAACAGCACGCCCGCGACGTTGCCGCCCAGCAACGCCAGCCACGCCGGACTATGCAAGAGCACGAATGCCGTATACACGGCGAATCCGAACAAAGTGTTCAAGCCGCCAACCAGCAGGAATTTGCCGAAACGCTTCCACTCCATCACACCGGTGTCCACCCTATCGTGCCGCCGGCTTGAAGCCGACGGCTGCAGTATTGCCGACATTGAGTGAAAGCTTGGCGTTGCTCAGTCCCAGTCCCGACAGTGTCGATTGGCAGGCGCCCTTGAGGCCGGACGGCAGGGGCAAGAGGCGGCTCCAATAGCGCAGGGAATAGCGATTGGCGAATGGCTTGGCTTGCACGTCCACGAAACCGGAATGCTCCAGCAATGCCTTTATTCCTGCTCGCGAGAACAGTTGCATGTGTTCGATGTCGACGATGGGCGAACGACGACCCAGCAGGCGATTGACCGGGCTTCGGAAGTCGTGGGTCACCGTGAGAAATGCACCGCCGGGTCTCAATAGCCTCAGCACCGATTCGCTGATGTCGCCCGGCTCGCGCACGTGCTCAAGCGTCATGAAGCAACAGACCAGATCGAACGATTCCGGCGCGTAGTCCTGCTCGGCGAAGATGCCCTCGCGCAGCCATGGTTTCCTATGCTCGGGTGCAGCCGCCATTGCCGCGGTCGATGGCTCAATCCCTATGACGCGTTGAAAGCCCAAGTGGGACAAGGCTTCCAGAAATACGCCCGTGCCCGTACCAATCTCCAGCGCATCGCCCTTCCCAATGCTTTCCAACACGCCGGCGAAGGCACTGATATAGCTCTTGGAGGCGTCGTTGGCTTCCTCGCTACTGTCGTAGTCCGCAGCATGGTAGGCCTCTGCGAGGGCTCCCTGCGAGGGCGGCCTGTCCACATAGGCGACGTCGCACTGAGGGCAGCGAAGCATCTGGTGGCACAAATACTCCGGCGCCTTGCGCGACGCGAAGCTGTACGCATTGAGCCGGGAGGCGTCCAGTCGCTCCTCCAGGAAGACCTGCGGTCTCTCGGGAAACTCGCGGCAAACGGGGCACGGACGGCTCTGGCGGTCGTCGAGCCGCGTGTCATTCTGGAGAGGGGAGTTCTGTTGCATGGTCATGCACCTTTTTCGGACAACGGCGGGCGCGCCGTCAGTCCTCGCGTCCGCGTTGCTGTGCGGGACCACTGGCTTGATCGGTAACCACACCATGGCGAATAAGCGCGGCACGGATCAACCGTGGCCGGCCCTTGACCTCGATCATGATCTTGCCAATGTATTCGCCGACCAATCCGAGGCCGAACAGATTCAAAGAGCCGAACATGAGCACGCTGATAAGCAGTGTGGTAATGCCTCGCGGCGCAATGTCCGGCCATATGATGCGCAAGACCGCCACCGTAAGGGCCGCGAGGATCGAGAGCGCCAGCAGAACCAGGCCCGTCGTCGTCAGCAGTGTCAATGGCACATTGCTGAATGAGAAGATGCCCTTTTTCGCCCAGTCTATGTTTTTGGACAACGTGTTGGTGGTGCGCCCAAACATGCGCTCGGGTCTCACGTAGTCGACGCCCGTCTGCCTGAAGCCGACATAGGCACGCAGACCGCGCATGAACAGGTCGCGCTCCGTGCATGCCAACAGCCATTTGACGACCTTGCGATCGATCAGGGAGAAATCGCCTGCATCCAGCGGGATCTTGACGTAACTGAAGGCGGCGAAGACGCGATAGAAGGCCTTGTAGAGCACTCCCCAACGCCATGGCATTTCGCGCTGAACGCGACGCCCATAGACAACGTCGTAGCCCTTTTCCCATTCGGCGTAGAACGACTCGATGAGTTCGGGCGGGTCTTGCAGGTCGCCGTCCAGTAGCACGACGGCATCCTTTGAGGCGAGTTCCATGCCACTGCGAAATGCCATCTGCGAACCGAAGTTGCGCGAATGGGTGATGCCGATAACGTGCGGGTCTGTTTCTGAAAGTACCCGGATCTGCTCAGCACTGGCGTCCGGACTGCCATCGTTGACGAAGATAATCTCGTAGTCGATGCCCAGCTTGACGAAGGTGTCGGTCAAACGGCGATGCATGAAGGGGATGGCAGGTTCGTCCTTGTAGCAGGCGATGATGGCCGAGACCGAGCGGCGTCTGCCTTGGGTGGCCTGCTTGGATCGTGCCTGCAGCTCCTCGTCGGTTAGGCTGCGAACCCAACGAGCGGTATCGACCAGGCCATCTTCGAGCGATGTTTCCGCGCGCCAGCCTATCAACTGTTCGGCCTTTGCGGGGTTTGAATACCAGTCGGAGAGGTCCCACGTGCGGCCTTCCATGGTTCCAAACGACGGCAATGCCTCGATCGAGAAGAGCTTGCGCGTGGTCTGGGCAAGGCCCTCGATGGTGACTTTCTTCCCAGTGCCGATATTCAAACTCTCACCGTACAGCGACGGGTTCATCTTCGCGGCGGCGAGCACAAAAGCGGCACAGACGTCGTTCACGTGAACGAAATCGCGCGATGTACGAGCGTCGACGAAGGGAGGCAACTCCCCCGAGATCGCCTTGCGCAGGAGGTTGGGAATGAGCCGAGAGCTGTCTTCAAGCGGCCCGTAAACAGAATACAGACGTAGGTTCACGCACGGGAATGCCTGCATTTTTCCCATGTATTTCAGGTATTCGGATACGGCCGCCTTGGACACGGCGTAATGGCTGTTCGGCGAGCGAGGTCCATCCTCTTCCGGCGCAGCGCTATGCGTACCGTATTCGGACGACGTGCCTGCGTGCACAAACGCGGCGATGGACCGGGTCGACAGCAACTCCACCAGCAAAGCGATGGAATTGAAATTCGTCTGATAAATGAGTTGCTGATTCTGTTCGAAAGAATAGGCGCCGTATGCGACGCAGTCGAAAACCGTGCGTGGCGTCGTGCGATCGATCAAATGTCGAACCGCTGCAGGATCCACCAGATTGGCGGCAACGATATTGCCGTCGGGCACGTTCTCCAGGCGCCAGTTCTTCTCGCGCTGCACGACGGCGTAGACGTCCGATCGCACGGCTCGGATAGCATGGAAAAGATTCGCGCCGACGAATCCGGTTGCCCCTGTGACAATGATGGGGCCAGCGAGTGCGCGGATATGCTGGGTCAGGTCGGTCATGAGCGCTGCTGGAAGGTGTCGATGGCGTTGATGAGGCTCTGGGGATCCAGCCCGGATTGCTTGCGCAAGTAAGCCTGGGAGCCGTAGCGGGGGTAGTGGTGTGCACGTGCGCATAGATGCCGTATGCGAGCGTTGGTGCCTTCGCGGAGCAGATGCAGTGCAAACTCTGCCGCGAAACTTCCGCGCTCCACGTGCTCTTCGGCAATGCAGACCGCGCGATGCCCGTCAATCTGCTTCATCAGGACAGAAGGCGGCAGATTCAGCGACAGCGGCAGCTCGGACAATGCCCAGAGATTTGGGCGTAGTGGCTCGGCCATCTGTTCGAGCGCCTCGATATAGGTACCGGCGAGCGGACCGACGGCGATGATGGGAATGCCGCCACCCTTAGTCAGCTGTCGCCAAGGCGCATAGGCGGGTACTTCGAAACCGCTCGGTGGTTCGCCGCGCCCAAGCCTGATGTACGTGGCCAGGCGACTTTGGCCAGCGCGTTCGATCACCTCGCCGACATCCTGATCGAAAACAGGAATGAGGGCCTGGATGTTGGGGAGGGTCAAGAGCACGCCATAATCCTCGATGGCATGGTGTGTGGGACCCATGACGCCGTAACCGTACCCGCCACCGTTGCCGATCAGGCGCACTGGCAGGCCATGGAAAGCGATGTCATTGCGGATTTGCTCGAACGGTCGTGCATAGCAGAACGGTGCAATGCTGTAGACCCAGGCATCGAGTCCCTGCCGCGCGAGCGCGGCGGACACCGAGATCATATTTTGCTCGGCCACGCCCGCGTTGATGAAGCGTCGCCCCAATGCCTGCTGCAAGGGCTCCAGCGCCATGAATCCCAGGTCTCCGGTCAGGAAAACCATGTCGGGCCGTTCGGCGCGTCTGACGAGGGCATCGCATAGTTGCTTTCTCATCGCTGCGTCAGATCCTCAAGAGCCTGGCGGTAAGTCTCTTCATTGAGCGGGAGGTAATGCCACTCCATGCGGTTCTCCATGAAGGACACGCCTTTTCCCTTGGTGGTCTCAAGCACAATGACTTTTGGCTTCGTAACCGATACATCCAGAGCACGGCGAATCGCCTCCAGATCGTGGCCATCAATGATCTGGAGGGCCACGTCAAAGCCAGCGAGTCGTTCCCACAGGGGCGCCATCGAAGCAACTTCGATCGTCGAGCCGAAACCCTGCAGCCGATTGTGATCAACGATGATCGTCAGGTTCGCTAGCGCGTGATGGCAGGCGAAGATGAGCGCCTCCCAGGTCGATCCCTCCTGCCACTCGCCGTCGGAGGTGAGGCAGAACACATGGCCACTTTCCCCTTTCAGCGACAGGGCAAGCGCCGTGCCGGCAGCGAGGGAGAGGCCATGGCCAAGGCTGCCGGTGGCAAACAGCACGCCATCCATACCACTGGCCGGCGGGTGTCCTGCCAGCAGCGTTCCGTCTTTGTGGAAGGTCTCGAGGGTCTCGTCGTCTAGCCGGTTCGCGCTCCATAGAGCGACATACAGGGCTCCGGCAGAATGCCCCTTGGACAGGACGAAGTGATCACGCCTGTCGATCCGTTCGTTGAACAGCAAGGCCAGCACGTCGATGGCCGAGAGGTTGCCGCCGATGTGCCCGACGCCACTCTCGTAGTGCATACGAATCAATCGTTTACGAACGTCAGCTAGCCGTTTTGCATCGAGCGTGGTGTGCATGTTCATGGAGAGTTCTCTTCCCGGCGGCTGACCTGCCGAGTTGCAGCTGGCTGCCCGGTGCTCGGCGTCGATGGTATCGGCCGAACTCGCCACGGCCGTCGAAAAGGCGGCAGTGTAATGGAAGGGTCCTCCCTTCCTGCTATCAACGTGAACGATCAGGTCTGATTTCAGATGTTAACTTTTTGTCTCGACAACGTCATTCAACGGCATGAAGACGGTCGCAAGCATCGCCTCGACGCGCACGTGATCGCGACCATGCGACAAGCCATCGTTGCAGGAGAGGGCGCATGGCGGTCGGGGAAACTCGACGTGCCGACAGATGCTGCACCTTGTTGGCTACTCCACTCGTGCCTCTGGGGAGAGAAGAGTGACTCCCGGCCTATCCTCAGACCCACTTACGGCACATTCCATGGGTTCGCTTTAGGGGCATAAAGGTACCGGGGGCAGCTGCCGCATACCTGCGCTCCTTATCCCTGGGCGCGGAGGTGGCGCGCCGATGTTGGCGGACCGCACACCGTGAATCTGTTCGCACCATTCATTCGTCGCCCGATCGGCACTTCGGTGCTGGCGTTCGGCCTCGCGCTGGCCGGCTTCTGGGCGTATCTGCTGCTGGGCGTCGCAGCGCTGCCGTCACTCGAATTTCCGGGCATGGTGGTTTACACCGAATTGCCGGGCGCCAACGCGCAAACCATGGCATCGACGGTGGCTGCACCGCTGGAGCGACATCTGGGGCGCATTCCCGGCATCAAGGAGATGCATTCAGAGAGCAACGATGGCTCGACCTCGGTGCGCATCATCTTCAATTTCGGCAACAACACCGACAAGCTTGCGCGCGACGTGCAGGCGGCCATCAACGCGGCGCAGGCGGACCTGCCGGCCAATATCCCGATACCGCCGCGCTACTACAAGTTCAATACCGCCAACATCCCGGTGTTGCTGCTGTCGCTGACCTCCAATTCGTTGCCGCCGGACAGGCTTTACGACCTGGCCGACACGCTGATCAATCCGGCGCTCTCGCAGATTCCCGGCGTGGCGCAGGTGCGTGTTATCGGCGGTCGACCGAAGGCGGTACGCGTGGAACTGGACACTGGCGCGCTGGCAGCGAAGGGCCTGACCGCCAACGATGTGGCGAACGCGTTGCGCGCTGCGAATGTCACTTCACCCGAAGGCGCACTCACCGACGGCCACACGCAGATGACGGTTGCCGCCACGGATGCACTGAGCACGCCGCAGGAATTCGGCAAGCTGCTGATCGCCATCCAGAAGGGTTCGCAGGTACGCCTGTCTGACGTGGCCAAGGTGAGCACCGGCCAGCAGGATGAGTACCAGGCGGCATGGTTCAACAACCATCGCGCCGTCGCCGTGCGCATCAGCAAACGCCCGGAAGCCAATGCCGTCGCCACGGCGGATGCAGTGCGGGCGAAACTGCCGCAGATGCGCGCGTGGCTGCCGGCCGACCTGAAGATCACACCCATCTTCGACCTGACCCAGACCACCAAGTCAGCGCTGCACGAAGTGGAAGTGGCGCTGATGATCAGCGTCTTGCTGGTGGCGCTGGTGATGCTGGTGTTCCTGCGCCGGGTGGGGCCAACCCTGATCGCCATGCTGAGCGTACCGCTGTCGCTGGCGGGCGCGTTCACCGTGATGTGGATACTGGGCTTCACCCTCAATACCTTGTCGCTGGTCGCGCTGGTGCTGTGCATCGGCTTCGTGGTCGACGACGCCATCGTGGTGATCGAAAACATCGTGCGCCACATGGAACACGGCTCACCACCCTTGCAGGCCTCGCTGGATGGCGTGAAGGAAATCGGCTTCACCGTGGTCTCGATCACGCTGTCGCTGATCGCCGTCTTCGCGCCGCTGCTGTTCGGCAACAACCAGTTCACCATGCTGCTGCGCGAGTTTTCAGTCACCTTGACGGCCGCCGTGGTGATCTCTGCCGTCATCTCGCTCACGCTGACGCCTGCGCTGTGCGGCCGCTATCTCACGCTGGAAAACGCGGGCGGGCGCGTGCCCAATCGCATGGAGCGCGCGCTGGAACGGTTCGACCGCTGGCTGCATCACATCTACCAGACGGCGCTCGACTGGGCCATGCGGCACCGGCGCCTGATGCGCTGGCAGCCGCTCATCCTGCTCACGCTCACCGTGGGCATGGCGATGGCGGTGGTCAAACTCTACGGTTTCGATTTCATGCCGCAGGAAGACATCGGCATGATCCAGGGCGATGTGAAGGCGGACATCAATATCTCGCCCACGCTGATGGCCGAGCGCGCGAAGAAGGCGGCCGCCATCATGCTGGCCGACCCGGCGGTGCTGGACGTCACCACCTTCCTTGGCAGCGACAACGCCGGCGGTGCGGTGGGCAACCAGGCGACCATGTTCGTCGACCTCAAGCCGCGCGGCCATGGTGTCGGCATGCGCAACGAGTCGATCAAGGACACCATCGCGCGCCTCAACAAGAGTTACGAGAAGCTGCCCGACCTCCATGTGGCGCTCAATTCGATCGGTTTCTTCAACGACAACAACAATGCCAATCGCGGCAGCGAAAGCTTCCAGCTGATCAGCAGCGACAATGTGGACCTGCAGCCGTGGGCTTATAAAGTCACCCAGCAGATGCGCAGGCACAAGGAATTCCGCGACGTCAGCAGCGATTACGACGATGTTGACAAGCAGCAGATGCTCACCGTCGACCGCCTCACCGCGGGACGCCTGCAGCTGAGCATGGGCAATATCGATTCGGCACTGTACAACGCGTTCGGCCAGCGCCAGGTGTCGATCATCTACTCCAACATCAACCAGTACTGGGTGGTGCTGACCTCGTCCGCCGAACGCTCGCTCAGTCCCGACACGTTGCTCAATACCTATGTGCGCAGCGACAGCGGCAACATGGTGCCGCTGTCGGCCGTGGCGCATATCGAACAGGCGGTGCAGCCGTCGCTGGTCATCCACACCAACCAGCTCGAGGCGACGCAGATCTACTACAACCTCGAGCAGGGCCTGCCACGCGACAAGGCGACCGCGCTGATCGAGCAGATAGTGTCCGACGCGCGCCTGCCGCCTGGCATACAACTGGGCTACTCCGGCGACGCGCAGAATCTGCAGGAAACCAAGTCGAATGCAAACGTGCTGCTGCTCGGCTCGATCCTGGCGATGTATATCGTGCTGGGCATTTTGTACGAGAGCCTCGGCCACCCGCTGACCATTCTTTCCACCCTGCCGGCGGCGGGCGCGGGAGCCTTTCTCGCGCTGCTGGTCACCGGCACGTCGATGTCGCTGATGGCGATCATTGCGATCCTGATGCTGATCGGCATCGTGAAGAAGAACGCGATCCTGATGGTCGACTTCGCCTTGGTGGCGCAACGCGAGCACGGCATGTCACCACCGGATGCGATTCGCGAAGCGGCGCTGGTGCGCTTTCGTCCCATCACCATGACCACCCTGGTGGCGATGGGCGCGGCCCTGCCGCTTGCGGTCGGCTTTGGTATCGGCTCGGAACTGAGGCAACCGCTGGGTGTGGCGATCGTGGGTGGATTGCTGGTATCGCAGCTGCTGACCTTGCTGAGCACACCGGCGATTTACCTGTGGAACTACGACCGGAAGCTGCACAAGGAAGCCCGGCGGGCGAAGCGGGCGGCCAAGCGGAGGCTGAAGGTGCAGACGGCGGCGGGCTGAGGGGTAGGGTAGTTTCGCTGGGATCGTCGCGACCGCTCTTTTGTAGGAGCGCACTGTGCGCGGCCAGCCGACGGAGCGGTGCACCAACACGCCGCGGTCGCGCACAAGTGCGCTCCTACAAGGAAGACGCAGGCCTGTGCGGGGCGGATCAATCTTGCCGGTCGGCGCTTCTGTGGGAGCGCACCCTGTGCGCGACAAACCTACGGAGCGGTACACCGCAGCGTGGCTGTCGCGCACAGGGTGCGCTCCCACAGGCAAGCGCCAGGCCCAGGATCACGTGCCATGCTCGGGCAAGGCCAAAGCGCAGCGAGGCCCCGCCTTAAGTCCTCAGCGATTCGGGCGCGTTGCGCAGCGCTTGGAAGTATCCGCTGTGTACCCTCGGAGGTTGTCCCATCAGACGCGCCTCGAGCGTTCGGGCTTATCCCAACACGATGCTGCGGGCGTTTTAGGCCATTTTCTTTGGGTTACTTTTCTTTTGGGCCAGCAAAAGAAAAGTGACTCGAGCGGCGGCAGCCGTTCGAAACGCCCGCCGCGTAGGCGGCACCCTGGCCTCAAGGCAACAACCAAAGACTGAAGAAGCAGGATGACCAGCCTTCGCTGTTGAAAAGCGCCTCCGGCGTACGGCGGAATGACGAGCAAAAGGGCTAACGGCGGCAAGAAAACGAGCAAAAGCAAAAGCCCTGTCCGCACCACGACGACAAGCCCAAAGTCCACCTCCCCCACCAAACCCACCTCCAAAAACCCCGTCACCACTAACCCTCCCCACCCGTGCCTTCCGGCACGGACCGACTTCAGGCACATTCGCCCATGCCGCCAATGCAGGCATAAATGGCACTATGTGCGGGCTCTTTGCCTTGCTTACGTGAACGTACGCCCTCGCTGATGGTCTGCCTGGGTAACGGCGCGCGCCATAACCGGTATGGAAACCTGAGTGAATATCTTCGCCCCCCTCATCCGTCGCCCCGTGGGCACGTCGCTGCTGGCGCTTGGCCTGCTGCTTGCGGGTGCGTTCGCATATCGCCTGCTCGGCGTGGCTGCACTGCCGTCGCTGGAATTTCCCGGCGTGTATATCGTCGCCTCGATGCCGGGGGCGAGCGCGCAGACCATGGCGTCCACCGTGCTCGCGCCGCTGGAGCGCCATATCGGGCGTATCCCGGGCATCGACGACATGTACGGCAATGCATCGGAGGGTTCGGCGTCGATCCAGGTGCGCTTCACCTTTGATCGCACCGCCGACAAGGCGGCGCGCGACGTGCAGGCAGCGATCAATGCGGCCCAGGCCGATCTGCCGGCGCTGCCCAGCCCGCCGCAGTATTTCAAGTTCGACACCTCGCAGATTCCCATCCTGCTGGTCTCGCTGACCTCGACGGGGCTGCCGCAGGACAAGCTGTACGACCTCACCGATACGTTGCTGAAGCCGGCGGTGGCGCAGATTCCTGGCGTCGCGCAGGTGCAGGTATTCGGCGGCACACCGCACGCGGTGCGCGTGGAGTTGGATATCAACGCGCTGGCCGCGAAGAATCTCACCGCCAATGACGTGCGCAATGCGCTGATCGCGGCAAACGTGACGTCGCCGCAAGGCATCCTCACCGATGGCCGCACCCAGATGACGGTGACGGCCAACGATGGCCTGAGCGAGGCGTCCGATTTCGCCAACGTGCTGATCGCGTCGAGGAACGGTTCGCCTGTGCGCCTTTCCGACGTGGCCAAGGTGACCAGCGGCCAGCAGGATATCTATCAGGGCGCCTGGTTCAACGCCCAGTCGACCGTGGCGATGCAGATCAGCAAACGCCCCGAAGCGAACGCGGTGGAAACGGTGGACGAGATCCGCCGACGCCTGCCGGAGTTCCGCCAGTGGATGCCGGCGGATGTGCAGATCACCCCGATCTTCGACCTCACCACGACCACCAAGTCGGCCTTGCACGAAGTCCAGGTCGCGCTGCTGATCAGTATCGTGATGGTGGTGCTGGTGATGCTGGTGTTCCTGCGGCGCATGCGGCCCACGCTGATCGCCTCGCTGAGCGTGCCGCTCTCGCTGGCCGGCGCCTTCGTGGTGATGCTGGCGCTGGGCTATACGCTCAATACCCTGTCGCTGGTGGCGCTGGTGCTGTGCATCGGCTTCGTGGTCGACGACGCCATCGTGGTGATCGAGAACATCGTGCGCCACATGGAGAAGGGCGAAGCGCCGTTGCAGGCCGCCTTGATCGGCGTGCGCGAAATCGGCTTCACGGTGGTATCGATCACGCTGTCGCTGGTGGCGGTGTTTGCACCGCTGTTGTTCGGCAACAACATGCTGATCATGCTGCTGCGCGAGTTCTCGGTGACGCTGACGGCGGCAGTGGTGATCTCCGCCCTGGTCTCGCTGACGCTGACCCCGGCGCTGTGCGGCAAGCTGCTCAAACATGAAGAGCCCGGCGAGCGCACGCCCGGCCGCATGGAGCGGGCGCTGGAGCGCTTCGACAAGGGCCTCCACCGCGTGTACGAGCGCTCGCTGGACTGGGCCATGCATCATCGCCGCGTGATGCGCTGGCAGCCGCTGGTGCTGTTGATCGCCACCTTCGTGCTCGGCTGGGCCGTGGTGGCCACCGCGGGCGGCAACTTCATGCCCGAGGAAGACATCGGCATGCTGCAGGGCGATATCCGCGCCGACGCCAATATCTCGCCCACGCTGATGGCCACGCAGGCGCAGAAGGCCGCCGACATCATGAAGGCCGACCCAGCGGTGCTCGATGTGCTCACCACGCTGGGTGGCAACGATGGCAACGGCGCCGTGGGCAACGCGGGTACCATGTTCGTCGACCTGAAGACCAAGGGCAGCGGCCCGAACGATCGCCACGACAGCGCCAAGGTGGTGATGGAGCGTCTGTCCAAGCAGTACGACGCGTTGCCTGGCATACGCGTCTCGCTGAGCCTGGTGCAGTTCCTCGGCGGCGGCGGCAGTGGCGACAAGGGCGGCGCCTACGAATTTCAGCTGATCGGCAGCAATGGCGAAGACTTGCAGCCGTGGACGCTGAAAATGGTCCAGCAGATGCGCAAGACCAAGGAATTCCGCGACGTCGGCAGCAACTTCGACCTGGTCGGCAAGCAGCAGCAGCTGAAGGTGGACCGCAACGCTGCCGGACGTCTGGGCGTGACGATGGGCGATGTGGACACCGCGTTGCTCAACTCCTTCGGTCAGCGCCAGGTGTCGGTGATCTATTCGGACATCAACCAGTACTGGGTGGTGCTCACTTCGAGCTCGGCGACGTCGCTGAGCCCCGAAGCGCTGCTCAATGTGCGCGTGCGAAATGCGCAGGGTGAAATGATTCCGCTGTCGGCGATCTCGCGCATCGAGCCCAATATGAGCCCGACCCGCATCCGCCATCACAACCAGCTCGAAGCCTCGACCATCAACTACAACCTGGCCAAGGATGTCACCCAGGATGTAGGCACCCGGCTGGTGGAGAACGCGGGCATCATCGTGGGCCTGCCCGAAGGCGTTCGCATCGAATGGACCGGCCAGAACCAGCGACTGCAGCAGGCCAAGAGCAACGGCATGGTGCTGCTGATCGGCGCGATCATCGCCATGTACATCGTGCTGGGCATCCTCTACGAGAGCCTCGGCCATCCGCTGACGATTCTCTCCACGCTGCCAGCCGCCGGCGCCGGCGCCTTCCTGGCGATGCTGGTCACCCAGACGCAGCTCACCCTGATGGCAATCATCGCGATCCTGATGCTGATTGGCATCGTGAAGAAGAACGCGATCCTGATGGTCGACTTTGCACTCGTTGCACAACGCGAACGCGGCTTGTCGCCGCCTGACGCGATCAAGGAAGCCGCGCTCGTGCGGTTCCGCCCGATCACCATGACCACGCTGGTGGCGATGGGTGCGGCGCTGCCGCTCGCCATCGGCTTCGGCGTCGGTTCGGAAATGCGTCAGCCGCTGGGCGTCGCCATCGTGGGCGGGTTGTTGGTATCGCAGCTGTTGACGCTGCTGAGCACGCCGGCGATTTATTTGTGGAATTACGATCGCAAGATTCGCAAGGAGGCGCGCCGGGTGAAGCGGGCGGCGAAGAGGGCGTTGAAGGCGCAGACGGCGTTGGGGTGAGGCGCGTCGGCCCTATTTAGCCCCAGTTGAGCGCCATAGCCCAGTGCGTGGCTGCTTTCTGTAGGAGCGCACTGGTGCGCGACCGGCCAACGGAGCTGTACACCCACGCGCTGCGGTCGCGCACAAGTGCGCTCCTACATGGGTTTCGCTCGCTCCCGGGTCGCGTCGGAGAGGTGGGGATCGTCATTTTGTGGGAGCGCACCCTGTGCGCGACAGCCACGCTGGGGTGTACCGCTCCGTCGGTTTGTCGCGCACAGGGTCCGCTTCCACAGACAAGCAGGTCCTGCCAAGGCGAGATCAATCCTTCGGACTCGTACACGCCGCCACCCTGGCCCCCTCAACCTGCGCTACATCCTTCCCGCCAAAACTCACACTCGCCGTGTAGTGCTCCGCGGAATCAAACTTCACCCGCCCTCGCGCAGCATCCGTCAAACCCGAACACTGTAACGACCAACTGAGCGCCGTACTGCTGCGATGCTGGTCGACGCGTTCGCACTGGCCATAACCAGGCACGGGTAGCTGGGCAAATTCCACCCACGGATCCGGGCCTTCGTCCACGCAATGCCAGCTCACCTGTGGCTCGCCTTGCTTGCCGTGATCGAAGACACGCGTGGTGATCTTCCAAAGTCCCGGCATCGCCTGAAAGTCGCCGGGGTCGGCATGGCCCGGTTCGCCGATGAACGCCGCACCCAGCAACACCAGGATCGCGACGAAGCGCGACACCGCGTGACCGCGACGGCCGTCTGCGGCGGAACTTGAAGGATTCATAGTCGGCAGTACCTCCAACGCACGAAAGACCCCACCCGCTTTCGCGGGCAGGGTCCGGTCCGTGCTATTGCATCAGTCCTGTGTTTCAGCTGCTGCGTAGCCGTGGCCACGGCCATCGCTGCCGAACGAGAACATGTTCATCAAGTTGCCGATGGCCGGCGCATTGAGTGGCACATACGGATTGTTGGGCAGCGACACCGGGTTGGGCAGGTTGTCGCGACTGCGATGGGAAATGGTCTCGCGCAGGCCCCAGTTGGCTTCGACGAATTTGTCGAAGGACACATGGTCGTAGTACGTGTGCACCACGCGGCCGCCTTCGGAGTAGCGCGAGATCACCAGCATCGGGATGCGCGTGCCGTCGCCGAAGAAGTCGATCGGCTGCACATAACCCGAATCGTAATAGCCGCCGCCTTCGTCAAAGGTCACCATGATCACGGTGTCGTTCCACACCTTCGGGTTGGCCTTGGCGAGCTCGACGATCTTCTTCACGTAGCCTTCGAACAGATCCAGCTTGGACGAGGCCGGGTGGCCGTCCAGGATGCCGTCCGGCTTGGCGATGGAAACCGCCGGCAGCGTGTCGTTCTGGATGTCGTTGTAGAGATCGGTGATGTCCTGGTTGTTCGCACGCAGCTTGGGATTGGTCATGACCTGCGTGGAGTACAGGAACGGATCGCAGATATTGCAGAACGTGCCCGCTTCGCCGTTCTCCTTGCCGCTGGCATAGCCTTCGCCGTAGTACTTCCACGACACGTGATGGCGATTCAGCAACAGCGCGAGGTTGTCCTGACGCGTCGGCGGGATGGTGAACTGCTGCGCGCCCAGCGGTGCCGGCGTGCCGTCGCCGAGGTAGCCCGGGTTGTAGTTGTTCACCAGGTAATAGGCGTTCTTCTTGCAGTCGGTGCCGTGGAAAGTGCGATACGGCAGGGACTTCAGATAGTCCTTCACGACGCCCACGCCGGGCTGCGTGTCGTCCGCGCAGTTGACGTAGGAACCGCCGCTGTAGCCGTCCTGCACATACCAGTTGTTGGTGCCCGCCTGCGCGTCCGGATTCTCGATCTGGTTCGACGGCGGCGTGGCGGGGTCGCCATTGCCATCGGCGTAATAGATCAGGTCACCGAAGCCCAGCATGATGTGGTTGGCGCCCGTGCCGCCCATCACCGACTGGTGGAAGTTGTCGCTCAGCGTATAGGTGCGGGCGAGCTCGGCGAAATAGGGCGCGTCACCCTTGGCGATGTTGAGGAACTGCATCGCGGTGGAACCTTCGCCCGTGGTCTGGTCGTCGAAACCGGCCGGCTGCGTCTTGCCATTGGTGCCGGCACCGATCGTGGTTTCCACCCACGGGAACAAGTCCATGCGACAACCGCTGGGATTCTTCGCGGTGCCTGCGTGGACATCGCAGTCCATCTGCTGCCACATCTGGAAGAAGCGATGCACCGGGCTATTGGCGTAATCGTCGTAGCTGATCGATGCGTGCATATCGACGGGCGCGTTGGCCAGCTGCGACGGGAAGCGCGTGTCGACCACGTCGTTGGGCAGGCCGGTGCCGCCGGCGGCGAGTTCGCCGTACGCATCGGACGGGAGTGCCGGCTCGATGGCCTGTGCCTGCGCGGCTGAAGCAAACGGTGCCTGCGTGGGCACACCGCCGGTATTCATCAGCGGCAGCGTGGCGTACGCGGTGGTGTGCTTGGGCGCCAGCGCAAACTTGCCGGTGCTGGTCGCCTGCCACTGCCTGGCAGCGGCGACATTCGGGCCCGGCGTGCCGTCGGCATTGACGATGCCTTCGGACAGCAGGTTGTGCACGCTCTGTCCCTTCGGCGGCGTGTACGTGGCGTAGACGTGATCGAACGTGCGGTTTTCACCGATCAGCAGGATCACATGCTTGATGGGTGTATTGGTGCGATCGTCGTTGCTGTCGTCGCCGCCCGGCCGGTGCAGCACGGTGACGCCAGTGGCGGGAGCCTGACTGGTCGAAACAGCATTCTGATCGGTGGAGTTGCTCTGGGCGCTCACCACGCCGGCAAGGCCGACGGAAAGCGTACCAATGACAAACGGCAACAGCCGCTTGCGAACGTGCGTCATGGACATGACTTCGATCTCCAGCAGCTTCTGAACGAAGGCTGCGCCGGTGTTCCCCCTGATTAGCTGGCACCTGTTCGCAACCTTTGGCGGCGCCAGCCGGGGGCGAGTCTCGTCCGCACAGATGACGGACCCTTGGCGCTTTTGCGACAGGAATTTCCGGTTAGATGACAGTGGGGAGACGTCGCAAGGGCTTGCGTGTCAATGGAGGCTGCGATGGCCTGTACACGTTGGCTTGCGGGCGCTTGCCGCTGCGAGACGATTGCGCATCAGCAAGAAATTGCCTTTGCGATGGATCGATTAGATCGTGCGATGGCGCACGTTTGGACGTCTTATTGGTTTGAGATATCGCAGGATTGGGTGCTTCGCCACGTTCGAGTTGCGCCCCTGACTTGCGCGTGATCGCCGGCGCGGCGGCTTGGCTGTGGGAGCGCACCTTGTGCGCGACCGCGGCGTTTGGGTGTACCGCTCCGTAGGCTGGTCGCGCACAAGTGCGCTCCTACAGAGAGCGGCCCGGCAACCACGAGCTGCGTGGCTCTTGGCCATCTACCAGGCGTCACCCCGGCAACAACTGAAACGGCCTCATCATTTCATTGTCCTCATGCTCCAGCAGATGGCAATGCCACACATAACGCCCAGGTTCACCCTCGAACCTCGCGATGATCCGCGTCACCATCCCCGGATCCGCACGCACCGTATCCTTCCACCCCATCTCCTCGGGCCCAGGCGGTATCGCCGGCCCCGTGTACTTGAGCGTCTTGCTTTCGTTCCACGCGAAAAGATCGAACGGCCGGCGCTCCAACACCTGAAAGCGCACCAGATGCAGATGCATCGGATGCGCATCGCCGGTGAGGTTCACCATGCTCCAGATTTCGGTGGTGTTCTGCCGCGGGTCTTCGGTGATCGGAGCGGACCAATGCTTGCCGTTGAGCATCATCATCATCGGGCTGCCACCGGCATCGTCCTGTTCGCCCAGCGTCAGCACGCGATCGCGCACGGCGCTCGCCACGGCAAGGCGCTCGATCGTGCGTAGCCTGGTCGGCATCACGCCAGCGTCCCGGCGCCCCTTGTCGCGCACGCGAAACTCCATGATCGCTTCCGCCTGCTGGCGCAGCTGTACTTGCTTGCCATCCATGCCGGTGAAGTCGATCACCACATCGGCGCGTTCGGCTGGATAGAGCGTGACGCGCTGACGCGGCACAGGCGCCGCCAGCAGGCCTTGATCACTGGCGATCTGCGTAAACGTCAGCCCGCCGGACAACGACATCTCGTAGAAGCGGGTATTGGCTGCGTTGACGAGTCGCAAGCGATAGCGGCGCGGCTCGACCTCGAAGTACGGGTACAACTTGCCATTGCACAGGATGGCGTTGCCATGGCACTCGGACACCCACGGCGCATCCGGATCATCGGAAACGGGGTAATAGAGCTGTCCGTCCTTTGCGATAAGTCGGTCGCAAAGGATCAGCGGCAGATCGCATTCGCCACGGGGGAGTTGCAGTGACGACTCCGCATCGCCCCGGATGAGATACGCACCAAGCAGTCCCGCGTAGATATTGAGGCGCGTGATCCCCATCGCGTGATCGTGGTACCAGAGGGTGGCGGCATCCTGCGTGTTGGGATAGTGCGACACGCTTGCATGGCCCGGTACGAACCACTCTTCCGGATAACCATCACTTGAGGGCGGCACACGCGCACCGTGCACGTGCGTCACGGTGCGCACCTGCGGCTTGTCGCGCTCGGCGCCGTGAATAGTGTGGTCGATGGGAAGGAAATGTTTTTCGGGAAGCGCGTTGGCCCATTCAATCAACAAGGGCTCATTGCGCCGGGCCAGCAAGGTCGGCCCCGGGAACGAACCCTCGTAACCCCACATGGGCGTGGGCGGCAGATCGCGATGCAGCTGCGTCTTGAATGCGCGCATCTCCATCCGATAGAACGGCAGTTGCTTGCCTGGATAAGCGGGATGCGCCCGCTGCCCCGTCGGCTTGGCGATGGCAGGCAGCGGCAAGGGGTCCACGAAGCGCGCCAGGGTCACCGGGTTCACCAGCGGCACCTTGGGCGCGGCGAGCTGCGGCATGGCCATGCGCGCCATCTTCTCGTCGCCGATGGCGGGCGAGGACCAGGCGAGCAAGCCCAGTTCGGCAGCCGTGGCGGCGCCGACCATATCGACCATGCCGCGCAGAAACTGCCGGCGCGAGAGGTTCATGCGAGTCATCGGGACACCCTAGGCAGCCCGGATGACAGGTACGTGGCAATGTGTGAAACCTGGTTCACCCTGCGCGCATCCAAGCGCAGGGCGAGACAGATTATTCCGCTGAAGCGGGCACGCCTTGGCCGGTCGTGGGTGCCTGCTGGCCCGCCACGGCGGCTTCTTCGCCGGCTTTGTCCAGGCCGGCCTTGTCGATCGGCGTGGCCAACATGCGTGCGCGACGCCAGCCGCCCCACTTGTAGTAGCCCATCGCCATCAGCATCGAGGCCAGCGAGCCCAGCGGGAAACTCCACCAGATCGAATCGGCGCCCAGCCGCGGCGCCAGCGCCAGTGCAAACGGCGGGCGGAACAGCCACATCGAGATAAACAAAATCACCAGCGGCGGCACCACGGCGCCGGTGGAGCGCACCACGCCGAACAGCACGAAGGTCACGCCGAAGAACATGAACGACCACACCGCGATGCTGTTGAGATGCTGCGCCAGCGCCAGCGCCTCACCGTCGTTGGGCAGGAACATGCCAAGTGCGGCGTGGTTGAACAGATAGATCAGCGCAATGAGCATGCCGCTCAAGAGGAAGTTGTAGAGCACGCCCACCTTGGTGATGCGGCTTACGCGGTCCCACAGTTTTGCGCCCACGTTCTGTGCCGCCATCGACGACACCGCCGCGCCGATCGCCATGGCCGGCATCTGCACATAGGTCCACAGCTGCGTCGCTGCGCCGTACGCGGCGGTGGTCTTGGAGCCGTAGTTGTTCACCATGTGGATCATGATCATCGCGGAGCTGGAGATCACGATCATCTGCAGGCCCATCGGCAGGCCCTTGAACACCAGCGAGCGCAGGATCTCCATATCGGGCTTCAGATACCCCAGCTCGCTGCGCGTGAGGCGCAGGAAATGCTTGCGCCGGTACAGCGTGACCAGCAAGGCGACCAGCGCCACCGACTGCGCAATCAAGGTCGAAGTGGCCGAGCCGGCGATGCCCATCCGCGGGAACGGCCCTACGCCAAAGATCAGCAGCGGGTTGAGTACGATGTCCATCAGCACCGACAACGCCATGAAGAAGAACGGCGTGCGCGAATCGCCCGCGCCGCGCAGCGTCATCATCAGGAAGGCGTAGAAGTACATCGACGGCACGGCGATGAAGATGATGCGCAGGTAAGGCACCGCGAACGCCTGTGCATCGACCGGCGTATTGAGCGCGTTGAGCATCCACGGCGTGCCGAAGTAACCGGCGATGGCCACGATGATGGAGACCGAGACGAAGAACGTCACACCGGTGCCGACCACACGCTTGGCCTCGAGCATGTTGCGCGCGCCCAGGCTCTGGCCGATCAGGATGGTGCAGGCCATGCTCAGGCCGAACACCGCGCCCAGCAGCAGGAACAGGATCAGGTTCGCGTTGCTCACCGCCGTGAGCGCGGCCTCGCCCAGGTAGTGGCCGATCCACATCGCATTGACGGAGCCATTGAGCGACTGCAGCACCGTGCTGCCCAAGATGGGCAACGCGAACATCAGCAGCGTCTTGGCAATCGGTCCTTCGATAAGCAGGGGCTGCTTTGCAGCAAGAGATGACATCGAATCATTCCGCGATGGGGAGGGGAGATCAGTCGGCGACGCTGGCTTGCCATGCACGCGTGGCCAGACGCCGCACATGCTCGCGCACATCGGCGGGCCATGCATCCGTCACCTGCATGAAACGCTCGCGCTCCTTTCGCCAGAATGCGCGCGAGGCTTCTTCATAACCCGGGAGATTACCCGCCATCGCGCTCATGAAGCGATCGACCGCTTCACCCGCCAGACGGGCCGCATCGCGCTCGGCGTGGTTGCGACGCGCCTCGTCGACCAGTCGCCGCAGGCTGGCCGATGCACCGCCTGGCTGGCTGGCCAGCCAATCCCAATGGCGCGGCAACAGGGTGACCTCGCGCGCAACCACGCCTAGCTTCGGTCGACCGGGGCCGCGCGGCGCGAGTTCGGCGTCGTGAGGCGGCGAGGGGAGGCGGGCGACGACGTCGGCGATCGTCCCGCGCAGGTCGAGCTCCAGCGGGCGGCCATCGCGTTCGTCGAAGATCAGCACCGGTCCGTTGGCCCCGGCATCGACGGCCTGCTTGGTCGCCACGGCGACGTCCGCCAGCGAACCGGCGGCAATGCGGCGGTGGCCGTCGAAGGCAATGCAGGTACCGAGATCCGCCACTGTTTTGTCCGGGTATAAAAGAGAACGCGAATATTGCCCGGGTAATAAATAAAGGTCAACACCGGAGGAGAAGGCCGCCGCTGCGCGGTAAAATTTCTCCATCCCCCCGCCGCGCCGTTCCCATGGTCATCCATCCCCCGCATCGCTCGCTTCGATTGATGCTGTTCACCCTGCGCGGATCGATCATCCCGGTGATCTGGAAGCGCGTGCTGGGCATGGTGCTGCTGGCCGGGGCGGTGGTGCTGCTGGAACGACACCTGCCGCATACCGGGGTGGAGCTGGGGGCCATCCCGCTGACACTGATGGGACTGACGCTGGCGATCTTCCTGGGCTTTCGCAACACGGTGGCCTACGAACGCTGGTGGGAGGCGCGCACGCTGTGGGGTGAGTTGCTGATCGTGGTGCGCAATCTCGCCCGCCAGACGGTGAGCCTGCCCGACAGCCTCACGGCGTCGGAACGCGAACGCATGGTGCATCGACTGATTGCCTTCGCCCACGCGCTGCGTCATCAGCTACGCGGTACCGCGCCGGGCGACGAGGTGTCTCGCTGGCTGACGCCGGAGGAGGCCGCCGCGCTGGCCGGCCGGCCCAATCCGCCGAACGTGCTGCTCGCACTCATCGCTCAGGACTATGCGCAGCTGCATCGGGAGCACCGGCTCGATCCCATGCTGCTGGCCAACATCGATGCGCAGGTGACGCGCCTGTCCTATGTGCTGGGCGGTTGCGAGCGCATCCAGGGCACACCTATCCCGCTCGCCTACATCCTGCTCCTGCATCGAACGGTCTATGTGTACTGCCTGCTGCTGCCGTTCTGCCTGATCAGCAGCGTGGGCTGGGTGACACCACTGATGGTCGGCGTGCTCTCGTACACCTTCTTCGGGCTCGATGCACTGGGTGACCAGATCGAGAATCCCTTCGACCGCCTGCCCAACGACCTGGCCCTGGATGCGATGTGCCGCACGGTCGAAATCGGCCTGGGCGAATTGCTGGGTCAGCGCGACCTGCCAGCGCCGCTGCAGCCGGTGGACGGCGTCCTGCTTTAAGCCACCAGGACCGGCCGGGAGGCCCAACCCCTACCTTGGTATCGCCGTAGTTTTACGGTGTTCTCCGCGTGCGCTTCACGCCGCTTGAGACAAGCTGACCCCGTGACCGCGAAGGATGCCGGCCACTCGTGCCGCCCAGGCAACGCTGTGTTGTCTCGATTCGACCTATTTCCAGTACCGGTCGGTCCAATAAGTTATTAAACTTAGCGGTGCACAAACTCCTCCCCCAAAGTCAAAGAAGAAAGACCATGCGACATCCCCTCCTGCGCAGTGCGGTTGCGCTGGCCCTGATGGGCATTTCCGCTACGACCCTGGCCGACCCCCGTATCGAAATCAGCGGCGGCCGAAGCTACTCAGACAGTTACTGGACCAATACGGCGTGGATCGAAAGCATCTGGGGCGAACACGCCTTCGGCAACAGCCGATTCTCGTGGGCGCCAGCCGCCTCCCTGGGCTTTATCAATGGCCGCAATGTCTCCAAGTACGGCAACGCCGTTTCCGATGACGTATGGCTGCTCGGTGGCGGCGTGCGCATGCGCTACGGCAACGGCGACGACTGGTACCACCACCTGTTCTGGACCTCCGAGATCGCCGCCCAGGGCGGCCGCACGCTGGCACTCAGCAGCGGCGGCGAATTCGTCAATTCCGTCGGCTGGGAAGGCGACCACTGGACCTTCCAGATCCGCCACGTCTCCAACGCCGGCATCAAGGGCTCCAACCGCGGCGAAACGATGGCGCTGGTGGGCGTCGCGTTCAATCCTTGATGGAGTGAAACAACAACGGCCCATGACGGGCTGCTGTTGTTTGGACGTCTGAATGGATCGCCGCATCGTGTTCGATCAAGTAACACGAAACTGCTCTCTCTAACCGACTCTGCCCGCAGAGCGGAGCGCACCCTGCGCGCGACCAGCCGACCGAGCGGTGCATCCAGGCGGTGCGGTCGCGCACAAGTGCGCTCCTACAAGGGAGGACGCAGGTCCGTGGATGGCGGATCAATCTTGCCGCTCGGCTTTTTGTGGGAGCGCACCCTGTGCGCGACAAACCTACGGAGTGGTACACCGCAGCGTGGCTGTCGCGCACAGGGTGCGCTCCCACAGACAAGCGCCAGGCGCGGCAAAGGGACGGAGCGATGCCCGAAGCCAAAGCGCAGCGAGGCCCCGCTTTAAGTCCTCTGCGATTCGGGCGCGTTGCGCAGCGCTTGGAAGTATCCCCTGTGTACCCTCGGAGGTTGTCCCACAACAGCGCACCTCGAGCGTTCGGGCTTATCCCAACACGATGCTGCGGGCGTTATCAGGCCATTTTCTTTGGGTTACTTTTCTTTTGGGCCAGCAAAAGAAAAGTGACTCGAGCGGCGGCAGCCGATCGAAACGCCCGCCGCGTAGGCGGCACTCTGGCCGCAACGCGACAACCAGAAACCGAGGCTCTGGATGACCAGCCACTCGGCCGTTGAAAAGCGCGGCCAGCGCCGAGATGACGATCAAAATCAAAAAAGAGGCCGCATCACTGCGACCTCTTCCGTCATACCCAATCCACACACCCAGCGATCAATGATCCGCCCCAGGCCCCGCCTTAGCCCCAAACGGCGGCCGCGCCATCCACACCACGCCAATCAGGCAGATAAACACCCACCCCAGCATGTGGAACACCTCATTGAACGAAATCTGATACGCCTGCTGATTGATCAACTGCTCCAGCAACCCATTGCTGGCCTGCCCCGTCACACCCACGGCTTTGAGCGTCGCCTGCGCCGAGTTGTCGTACGGCGTGAAGTGTTCGGTGAGATGCGCGTGATGCACGATTGCGCGGTGATCCCAAAGGAAGGTCGTCAGCGAAGCCGAAAAGCTGGCGCCCAGCGTACGCAGGAAGGTGGCCAGGCCACCGCCCGCGGCAATCTCGTTCGGCCGCAGGTCCGATAGCAGGATGGTGGTGACCGGCATGAAGAACAGCGCCACGCCCAGACCCTGGAACAACTGCACGCCGGCGACGTGCATGAAGTCGATCTGCAGGAAGAAATTGGAGCGCATGAAGCAGGTGGCGCCCATGATCAGGAACGCGCACGAAGCCAACAGGCGCATATCGGTACGCGACGCATACTTGCCGACGATGAAGGTCAACATCACTGGCAGGATGCCCAGCGGTGCAGCGGCAAAGCCAGCCCAGGTGGACGTGTAGCCCACCGTGCGCTGAAGCCACTGTGGTATCAGCAGGCCGATCGCGAAGAATGCCGCATACGCCAGGACCAGCGCGATCGTGCCCGTGCGGAAGTTGTGGTGCCGCAGCAGCTTCAAGTTGACGATCGGTTCGTCGTCGGTGAGTTCCCAGATCAGGAAGACGGCAATCGCAATCGCCGACACGATCGCCGTGACGATGATGAAAGTCGAGTTGAACCAGTCCTCGTCGTTGCCCTTGTCCAGCACGATCTGCAGCGCACCCACGCCGATGATCAGCGTGATCAGGCCCACGTAGTCGATCTTGGGCCGCGTGGTGACATCCACGCGCCCCTTCATCTGGTTGGCGACCACCATGCTGGCGAAGATGCCGATGGGCACGTTGATGAAGAAGATCCACGGCCACGAATAATTGTCCGTGATCCAGCCACCGAGGATCGGACCCGCAATAGGCGCGACCACCGTCACCATCGCCAGCAGCGCGAGCGCCATGCCTCGTTTCGCTGGTGGATAAATGGAGATCAGCAGACTCTGCGTGATCGGGTACATCGGTCCGGCCACCGCACCCTGGATGGCGCGGAACAGGATCAGCATCGGCATGCTCTGCGCAGTGCCGCACAGGAAAGAGGCGAGCGAAAACAGCATCGTCGACCAGATGAACAGCTTCACCTCGCCGAAGCGGCGCGTGAGAAAGCCGGTCAACGGCAACGCAATAGCCGTGCTCACCGCGAACGAGGTGATCACCCAGGTGCTCTGGTTGACGCTTACGCCGAGGTTGCCGGCAATCGTCGGCAAGGACACGTTCGCGATCGTCGTGTCGAGCACCTGCATGAAGGTGGCCAACGAGAGACCGACGGTCGTCAACGCAAGGTTGCGCGGCTGGAAATTTTGGCTCATCGCACGGATAACCTGCGGTATGAAGGGTTGGCGCGCCATCCACGACTGCGACGGCGCACGCGGCTTTCTTGCCCGTCATTCCGGCGCAGGCCGGAATCCAATTGCGACACGGCGTGAAGATATCCGCACATGTCGGCACTGACGTCACTGGATTCCGGCCTGCGCCGGAATGACGAGCTTCACTACAGAGGCGGACATGGAGGCTCGTTATGCCTCCATGTCTACCGACTTACTGCTTCTGACCTTCACCCGCCATGTTCGCGTGGATGATGTCCGCGATCATGCCGTCGGCCTTGGCCAGCTGTTGCTTGTACACATCGGTGGTGAAGGCCGGCTGCGTCGGCGCCTGCTTGGCGAGCAGCGGGCCGCTGGTGTCGTGCAGGTTCACCGACACCTTGGTCGACAGGCCGATGCGCAGCGGATGCTCTTCCAGCTGCTTGGGATCGGTGAAGAACACGCGCACCGGTACGCGCTGCACGATCTTGATCCAGTTGCCGGTAGCGTTCTGCGCCGGCAGCAGCGAGAACGCACTGCCGGTGCCCACGCCCAGGCTCTCGACCTTGCCCTTGTAGGTGACCGAGCCGCCATACACGTCGGCCCGGATATCCACCGGCTGGCCGATACGCATATTGCCCAGCTGCGTTTCCTTGAAGTTGGCATCGATCCACACGCCGTGCAGCGGCACCACCGCCATCAGCGGCGTGCCCGGCGCCAGGCGCTGGCCGAGCTGCACGGAGCGCTTGGCCACGTAGCCGTCGACCGGCGCAAGCAGCGAGGTACGCACGTCATCGAGATAAGCCGCGCGCACTTTGGCAGCGGCCGTCTGGACGTCCGGATGCGATGCGACGACGGTGTCATCCACCAGCACCTTGTTGGTCTGCAATTGCTGTTGCGCGGTGGTCAGGGCGCTCTGCGCGGTGGTCAGCGCATCCATTGCGTGCGACAGCTCTTCGGCCGAGATGGCACCGGACTTGGCGAGATCGCGGCGACGGTTGTAGTCCTGCAGCGCCTTGTCCACCGCGACCTTGCGCACGGCCACTTCGGACTGGGCACCGCTCACGTTGCTGTAGAGGCCGCGCACCTTGCGAACGGTGCCGGCAAGATTGGCGCGAGCCTGCTCCAGCGCGACATCGGCATCGGCCGGATCGAGCTTCACCAGCACGTCGCCGGCATGCACCAGGTCGCCGTCGTCGGCGCCGATGGTGATGACCGTGCCGGTCACCTGCGGGGTGATCTGCACGAGGTTGCCGTTGACGTAGGCATCGTCGGTGTCTTCAAACCAACGGCCTTCGACGAAGTACCACACGCCCCAGCCGACAGCGGCAAGCACCAGCACGGCGACGAGTCCCTTCAACAGGAAACCGCGACGGCTCTTGGGGGGTTGGGCGGCTGCGGTCTCGGCCGCAAGCGGATTCTGGCTAGACATGGGGATAGCCTTTAGAGCGAATGTTCAGAGGAAGATTGGACGGCCACATCGGCCTGGCCCGCCTGCGGACGGAAACCGCCGCCGAGGGCCTGGATAAGCTGCACGGAGAGGTCGACCTGCTGCGACTGCAGGGCGGCGAGGCGCTGCTGCGCAACCAGCAACTGCTGTCGCACGATCAACGCTTCGAGATAGCTGCCCACGCCTGCCTTGAAGCGCTGCTCGGCGAGCTGCCAGGCCTGCGTGCCGGCATCCACCGCGCGCTGCTGGGCGGCGACCTGTTCCTGCGCGGACTGCACGGCGTCGTAGCCGTCGGCCACTTCGTTCACCGCGCGCACCAGCGTCTGGTTGTACTGGGCCACGGCTTCGTCGTACTGCGCATCCTTGGCGGACAGATTGGAACGCAGACGGCCACCGTCAAAAATCGGCAGGCTCAGCGAAGGACCAAACGTGTAGAAGCGCGCCGGCAACTGCAGCGGATTGATGCTGCCGAACGCCGCCACGCCGGCCATCGCGCTGAGGCTGACGTTGGGCATGAACTGGGTCTTGGCGACCTTGATCTCCTTGCCCGCCGATTCCACGCGCCAGCGCGCGGAGACGAGATCGGCGCGGTGGCCGATCAGTTCGGTCGGCACATCGGCCGGCACAGCGAGCGCTGCAGGATTGAGTGCCTGCGGACGACCGATATCGAGGCCGCGATCCGGCCCCTTGCCCAACAGCACCGCCAACGACGAACGCGCCGCATCAATGGCGCGATTGGCCGCGGCCAGCTGCTGGTCCGAGTTGGCCACTTCGGTTTCGCTCTGCTTGAGCTGCAGCTGATTGTCGAGACCGGCGGACACGCGTTGCTGGGTCAGCTGGCGCGCGGTCGTGGCGCGCTCGTGCTCGGCCTTCGCCACATCCTGCTGCGCATAGGCGTAGGACAGCTGCACATAGGCGCGCGCGACATTGGTGGAAAGCTCGATGCGTGCAGCCTGCTGTTCGATCTCAGCGGCATGCTGCTGGCCGACGGCGGCTTCCCAGGCGGCGCGCTTGCCGCCCCACAGATCCAGGTCCCAGCTGAAACTGGCGCGGGCGTCCTTGAACCAGGTGAACTTGCCGCCGCCCAGTTCCGGCGGCGCGGCGGTGAGCGGCAGACGCTGACCGATGACGTTGGCGCCGGCAGTCACGCTGGGGCCGCGCTCGGCATCGGCCGCACCGGCCTGCGCCTGCGCCTGGCGGGCGCGCGCGTCGGCCACGCTGAGGCTCGGGTTGTCCTTCAGCGCTTCGCTGATCAGCGCGCTCAGCTGGGGATCGCCCAGACCGGTCCACCAGTCGTTGGCCGGCCAGGCGGCGGGGGAGAGCGTGGCGCCGGACAGGCTGCGATCGGCCTTCAGTGACGAGGCGTCGGTCAGCGTGCCTTCCGGGTGCAGGCCGCCGCTGCTGACGCATCCCGCCAGCGCGAGTGAGAGGCCGGTGGCTGCCGCAAGGATTTGCAGACGCATGGCGTAGGTTTCCAAAAGTAGAAGCGGGTCAATTCATATCGCGGAGCGCGTTCAGCACGCGCACCAGGTAATCGCGCAACTGCTCACGCTCGGTCGGGTTCAGCGCCTTTTGGGCGGCATCCAGAACGTGTTCGTTGCATGGCGTCATCTGCCGCCACATGTCGTCTCCCGCCGGGGTCAGCTCGATGCGCAGGGCGCGGCGGTCCTGTTCATGCGGCAGGCGGCGCAGCAGGCCTTTGCCTTCGAGCTGGTCGAGCTGGCGCGTCATCGCGCCGCCGTCCAGTTCCACCGCGCGGGCCAGTTCACTGGCCGACATCGGGCCCATCAAGGCCAGGCGCTTGAGGATCAGGAACTGGGTGAAACGAAGCTCGATACCCGCAGCCTGCATCTCGGCTTCCAGCTTGCGCACGATCTCGCCGCGAACCAGCCCGACGAGTACGCCGATGCTGTCCTGGGGGTAGGAAGGGGTTTGGGAGGAGGTCATGGGAGGGCAATTTTATTGCCGGAATAATATTTGTCAAGGCAAAGATGTGTTGGTTAGATTTTGCCCGGACAAGGTCTAGCTGCCCTCAATGGGGTCCCTCCCGCAGCTCATCCTCCAGCCAGGTCCGCAGGGCCGGGTGGCGCACTTCGAACAGCTCGAACACGCCCAGCGCCCGCAGGGTCGGCAGCAGGGCGACCAGCCTCGGCTCCAGGGCTCGCCGGCTGGCCTCGGGCAGGTCGGGGTCCAGCATCTGGTGGGCACAGGCCACGAACGCCTCGAGCGGCTCGGTCTCGGCGGTGGGCATGCGTACGGCAATCATCGACATGGATCGGCTCCCTTGGACGCCGGGGCGGCGCCGCGCTGGCTGAATCAAGACGTGTATCGGCGTGCGGGCGTGACAGCTCCGGATCAAGCAGGAGCTTTGGCAGGGGCTCGACAAACCGCGACTGTCGGCACGTTCGACACCGCGAGCGGCGGCAGCGGTGGGGATCGGGCCAGCATGATTGGGCAGACGGAGTGATTACTGTTAGCGTTATTTGGTCAAAGTTTGTCGAGAATCAGCCATGGGCCATGTCAGCGAGCACGACGAGAACCGCTTCCACGAGCTCATCGAGCGCCGCGATGGGCCCTCGGTGATCGCCTACTGGACCGAGGGCGAAGCCGCCAGCGAGTACCACGACGGCACCCGCGAGTACGGCTGGCACTCCCATCTGCGCGGCCAGCTGTACTGCGTGGAAAGTGGACTGGTGCACGTGCGCACGGCCCAGGGTTCCTGGCTGCTCCCCCCGCACCGCGCCGGCTGGATGCCGCCCGGCGTGGAACACACGGTGACCCTCAGCGGCCCGATGACCGGCTGGGGCGTGTTCGTAACCCCGCCCGAATGCGGCTGTCTGCCTGCCGATCCGTGCGTGATCGGTGTGACCGAGTTGATGCGCGCGCTGGTGCGCCGCGCCAGCTCCTGGATCTGGGAAACCCAGCTGGACGAGAGCCAGGAGCGCCTGACCACCGTGCTGCTGGAAGAAATCTGCCGCGCCCAACGCGAACCCTTGCACCTGCCCATGCCGGTGGACCGCCGCGCCTTGCGCATCGCCGTGGCGCTGCTGGAAAACCCCAACGACAACCGCGGCCTCGATGAGTGGGCCGGCTGGGCCGGCCTGTCGCCACGCAGCCTCAGCCGCTTGTTCCGCAGCGAAACGGCGTTGAGCTTTGCGCAGTGGCGACAGCTGGCACGTTTGACCCACGGCCTGGAACGCTTGGCCGACGGCGAACCGGTGTCGGCGGTAGCGGATGCCTTGGGCTATGCGAGCGTGAGCGCCTTCGTGGCGATGTTCCGGCGGAGTTTTGGCCAACCGCCGGCGAGGTATTTTGCGGCGCAAGGCGCGCAGTAGCGCACTGAGTCCTCACTTTGCCGCTTGCCTGTGGGAGCGCACCCTGTGCGCGACAGCCACGCCTGGGTGTACCGCTCCGTAGGTTTGTCGCGCACAGGGTGCGCTCGCACAACGAAGCGCCCGTAGCCATCAATTGGCCACCCACACGCGCGCGAACTCTTTTGTAGGAGCGCACTTGTGCGCGACCGCAGCGTGTGGGTGCATCGCTCCGTAGGCTGGTCGCGCACAAGTGCGCTCCTACAAGAGAGCGGCCCAGCAGCGTCGGACGTTGCGTGGCTCTTGATGTGGCTCTCCGCTCTTGGCTCTCCGCTCTCGAGGTCCCCGCAACCCGCACGCGCAGCCCGGAAGGCGCGTCATCCGGGGGTGTTGAAAGGCGCTCCCGGCCAACGCCGAGATGACGAGCCAAAGAAAAAGCCGCTCCAGTTGAAGCGGCTTCTCAAGGTTGACCCCTCACCACCGTAAAGGTGGCAACGCCGCCAACCCTCTCCCCGCCGGGGAGAGGGAGCAGAGCGCGTTACTGCTTCACCGGCTTCACATACGTATTGAACAACTCATCAATCCGCCGGTACTCGTCGTACCAGGAGTCCGCATGCGTAAAGCCATGCCGCTCCATCGGATACAACGACATCCAGAAGTTGTTCTTGTGCAACTCGATGAAGCGCTGATACATGCGGATGGTGTCGCTGGTCATCACGTTGTCGTCGATCAGACCATGCTGCATCAACAGCGGATCCTGCAGCTTGTCGGCGAAATTGATCGGCGAGCTGACCTGGTACGACTCCGGATCGAGCTGGGGATCGTTGAGGATGTTGGAGGTGTATTCGTGGTTGTAGCTGGTCCAGTCCGTCACCGGACGCAGCGCAGAACCAGCCGCGAATTCGCCTGGCGCGCGCAGCAGCGACATCAGCGTCATGAAGCCGCCGTAGCTGCCGCCGTACATGCCCACACGCCTGGTGTCGACGCCGTGGTTCTTCACCAGCCACGCCTTGCCATCCAGCAGGTCTTCCAGTTCCGGATGGCCCATCTGGCGATAGATCGCCGTGCGCCACGCGCGGCCATAGCCGTCCGAAGCGCGGTAGTCCATATCGAGCACCACATAGCCCTGCTGCACCAGCAGGTTGTGGAACATCTGTTCGCGGAAGTAGTTGGAGTAGGACAGCGTGACGTTCTGCAGATAGCCCGCGCCGTGCACGAAGATCACCGCGGGACGCGAAGCGGCGGCGGCTTCATCCGCCGGGCCGTAGTACTTGGCCCAGATCGTGCCCGCGCCATGCGACGACGGAATGCCGATGATCTTCGGCTGGATCCACGCATGCGCGGTGAAGGCCGGCTTCATCGTGTTGGTGAGTTCGCGCGATGCGCCACCGTCGACGCCTTGCACGGCCAGCTGCGCCAGCGTGTACGGCGCCGAATGCAGCACGGCGAGCTGGCGACCATCGGGAGACAGCGCGAAATCGTCCATGCCCTGCACCTGCGTCAGGCGGGCGAGTTCGCCGCCGGCGCTGGGCACGCGATACACGTCATAGCTATATGGCGCGACCTGGTTGGTGCGCACGTAGAACCACTGGCCGTCCTGGCTCAGCGCGGGATGGCTCACTTCGAACTTGCCGCTGGTGAGCGCCTTGGCCTTGCCGCCGGGCGACTTGGTATAGAGCTGCGAGTAGCCGGTTTCCTCGCTGAGATACCACAGCGTGCGGCCATCCTTGAGCCAGCCGAAATCGTTGAAGTTCCAGTTGATCCAGGCGTTGTCGGTGAGGCGGTGCTGGTTGACCAGTGCGTGCTTGTCGAAGTCCACGCTGGCGATCCAGCGGTCCTTGTTGTCGATCGCGCGCAGCTGGATGGCCACGTTCTGGCCGTCGTCGCTCCACACGATGCCGCCACCGCCGCCGTCGTCGGCATTGGAGACGATGCGCACCGGGCGGATCTCCGGCGCCTTCAGCGCCTTGGCTTCATCACCCTTGCCGTCCTTCTCGAGCGCGGCCACCGTCTTGGCGCGGATGTCCTTGAGCGGGTCGTCCTTGATGCCGGGGAGACCGTCGGTCTTCAGCGGATAGAACTTGGCGGACTTCAGATCCACCAGCACCATCGACTGCGGCGCGGGATCGTTGCGGCCCACGTAGACGCGCGCTTCCTGCTGCTCGGCGTAACCCGAGTCGGTCACGTAGTGAGTGACTTCCGGACGCTTGCCTTCCTTCGCGCCCTTGGGCTTGGTCACCACCACCATCCAGCGGCCGTCCGGCGACAGTTCGGTGTCGGCCGGTTCGCCGCCTTCGCCCAGATAGATGGGCTTGGGTGCACGGCCGGGATCGGCGGCGATCAGTGCGTCGTCGTTGTCGCGCGAGGCGTCCTTGTCGGACTTGTTTTCACGCAGCGAGCGGAACAGCTCCAGCTGCATGTCCTTGAGCTGGTCGGGCTTCTTGGCCTGCGGATCGTCGACAAAGCGCAGCACGGCAGCCGGTGCGCTCACGCCGGAGGCGAGGTCGTAGACGAACCAGTTGTTGGCCTGGCGGTACTGCAGGCTGCGGCCATCGCTGGAAAAGCGCGGCGCGGATTCCGCCTCGGTCGAGCGGGTCACCTGCACATGGCGGCCGGTGGTGAGATCGACGATGAACACGTCGCCGTGCATCACATAGGCAGCGTGGCGGTGCGCCCGGTCGTAGACCGCCGGGCCTTCGGCCTGCGCCATGGCGGCGGGATCGAGCTTGGTGGCCTGGCCACCGGCGGCGTCGACGCGATACAGGTCGCGCACCTTGCTGCCGTCGCGCTTGAGCGAGTAGTACAGGCTATAGCCGTCCACGCTCCAGTAGGGCTGTTCCACCGCAGCGCCGATCCAGTCGGGATTGGCCATGATGGTTTCCAGATCCAGCTGCGCACCGGAGGACGGGGGCGACAAGGCCGCCGCGGGCAGCGTGGCAAGGGCGGCAAGGCCGGCGAACAGCGTTCGGCGCATGGATGGCTCCACAGTCAAAACGTCGGAGCATAGCCAAGCCTTCGGACTGCACAAGCGCCGATGGTCCCGTACAAACTGATCGCCTAGGCAGGTAGTCTTACCGGTTATCCCCAAGCCCATGTCGGGCTTCTGGTCGGCGCCTTGTCGGCCAACCCCGCGGGCCATGCGTTCCGTGAGGTTCTCCTGCGTGTCTTCAAGGCATGCTATCCCCCTGAAAGACCCAGCACGGCGAACAACATGCCCCTCCCTACTGTCGAGATCGAAACCGCTCCCAACCCCGGCCATAGCGTGATCTGGCTGCACGGACTGGGGGCCGACGGCAACGACTTCGCCCCGATCGTGCCGGAGCTGGTCTCGCCGGAGTGGCCGGCGTTGCGCTTCGTCTTTCCGCATGCGCCGGTGCGACCGGTGACGGTCAATGGCGGCATGCCGATGCGCGCCTGGTACGACATCGTGGGGGTCGACCTGATTTCCCGCCAGGACGAAACCGGGATGCGGGCCTCCATCGCCAGCGTCGAAGCGCTGATCGCCCGCGAGAACGAGCGCGGCGTGCCCAGCTCGCGCATCCTGCTGGCCGGCTTTTCGCAGGGCGGCGCCATCGCACTGGCGGGCGGCCTGCGCCACGCGCAGCCGCTGGCAGGCATCATCGCCCTGTCCACCTACCTGCCGTTGCAGGACTCCTTTGCCAGCGAACGCAGCCCCGCCAACGGCCACGCCTCGGTGTTCTGGGGCCACGGCACCGCCGACCCGATCGTGCCGCTGACCCGCGGCGTCAGCTCGCGCGATCTGCTGCAGTCGCTGGGCTATTCGGTCAGCTGGCACACCTATCCGATGCCGCACTCCGTGTGCGGCGAGGAAGTGGCCGACCTGCGCCAGTGGATGACGGTGCGCCTGGGCGTCTGATGGCCGCCGGCTGTCGGCGTGGGCTGGGATGACGCTCAAAGTAGCCTGACCACGCATGCGGCATACTCCTTCACATGAGGGAGTCCACCACCACGCCACCGGCACCTAGTCGCGCGGAACATCGCCCGCTGCCTGATTTCTGCAGCGGCCCGGTGATCTTCGCGCTGCTGATCATGGCCTCGGTCACGGTCACGGTGATGTGGCTGGCGCCCAACAACAGCCACGGCTGGCGCGGTTTCAGCGTGGGCATGTTGTTTGCCGACTGGCTGGCCGTAGTGATCGGCGTCGCCTTGTGCAAGCTGCGTCCGCTGTTTCTGCGCCTGCCGGGTCATGCGTCGTATGCCGCCGTATGGATGGCCATGGTGGTGATCGTGATGGCCGGCAGCGCGCTGGTGCACTGGATGGACGGCCTGCTGCAGATGAGCCTGCTGCGCGACAGCACCGGCGACTTCGTGCTCAACAACACGGTGATTGCCGCCCTGCTCGGCGCCGCGATGCTGCGCTATTTCTACTTGCTCGCGCAGTGGCAGACCCGCCTCGAGGCGGTCTCGCAGGCCCAGGTGGCGGCGTTGCAGGCGCGCATCCGTCCGCACTTCCTGTTCAACAGCATGAATACCGTGGCGGCGCTGGTGCGAGTGGATCCCGCCGCGGCCGAGCGCACGGTCGAGGATCTCTCCGAATTGTTCCGCGCCGCCCTGGGCGAACACAGCACGCGCGATGGCACGCTGGGCGAGGAACTGGGCCTGGTCGATCGCTACCTCGACATCGAGCAGCTTCGCCTGGGCGAACGCTTGCGCGTACGGCGTGAGCTGGACGATCTGCCCGATGCGTTTCCACTGCCGCGCCTGCTGCTGCAGCCGCTGGTGGAGAACGCCGTGCGTCATGGCATCCAGCCCTTGCGCGAAGGCGGCGAGGTGATCCTGCGCGGCCGCCGCGAGCGCGGCGACATCCTGATCGAAATCGACAACCCGCTGGCCAGCGAACCGGCGCCCGGCGGTCATGGCCACGGCCTGGACAACGTACGTCGCCGCGTGGCCTATCGTTATGGTCCACGCGCGCGCGTCATCGCCGGCCCCGAAGGCGGGCGTTTCATCGTGCGCCTGCAGCTGCCGGAAGCATAGAACCGAACCCATGCGCGTACTTATCGTTGACGACGAACCCCTGGCACGCGCCCGCCTCGCGGCGCTGCTGGGCGAATGCCACGACGTCGAAGTGGCCGGCAGCGTGGCCGATGGCGAGGCCGCGCTCGAAGCGCTCGGCGAGCTGCAACCGGACGTACTGCTGCTGGACATCAACATGCCCGGCATGAGCGGCACGGCACTGGCGCAGCGACTGGCAAGCAGCAAGCGTCCGCTGGTGGTGTTCTGCACCGCCTACGAAAGCCATGCCTTACACGCGTTCGACCTGGGCGCCGTGGACTATCTGCTGAAGCCGGTCCGACTCGAGCGGCTCAACGAGGCCTTGCAGCGCGCACGCCAGCGCCTGCAGCAGGCGCCGCGCGATACCGGCGGTTATCTGCACGGGCGCTTGCGCGGCGAGCAGGTGCGCGTCGCGCTCGACGACGTGGTCTGCCTGCTGGCGGAAGAGAAGTACGTGGTGGTGCAACACCGCGGTGGCCAGCTGCTGCTGGAAGAGTCGCTGCGCCAGCTGGAAGAGGCCTATCCGGACACCCTGATACGCCTGCATCGCAATTGCCTGGTGCCGGCGCAACGTCTGCTCGGCCTCAAAACACTCGCCGATGGCCGCGTGCTGGCGCGACTGGGCGGCACCGAGCTGATGCCGGAAGTGAGCCGACGCAACTTGCCGACCTTGCGCAAGCTGCTGCGCATGGGTTGAAGCGGCGAGCTCAACACCTCGCCGCTTCGCCGGTCGGTCAACGCGACGCCAGCTCGCTGTTCTCGGGGCCATCGCCCTGCGATGCATAGCCGATCAATTGCCTGATCAGCGCGCGCTCGCTGGCGGTCCAGTGCAGCGTGCTGCGGCGGGTGGCGTTGTCAGTGCCAAAGCGCACCGGATCGCTGAGCGCCGCGGCGCGATACCAGGCCACGGCCACGTCACGCTGGCCCGACGCCGTATACGTCAGCGCCATCGCCATCGGCACCCACTGCGGACGTTGCTGCGGACGCAGCGAGAGATTGCGCTGGAACGCTTCGAGCGCACACGCCGGGTCGTTGAGATTGATCATGCTCCAGCCCACCGCCCAAAGCAGGCGACGATCGTTCGGCTTGATGCGCAGCGCGCGATGGAAGTTGATCTGCGCCGCGCTCGCGCGATGCGCGCTCGCCGCCAGCCAGCCTTCGTCGGTCAGTTTGCGCACGGGCGAAAGCTGCAGCGCGCTGCCGGGATAGCCACCTTGGTTGAACGCGGACGCCTCAGGCAACCCACGTGCGGATAGATCAGGATCAGTGTATGGCCGTCCATCCGGCAACAGCACGGGTAACGCCGTCGCAGCGCTGCTGGTGACCGGTGGAACATTCGCCGCGAACGCGGCGTGGCCGACGATGATGAAAAGGACGCTGCAAACCACCCTGCGGATCTTCATGACAACACTCCTTGCTGTCCCATCCCGGGCGCAGGATAGCTGCTAGTGCGACCGGCTACCTAATGCAGCCGCGGCAATAATTACGCGACAATGGGGCCCCCGACGACGCCTCGTGCGACGCCCCCACCGAGATCACCATGACGCCAACCACGCTGCGCATCGCCACCCGCAAGAGCGCACTCGCCCTCTGGCAGGCTGAACACGTCGCGGCGGAGCTGCGTCTGATCCATCCGGGGCTGTTCGTCGACCTGGTGCCGTTGTCGACGCGAGGTGACGAGATCCTCGATCAGCCCCTGGCCACGATCGGCGGCAAGGGACTGTTCCTCAAGGAACTGGAAGTGGCCATGCTGGAAGGCCGCGCCGACCTGGCAGTGCACTCGTTGAAGGACGTGCCCTCCGAGCTGGAAGCAGGCTTTACGCTGCCGGCCATCCTGCCGCGCGCCGACGCCGCCGATGCCTTCGTGAGCAATGACTACGCCAATCTGGCCGCGCTGCCGCTGGGCGCCCGCGTGGGTACTTCCTCGCTACGCCGCCAGGCGCAGCTGCGCGCCGTGCGCCCGGACCTGACCCTGCTCGACCTGCGCGGCAACGTAGGCACGCGCCTGTCCAAGCTCGACGCAGGCCACTACGAGGCGATCCTGCTGGCCTGCGCCGGGCTGGAGCGCCTGGGCCTGGCCTCGCGCATCCGCGGGCGTCTCGCCGCTCCTGACTGGCTGCCTGCGCCGGGACAAGCCGCCATCGCGATCGAGGCACGCTCCGATCAGCCCGAGGTGCTTGCCTTGCTGGCGGCATTGGACGATGCCCAGACCCGCCTGGCCGTCACCGCCGAGCGGGCCATGAACCAGGCCCTGGGCGGCAGCTGCACGGTGCCGGTGGGTGCGTGGTGCACGGTGACCGAGCGCGGCCTGCATCTGCGCGGCATGGTGGGCGACGTGAGCAGCGGTCGCCTGCTGCAGGCCCAAGCCGAAGCGGAAGGCGATCAGGCCGAGGCGCTGGGCAAGCAGGTCGCTGAAGCGCTGTTCGCGCAAGGCGCGGCCTCCTTGCTCGGCCACTGAGTCCAAAGAAAAAGCCGCCCCGCGGACCCGTCGTCGACGGCCAGCCAGGGCGGCTTGGGCAAAGCGCGAGCGCTTAGAAGTTGTAGAGCAGATTGGTCGTCACCAGCGAATCGGTGCTCTGCGTGCCGGGCTGCACATCGCTGTTGTAGCGCAGCTGATAGCCGAGCTTGAGCGCCACCTTCTTGGTCATGCTGACCGACAGGCCGATATCGTTCTGGTAGTACTTGTTGTCCGAGCCCGCTTCGATCAGCAGGGTGTCTTCGAATGCGGTGTTGTCGGTGAGGCGGTACTTGTAGTTGACCAGACCGCGGCCGACCGCTTCGCTCACGGTGTTCTGGCGCACGCGTACCGTTTCGGTGGTGCCATCGGGCTGGGTCACCGCCTGGTCGACGTCGGCAGGGCGATAGCGCTTGTAACCGGGGCCGGCTTCGAACGACAGCTCGGTGCGCTCCGTCTTCAGCGCGATATAGCCGTAGCCGACCGAGACGATGCCCTGCCACAGGTTGGCGCCGAAATCGTCGTGCTCATAACGCGCGGCCGTCACGATGTAGCTGCGCGGATCGAGCTTGTAGCCCACCGAGGCGCCGCTGTCGTAGCGATTGGCCGTGGTGGTGAGGCGGTCGACGGTGTTGCCTTGCTGGTCCTGCACCTCGACCTCGCCCTTGGAACGCAGCCCATTGAGGAAGAAGTTGTTCTTCCACATGTCGTTTTCCTGGCTCACGCCGAGCTTGGCGTTGATGTTTTCCGAGCGGGAGTTGCCATAGGAGGACGCGAAACCGAATTCGCCCGAACCCGTCCACCCGCCGTTGTTGGCCGGATTGGATGACGCGTCGTCGGCTTGAGCGCCAAAACTGGCCAGCGCTGCGAGCAGGGCGCCCGCCATCAGGGTGCTTTTCATCTGAGATTGTTCCTTTTTCGTTAAAAATTGGCAGGCCGCCACCTTAACGGGGCGGATTGAACTGCCTGTGAACCGGGGGAGGTTTTGTTCAGCGCTGACGCGCGACGAGCCCCTCAGGGGCCGTCTGGCAAGGCTGCCAGGGCTTCATCATACAAACTTAGCTCGGTCGCCATGCCTACCGTGCAACTCACGGCCGCCACGGCGGCCAGGGCGAGCCAGCCGTCTTCGAAGCTCATCAGCAACAAGGCCACGCACGGCACCGCATACACCAGCAGCGCCGCCAGATAACGCTTGGGCTGCAATTCCAGCCGACCGCGCGGCGCCGCCACCCGCCGCAGCGTCGCCTGCCAGCGCAGGCTCTCCACCAGGCCGCGCAGCAGCGCGAGCGCCAGCAAGCCGATGATCCACGACAGCGGGTGCAAAATGGTCTCATCGGTGTTTTGGCCAGCCGTGCAAAGCCACAGCCACAGCCCCCCGCCATAAGTGGCCGACACCACCCGACTGAGCGGCAACTGCGTGGCCAGTTGCGGATCCATGCCGGGCGCCTGCCGCTGGGCATCCGCATACGCCGCCACGATGATGCTGGCGAAGCAGCACAACGCCATCGCCGCGCCCGACAAACGCGTTGCCCAGAACGCGTTGTCACCACGCGCCAGCCCTGCCACCGCCAGCACCGGCAAGCCGCAGGCGAGTGCCACCAGGGCGTCGCGCGTGGGCCGTGAGCCCCTGACGATGACCCATCCATGCCAGTGCGTCATCCAGCGCGAATGCAGGCAGGCCGCGAGCAAACCCATGGCTACCAGCGATGCACCCAGCGCCACCGGCACCAGCACGTCGCCACGACCATCGGGATACACACCCACCGCCAGCGCGAGTCCAAGCACCATCCAAAGCCCAAAGCCGTCATAGCCGCTGACGTGCAACAAGGTGGCGGCCAAGGGGCGTGGTCGCGCCCGTGCGGGGACGGTGCGGCTGCTGACGACAGCGTATGGCTGAGCTTGGTGGCGCGGCTTCATGAGCGTGGTGTCTTTTGTACGTGAAGGGGGGATCACGTGCGCGTGACCGTGGCGTGGTCTTGCTGAATCCCACCATCTGGTGGACTTGCGGGTTCCGCCAACGGTGCGCATGCTACGCGGAGGCAGCCGTCGAAAATCATTTCATGGATCGTTACGAGCGCATTCTCACCCTGCACCGATTGCTGAAGTCGGCGCACTATCCCGTGCCTCTTCCTCGTCTGATGGACGAGCTGGAGTGCTCGCGTGCCACGCTGTATCGCGACGTGGCGTTTCTGCGCGACGCGTTGGGTGCGCCCATCGAAAGCGCAGGCGGCGAGCACGCCGCGTTTCGCTATGCGGTGGGCGAAGGCGAACGATTCGAGTTGCCGGGGCTGTGGCTGACCTCGGATGAACTCGCCGCCTTGCTTGCGCTCAACGAACTGATTGGTCGCAGCGGACCGGGCGTGCTTGCCGGCGCACTCGCGCCGTTCAAGGCGCGCATCGAACACCTGCTGTCCGACCAGGGCACCGGCAAGACGCTGCCGATCGAACGCATCCGCGTCATCGCCTGGGGCGAACGCAAGCTCGACCAGCAGGTGTTCCGCGTGGTCGCCGGCGCCGTGCTCGAACGCAAGCAGCTGCGTTTCCGCTATCGCGCGCGCACGACCAATGCGGACAGTCATCGCCGCGTGTCGCCGCAACGCCTGACGCACTATCGCGACAACTGGTATCTCGATGTATGGGATCACGACCGCGAAGCGCTGCGCAGTTTCGCCGTGGATCGCATTGCCGAGCCGCAATCGCTCGAAGATCCCGCGCGCGACGTGGTCGAGCAGGAACTCAACGACGCGCTGGCCTCCAGCTACGGCATCTTTGCCGGCAAGCCCAAGGCCTGGGCCACGCTGCGTTTCTCGCAGCACGCCGCACGCTGGGTGGCCGACGAACACTGGCATTCGCAGCAGAAGGGCGAGTGGCTGTCCGACGGCCGCTATGAGCTGCAGGTGCCGTATTCCAATTCCAAGGAATTGCTGATGGACGTACTCAAGTACGGTCCGGATGCGGAAGTGGTGGCGCCCTTGTCGCTGCGCGAGGAAATGAAGATCCAGCTGCAGCTGGCACTGGGCGGCTATCAGTGAGATAAGTGGGCCAAGACGAGGGTGATGCGAGCACGCGCGTGGACGCAGCCTCTCGCCACGCACTCCTCTCCACTCACTTTTTGTCGTCTGAGCCATGAGCGCCACTGATATCGCCGATCCCTCGACGCTTCCTGCCGAAGCCAACGTCACCAGAAAACCGACCGTCGCGCTCGCACTTGGTTCCGGAGGCGCGAAAGGTCTGGCGCATATCGGCGCCATCGAGGAGATCGAAGCGCAGGGCTATCAAATCGTCGCGATTGCCGGCACCTCGATGGGCGCGCTGATCGGCGGCATCTACGCCACCGGCAAACTGGGCGTCTACCGCGACTGGGTCTGTTCGCTGGCCAAGATGGATGTGCTCAAGCTGGTCGACTGGACGCTGTCGGGCGGTGGCCTGATCAAGGGCGAGCGCATCATCGAGACCATGCGTGGGCTGATCGGCGACGTCGCCATTGAAGATCTGCCGATCGCCTTCACCGCCGTCGCCACCGACCTGGACCGCGAACGCGAAGTCTGGCTCACCCGCGGCCCGCTGTTTGATGCGATCCGTGCGTCCATCGCCATTCCGACCATTTTTCGTCCGCATACCTTGTCCGAGCGGCGCCTGATCGACGGCGGTCTGCTCAATCCCGTACCGGTGACGCCGCTGATCCGCGATCCGGCGGACTATCTGTTCGCCGTGAGCATGGACGGCCCGCCCGATGCCGGCACCCCGGACGAGGTGCGCGCGACACCCACGGCGAGCAACGACGGCTATCGGTCGCGCATCGGCGAGTTCATCGGCAAGCTCATGCCGCATGGCGCCGAGAAGGCGCGCGAACCGGGCATGCTGGAACTGCTCATGCAATCGATGGACCTGATGCAGGCCAATCTGTCGCGCCTGCGCCTGGCGGCGTACGAGCCTGATCTGTTGATCCGCATGCCGCGCAATGTGGCCACGGTGTACGAGTTCTACCGCGCCGGCGAATTGATCGAGATGGGCCGCAAACAGGCCCGTCTGGCATTGGCGAACTGGCAGCCGACACGCACCGGCGTGTTTACCGGCCGCTCCTGAGCGTTCAATGCTGGCCGTTGGCCTTTAACAGCGCATCGAGATAGCACTTCAGCGCCACCGCGTTGTTGTGCTCCTCGTCGCGCGCACCGAACAAGAGCGTGATGCGGTGACGCGATGCCTGGGTCAGCAGAGGGCGCCAATGCTCGGCCGCGGCATCGAGTTCGGTAGCGTAGCGGTGGCGGAAACCTTCCCAGCGCGCGGGATCGTGGCCAAACCATTTGCGCAGGGCGGTGGATGGCGCCAGCTCCTTGCTCCAGGCATCGAGCGCGGCGTCTTCCTTCTTCATGCCACGCGGCCATACGCGGTCCACCAGCACGCGATAGCCATCGCTCTTGGCGGGCGCCTCATAGATGCGCTTGACGGTGATACTCATGGACGGGCGGCCTCCCGAAGCACGAATCATCAGCATACGCCGATGAAGAACGCGTTGTGGGAGCGCACCCTGTGCGCGAACGCGGTGCCGGATGGCACCGCGATCATCGGCAGCGCAGTCCAACATGTGGGCCTGTCGCGCACAGGGTGCGCTCCCACACACAGGTAAGTCAGTCGCTAACTCAGATCTCTTCGACCTGGGTGACCTTGCCACGGCGCATCAGCCAGGCCACGCCACGCAGGTCGGCGATGCCTACCCACAGGCGATCGAGCATGCCGTACTTGGAGGTACCCGCCGTGCGCGGGCGATGACCCACCGGCACGCTGGTGCTCTGGAAGCCCGCACGCTTCACCAGCGCCGGCAGATAGCGGTGCATGTGGTCGAAGTAGGGCAGGCGCATGAACACGTCGCGGTCGAACAGCTTCAGGCCGCAACCGGTGTCGGGCGTCGAATCGCGCAGCATGCGCGAACGCACCGCGTTGGCGATCTTGGACGAGATGCGCTTGTTGAAGCTGTCCCGGCGCGTGGTGCGCCAACCAGCAAACAGGCGCACGTCCGGGCCACTCTGTTCGCGCTGGGCGAGCAGCTTGGGAATATCGGCCGGATCGTTCTGGCCATCACCGTCCAGGGTGGCGATCCACGGCGAACGCGCCGCGCGCACGCCATTCCACACCGCCGTGCTCTGACCGCTGCGGGTGAGGTGGCGCACGATGCGCAACTCCGGATACTTCGCCTTCTCCGCCGCCAGCACGGCCACGCTGTCGTCGCTGGAATCGTCGTCCACATAGACGACCTCGAAGTCCACCTTGCCGCGCAGGGCAGCGGCGATTTCGGCGAGCAGCGGCGGAATATTGTCGCGCTCGTTGAACACCGGCACGACGACGGACAGCTGTGGCATGGGGAGGGCCTTGGTCTTTAACAGGGGGCGCAGGGGCGCCAGGGGGCTATTCTAGTGGGTGGAGGGGCTGGCGTCAGGCGGCGGGGCGGCTCGGGGGCCTTCCGGCACTCGACCGAGCCTCGGATGAATGCTGATCGCCGCACTTAAGGCGGAGCCTCCGCCGCCGTGCCGGCTTGTCTGTGGGAGCGCACCCTGTGCGCGACTGCCGCGCTTGGGTGTACCGCTCCGTCGGCTTGTCGCGCACAGGGTGCGCTCCCACAAAGAGCGGGCCGGCAACTCTGACCGCCCCCACCGGCGTGCATCCCCTTGTAGGAGCGCACTTGTGCGAGACCGCAGCGCTAACGCTCCGTCGGCTGGTCGCGCACAAGTGCGCTCCTACAAAAAAGGACGCCCGGCTAGGCCGGGCGTTTTGTGGCTCTTGGCGCCCGGGTCCTCGCATGACGCGACGGGCTCGATGACGAGCAGAAAGACGAAGCCATTCGCCTCAGCGAATCTTCCCCAGAATCCCATCCAGCTCATCGTTGCTGTGATAGTGGATCACCAACTTGCCCTTGCCTCCGCGCCCCTGCGCCAACTCCACGCGAGTGGCAAAGCGCTCGCCCAGTTCGCGTTCCAGCGCGTCGACATTCGGATCGCGCGACGGCGTGTGCTTGGCCTTGCCCTTGGGCGCCGTCTGCGCGCGACGCGCGGCTTCTTCCAGCTCGCGCACGCTCCAGCCGTGGCGGGAGGCTTCCAGGGCGAGACCTTCGGCCATGCTTTCGGGCAGGGTGATCAGGCAGCGGGCGTGGCCCATTTCCAGCTTGCCTTCATCGAGCAGGCGCTTGATGGAGGCTGGCAGCTCAGTCATGCGCAGCAAGTTGGAAACGGATGCACGCGAGCGACCGACGGCATCGGCAGCTTGCTGGTGGGTGAGCGCGAAGTCGTCGATCAGGCGCTTGAGCGCGTCGGCTTCTTCGAGCGGCGTGAGGTCCTGGCGCTGGATGTTTTCGATCAGAGCCATGGCCGGCACGGCCACTTCCGGCACGTCCTTCACCAGCGCCGGCAGTTCCGACAGCTGCGCGCGCTGCGCGGCACGCCAGCGGCGTTCGCCGGCGATCAGCTCGTACTGGTTCTTGCCGATGGCGCGAACCACCACCGGCTGGATCAGTCCCTGCGCGCGAATCGAGGCCGCCAGTTCGTCCAGCGCCTCGTCGTTCCAATGGCGACGCGGCTGGTACTTGCCGGGCTGGATCTGCTGGATCGGCAGGTGGCGCAATTCGCCTTCCTGCTCAAGCACCGAGGGCTTGCCGGGTTCGTCATTGCCGCCGAGCAGCACATCGAGCCCGCGTCCCAGGCCTCGTTTTTTCGCAGCGGACATGCTTACTCCTGATGGATGTCGACGATGTCGTCGAGCGTCTCGTCACTCTCGTGCAGCGTCGGCGTGACCACGTCGTTGGCGTGATCGAGCGCTGCCGCCTGCTGGTTGCGATCGCGGCGGATCATCTCGCCGGCCAGGCCGATATAGGCAATGGCGCCGCGCGAGCTGCGGTCATACAGATGGATCGGCTGGCCATGGCTGGGCGCCTCGGCCAGGCGCACGTTGCGCGGAATGATCGAGCGCAGCACCTTGTCGCCGAAATGCGTGGTCAGCTGCGCTGACACTTCGTTGCCGAGGTTGTTGCGCACGTCGTACATGGTGCGCAGCAGGCCTTCGATTTCCAGCGCGGGATTGAGGCGTTGGCGCACGGCCTTCACCGTATCGAGCAGGCTGGATAGACCTTCCAGCGCGAAGTATTCGCACTGCACTGGAATCAACAGACCCGTCGCTGCCGTCAGCGCATTGAGCGTCAGCAGGTGCAGCGAGGGCGGGCAGTCGATCAGCACGATGTCGTAGCGATCGGCGATCTTCGACAGCGCGTCCTTGAGGCGGCTTTCGCGCGCAATCGCGTCCATCAGCTTCAGCTCGGCGGCGGTGAGGTCGCCGTTGCCGGGCAGCAGGTCGTAATGCGCTTCGGTCTTGACGATGGCCTGCTCGATCGGCGCCTCGTCCAGCAGCACCTCGCAGCCGTTGGGCTTGGCCACGCGCTTGTCCACGCCCGACGCCATGGTCGCGTTGCCCTGCGGATCGAGATCGACCAAGAGCACCTTGCGCTTGGCGGCAGCCAGCGCGGCGGCGAGATTGACGGCGGTGGTGGTCTTGCCGACACCACCTTTCTGGTTGGCGACAGCGATGATGCGGGCCATGGTGTCGTCGATACCGTGAACGAGTGAAAAGGGGGCTAGATTAGCAGCCTGCTCAGCCAGCGGTGCGGCCTAGTACCACAAGGTGCCGCTCGCCACCCACATCAGGCACGGCGAGCGTATGGATGGCGCGAACCTCGAAACCAGCGGGTACGCCAGGCAGTTCCTCATCCGGATGCCTGCCCTTCATGGCAAGCCAGATGCCGTCCTTGGTCAAAAGGTGACCACCCCAGGCCAGCATGTCCTCCAGGCTGGCGAAGGCGCGGGCGGTGATGCAATCGAACTGGCCTTCCACTTCTTCCACGCGCGATTGCACCGCACGCACGTTCTCAAGCTTCAGTGAGCGAATGGCCTCGCGCAGGAAGCGGACCTTCTTGCCGTTGGAATCCACCAGCAGCACCTGCAGCTCCGGGCGCGCGATCGCCAGCGGAATGCCGGGCAGGCCGGGGCCGGTGCCCAGATCGGCCAGCGTCTGGCCCTGCACATAGGGCAGGATCGCCAGCGAATCGACCAGATGGCGACTGACCATCTCCAGCGGATCGCGGATGGCGGTGAGGTTGTAGGTGGCATTCCAGCGCGCCAGCAGGGCCTGGTAATCGAGCAGACGCTCCACGGCGCCCGCCGGCAAGCTCACGCCAAGCGCGGCGATGCCGCTTTCCAGCCGGGTTTGCAGGACTTGGCGAGAGGTCATGGAAGGGCCTTGCAGGAACGGGGCACGCAAGTATCCGGGTGTGTACGACGGGACGCCAGTTGTGGGAGCGCACCCTGTGCGCGACAAACCCACGGAGCGGTACACCCAAGCGTGGCTTGTCGCGCACAGGGTGCGCTCCCACAGGAGGGGAAACGAAGGACAAAGAAAAGCCCGCCGTAGCGGGCTTCAAGGGTCTCCCCTGTGGCGGGTGCTCTGAGGCCACCTTCGCCAGGCCTGTCCGGCAGCACACCGGATCAGGCGAATTCCAGCTCCACCCGCGTGACCATCATGCCGCGCTCGCGCAGGGCGCCGTTCATGCTCTGCTTGAGGCGCGAGCCCAGGTCGCGGCGATCGGCGCTGAACGCCTCCGGCTCGTCGCGCAGCGCCGCCAGGGCGCCGCCACGGATCAGCTGGTCGGCATGATCGATCACTGCGTCGGCCCGTTCCGGCTCCAGCACCTGCCAGTACACCGTGCCACGCACGTCGTGGGCGTCGGCCAGCAGCTCTTCGAAACGCAGCACCTGGCCGCTGAGGTCGATGCGGTGCTCCACGCGGTCGATCAGCGGGAGTGACATATGGGTACCTGGCTGCAGCAGGCGGTACGGCTTGCCTCGTCGGTAGAGGCTATGCACCTGGTCGGCCGGCACGCGCTTGATCGCGGCGACGAAAGTCGCGATCAAGGCCAGGACAACGAGTGTAATCAGGGCATTCATAATAAAATACAGCGAGTTATGTGTGTTTTCTTCGCAAGAACTGTAAGTTGATAGTACAGCTACTTGCACCCGTTTAGATTAATCCTTATTTAACGACATTCCTGCGCCCGCTTACAACCCAACTTTCGAGCTAAGTTGCTGATTTTGAGAACTTGCTGGCAGGCACCGTGGACATGCATTGATCTTGCCAACCGGCTGAGCGAGGTCAGGATTTCCCTTACAAATCGTTAACGGCGGCCGACACGCGGGCTTTAGGGTCGGCTATGGGACGCCGGCTCGCTCGCCGCTTGCGCCCAGAAAAAAAGCCACCCCGGCGTACCGGGGTGGCTGTTGGGCGAGGTCTTTGGGAAACGCCAGCTCGTCAGAACTTCCCGGCGCGAAAGTCGGCGATGGCCTGATGGATTTCCTCGGGCGTATTCATCACGAACGGCCCGTAGCGGGTCACCGCTTCATTGAGCGGATGGCCCGCCACCAGCAGGACGCGTGCCGCCGTATCGCGACCGGCGATGCGCAGTTCGCCATCGCGCGACAACACTGCCAATTCGCTGCGGGCGAGTGGCTGGCCGGCAACGTCGGCGTCCTTGCCATCGAACACATAGGCAAAGCCGGCGTGGCCTTCGGGCAGCGGTATGGTCACCGACGCACCGGGCTGCACGGCGATATCCAGATAGATCGGCTGCGTAACGATTTCCGCCACCGGGCCGGTCACGCCGCCAAACTCACCGGCGATCACTTTCACTTCGACGCCTTCCGCCGGGCGCGCGACCGGGATGCGCTCCGGTCCGATGTCCTGGTAGCGCGGCGCGATCAGCTTGTCCTTCGCGGGCAGGTTCACCCACAGCTGGAAACCCCACATCAGGCCATCTTCCTGCTCGGGCATTTCCGAATGCAGGATGCCGCGGCCGGCGGTCATCCACTGCACGCTGCCCGGCACCAGATCGCCGCTGTTGCCGTGGTTGTCGTGGTGCTTCATGTGCCCGGCGAGCATATAGGTCACGGTTTCAAAGCCGCGATGCGGATGCTCGGGAAAACCGGCGATGTAATCGCCCGCCTGGTCGGAACGAAACTCGTCCAGCAACAGGAACGGGTCGAGCATGTCCAGGCCGGGCTGGCCGATGACGCGCTTGAGCTTCACACCCGCGCCGTCGGAGGTGTCGATGCCGCGGATGCGGCGAACAATGCTGCGCTCAGTCATGGCTGTCTCCAGAAAGTGGACTGCCAACATGATGGCGCTGCGGCGGCTCAAGCCCAAGACGCGTGGGTGGAACGGATTGTTTCCTTCGAGAGCGGCGAGGGGCCAGCCCCTCGCTCAATGCACCCAATGCCCGCTGCGCTGACGCGGCGGCACCGACGACGGTTCCTTTTCCTCGACCGGGCGCACGGCGGCTTCGACTTCCGCCTCGCTCACCGGATGCTCGTTCCAGTAATGATTCACCGCACCGAGCACGGCGGGCACCTGCGACAGGCACTCGTCGTATTCATCGTCGCTGAGCTTTTCGAATTCCGCGTCGGCGTTGAGGATGCCCTCGTCCACCGCCAGCGCCATCACCGGACCGAGCATTTCCATCAGCTGCGGATCGTCCGCCAGGCGCTTTTCCCATAGCCCCGCGCGCAGGTCGATGCCGCGGCTGAAACCCTCGCACCAGCCGGCAGCGGAAAGCACCGGGCCGGTTTCGGTATCCACTTCACCGAGGATGGGCTCATAGGCTTCGACCTCGAGTTCGGCGGTGATCGAATCGTTGAGCTTGGCCAGCAGCGCCAGCACGCGATTGCCTTCGTTTTCGTCGGTGAAGGGTTCGTGCAGTACTTCGGGCAGCCACTCTTCGGGCAATACCAGCGTCGGGCCCACCGCCAGCGCGGAGAGCAGGCCATGCACGCCATCGAGCAGCAGGTCGTCCTCGCCGACATGGCCGCGCAGGTATTGGTCCAGCTCGTCGAGTTCGTCGTCGCCTAGCGAACTGGGCCACTCGGTCTTGGGTGTATTCATCCGTTGCCTGTTTGTGATGCTGTGTTACTTCAGATATCCAGCTCAACCGTTACCGGCGTGTGATCGGAGGGGCGTTCCCAGGTTCGCGGCGTGCGGTCGATGGTGGCCGTTTTTGCCGCGGATTTGAGGGCGTCGCCGATCAGGATCAGGTCGATGCGCAGGCCCATGTTGCGCCGGAAGGCTGCCTGACGGTAGTCCCACCAACTGAAGTGTTCACCGGCCGGCTCGAACAAGCGGAAGCTGTCGTGCAGGCCCAGTTCGGTGATGCGCTTGAGCGCCTCGCGCTCGGGCGGCGAACACAGGATGTCTTCGCCCCAGGCGACCGGGTCGTACACGTCGCGATCGTCCGGCGCGATATTGAAATCGCCCAGCACCACCAGGTTCGGGTGACGTTCGATTTCCCGCGCCAGGAACTCGCGCATCTTGGCCAGCCAGTCGAGCTTGTAGGCGTATTTTTCATCGCCCACGGCCTTGCCGTTGACCACGTACAGATCCACCACGCGCACGCCGCCGATGGTGGCCGCAAGAATGCGCCGCTGCGGGTCGTCGAGGTTCGGGATATCGGTGACCACGTCCTCAAAGTCGCCCTTGAGGTCGGCCTTCGCCAACAAGGCCACGCCGTTGTAAGTCTTCTGGCCGGAAAACACCGCGCGGTAACCGGCCGCGGCCAATTCATCCACCGGGAACTTGTGGTCCTCCAGTTTGGTTTCCTGCAGCGCGACCACATCCGGTTGCGCATCGGCCAGCCACTGCGTGAGGTGCGGAATGCGCACCTTCAGCGAGTTCACGTTCCATGAGGCGATTTTCATGGGGGCATTGTAAGCGATGACTGGAGAGACGCCGCCGCCCTCGCGGGCGGCGGCATGCATCAAGCCAGACCGTGACTCTTCAACAACGCCTCGGGCTCGGGTGCACGGCCGCGAAATGCGATGAAACTCTCGATCGCCGGGCGGCTGGCGCCCACCGCGAGTATCTCCTGGCGGAAGCGGTCGCCGGTGGCGCGGTCGATGACGCCGTGTTCCTCGAACTCACCGAAGGCATCGGCGCTGAGCAGCTCGGCCCACAGGTAACTGTAGTAACCGGCGGCGTAGCCGCCCGCAAAGATGTGCGAGAAGGCATGCGGGAAACGCTGCCAGGCCGGCGGATGCAGTACGGCCACGTCGTGACGCACCTCTTCCAGCACTTCCAGCGTGCGTGCGCCCTGGTTCGGGTTGTATTCCAGGTGCAGGCGGAAATCGAACATGGCGAACTCGAGCTGGCGCACCAGGAACAGGCCGGCGTGGAAGTGGCGAGCCGCCAGCATGCGCTGGAACAATTCGTCCGGCAGGCGTTCGCCGGTTTCGTAGTGGCGCGCGAACAGATCGAGCGCTTCGCGGTTCCAGCCGAAGTTCTCCATGAACTGGCTGGGCAGTTCCACCGCATCCCATTCGACGCCGTCGATGCCGCCGATGGACGGCAGCGCGATTTCGGTCAGCAGGTGATGCAGGCCGTGGCCGAATTCGTGGAACAGGGTGAGCACATCGTCATGCGTGAGCAGCGCAGGGCGGCCTTCGGTGGGGGGCGCGAAATTGCAGGTGAGGAAGGCCACCGGCAGCTGCTCATTGTCACCGTCGCGGAAGCGCGCGCGGCAGACGTCCATCCACGCGCCGCCGCGTTTGCCGGTGCGAGCGTAGAGATCGACGTAGGCACCGGCAAACACCCGGCCATCGGCATCGCGCACGTCGTAGTAGCGCACGTCCGGATGCCACACATCGACATCTTCGCGAACGCTCAGCGTGATCCCATACAAACGCTGGGTGAGGCCGAACAGGCCTTCGATCACGGAAGGCAGCGGGAAGTAGGGCTTGAGCTGCTCTTCGTCGAGGTCGTACTGCTGCTGGCGCAGTTTCTCCGAGGCGTAGCCGACGTCCCAGGATTCGAGGTTGTCGAGCTTCAGTTCGTTGGTGGCGAACTCGCGCAGGCCGTTGAGTTCGTTGCGCGCGACCGGCTTGGCGCGGTTGGCGAGGTCACGCAGGAACTCCATCACCTCGGTGGGCGAAGCGGCCATCTTGGTGGCGAGTGATTCCTCGGCGGCATTGGCGAAGCCGAGCAGCTGCGCCGCTTCATAGCGCAGCGCCATGATGCGATCGATGCGGCCGCTGTTGTCGAACTTGCCGGCCTGCGGGCCCTGGTCGGACGCACGCGTCTGGTAGGCCCAGTACACGCGTTCGCGCAGGCCGCGGTTGTCCGCGTAGGTGAGCACGGCCTGGACACTGGGCTGCTTGAGCGTGACCAGATAGCCGTCGAGGTTCTGCTCCTTGGCGTACTGGCGCAGCACGGCGCGGCCGGAGTCGGGGATGCCGGCCAAGTCGCGTTCGTCGGTGATGTGTTCGTGCCAGGCATCGGTGGCGTCGAGCACGGCGTTGGAGAATTCAGTGGAGAGGCGACTCAGCTCGACGCCGATCTCGCGATAGCGGGAGCGTGCGGGTTCTTCCAGCGCCACGCCGGACAGACGGAAATCGCGCAGCGCATGTTCCACCAGCGCGCGTTGCGGGCGCGACAGGCGGGGGAAGTCCGGCGCATCGGCCAGTGCCTGCACCGCCTGGTAGAGCTCACGGTTCTGGCCCACTTCGATGGCGTGGTCGGTGAGCCTTTCCTCTGCCGGTCCATACACTTCGCGCAATGCTTCGCTGTCCGCCACGGAATGCAGGTGGCCCACCGGCGCCCAGGCGCGCGCCAGGCGCTGCTCCAGTCGCTCCTGGGTGAGCATGACGCTGTCGAAATCGTGCGGCGCGTTGGCGCCGGTCAGCGCTTCGATGCCGGCGCGGTATTCGGCCAGCAAGGTATCGATGGCAGGCGTGACATGCTCGGGGCGGATCTGCGAAAACGCCGGCAGTGCGTCGTCGGCCAGCAGCGGATTGGTGTTTTCCATGGTGTCTCCTGAACGCCCGGCCTGCCGATGGCGGGTCTGCGGACTGCCGTCAGCGTGGCGACCCGGGTGGGCGAAATCAAGCCGCCGCCGTTCCCCATCGTCACGATTTGTCACATCCGGGCCCGTACCATGCCGCGCCATGTCCAAGCCCGATTTTTCCGCCCTCCTGCGTCGAAGCGATGTGTTCGGGCACCTGGGGGAGGAGGCGCTGGCTGCGCTGCTCCCTGAACTCCAATGGTTTTCCCTGCCGGGCGGTCGCACCTTGTTCAAACAGGGCGATCCGGCCGACGCGCTCTATTTCGTCGTGCGTGGCAGCCTGGGCGTGTTTGACGGGCCCACCGAACGGGTACGCCTGGTGGCAGCGGGCGACAGCATTGGAGAGATCGCGCTGATCACCGGCGAGGGGCGGCACCATACGGCGAGGGCGCTGCGCGACAGCGAGCTGCTGCGCCTGGACCTTGCCGCCTACGAGGCGCTGATCCAACGCCATCCGCAGGCCATGCTGGGTGTGGCGCGGGTGGCCATCGGCCGACTGCAGGAACGGATGCGTGGCGACGAAAGCCCCGGCAATGCACGCACCTTTGCCTTGTTGCCGGCGAGTGCCGAGGTCCCTGCCCGCTCGCTGGCCATGCAGCTGGCGATGGAACTGGAACGCTGGGGCAGCTGCGTGGTGATCGACGCCGAACACGGCGCCGGACGCGGCAGCGACTGGTTTGCCGAGCGCGAAGCGCAGGCTCGTTTCGTGATCTATCTGGATAGTGTCGGGGATCCTTTGTGGCGCCAGCGCTGCCTGCGTCAGGCCGACGTGCTGCTGCTACCCACCCTGGCTGCGCAGCCCGCGCGTCCGTGGCCGGAGGCCGCGCCGATGGACCCGTCGCGGACTGGGCATCGTCCACGGCACCTGATTTTGCTGCATCCGGGCCGCCAGCCGGCGCTGGGTGCGGCGCAACGCTGGCGCGCGGAGTTCAGCGGCGACATCCAGCATCACCATGTCGGCGGTGGCGCCGACCTGGCGCGACTGGCGCGCGTGATCAGCGGCAACGCGCGGGGGCTGGTGCTAGCCGGTGGCGGCGCGCGCGGGGTGGCGCACCTAGGCGCGCTGCGGGCACTGTACGAAGCGGGACATACGTTCGATGCCGTGGGCGGTACCAGTATCGGCGCGATCATCGGCGCCAGCGTAGCCGCCGGCTGGGAACTGGACGCGACCATCGAGACTTTGCGCCGTGCGTTCGTGCAAGGACGTCCACTGTCCGATTGGACCGTGCCCATCGTGGCGCTCACGCGCGGTCGCCGCGCCGCCCTGATGCTGCGCCGCGCTTTCGGCGCACTCGATATCGAAGACCTGGCGCTGCCGTTTTTCTGCGTGTCCACCTGCCTTTCCGGCGGAGGCATGACGGTCCATCGCGAAGGGCCGCTGTGGCTCTGGCTGCGCGCGTCCAGCGCGATTCCCGGTGTGCTGCCGCCGGTGTTGCAACAGGGCCGTGTGTACGTGGACGGCGCCCTGGTCGACAACCTGCCCACCGACGTGATGGCGGAGGACGGCCTGTCCCACATCACCGCGATCGATATCCGCGCGGAAATCTCCCTGCTCACCACGGCCGAGGAATTTGCCACGCCGCCGTGGTGGCAGCTGTTGCTGGGCCGGCAGGAAATCCAGCGTCCGGGCCTGGTTTCCACCCTGGTGCGCGCGGCCATGGTCAACAGCGAAGGCCCCAGCGAGCACCGCCGCGACCGCGCCGACCTGCTGCTGACGCCGCCGCTGGAACACATCGGCATGCTCGACTGGAAAGATTGGGAGCGGGCGATGGAGGCGGGGTATCAGTACACAAGGAAGATGCTGGAAGAGCAGTCGTAGCGCACACCTGCTGGGAGAACACCTTGTGGGAGCGCACCCTGTGCGCGACAAGACTTACCTCAGGGTCACTGCTGGCGACGAGCAGGTAGGCATGTTGGCCGCGCACCGCTGCGCCCAGTCGCGCACAGGGTGCGCTCCCACAGGGCACTGCGCGGTACCATAGAACGATGGATCCTCTACGCAAATACAAGGGCATCTGGCCCACCCTGCATCAGCGCGTTTACGTCGACCCCGCTTCCACGATCATTGGCGCGGTCGAATTATTCGATGACGTGTCGATCTGGCCCGGCGCCGTATTGCGCGGCGACGTTAACTTCATCCGCATCGGCGCGCGCACCAACGTGCAGGATGGCGCGGTGGTGCACGTCACCCACGACGGCCCGTACTCGCCTGGCGGCGTGCCCACGATCATCGGCGAAGGCGTCACCATTGGCCATGGCGCGGTCATTCATGCCTGCACCATCGAGGACTACTGCCTGATCGGCATGCACGCCACGGTGCTAGACGGCGCGGTGGTGAAGAAGCACGGCTTCGTGGGAGCGGGCACGGTGATTCCGCCGGGCAAGGTGGTGGGTGAGGGTGAGCTGTGGGTGGGCAATCCGGCCCGTAAAGTGCGCGTGCTCAGTGATCAGCAGATCGAGCAGCTGCACTACTCGGCGGATCACTATGTGCGCATGAAAGACGATTACCTGGCCGCGCAATGACGGCGTCGCGTCGCGTGCTGTTCCTGTGCAGCCGGCATCGGCTGCGTAGTCCGACTGCGGCTGCGGTGTTTGGCGCTTGGCCGGATCTGGAAGTCGATTCGGCGGGGCTCGCGAGCGATGCGGAAACGCCGCTCTCTGCCGATCAACTCCAATGGGCAGAACTCATCGTGGTGATGGAGCAATCGCACCGCCGCAGGCTGCAATCGCGTCACGCGGCGCATCTGCGTGGCAAGCGAGTGGTGTGCCTGGATATCCCCGATCGCTACGACTTCATGCAGCCCGAACTGGTCGAGCTGCTGCTTCAAAAGGCGGGGCCGTTGTTGCGATGAGGCGATTTACAACATCGACCCATTGCTAGCCGACTGCTGCTGCGCCTGCATCGCTGCAGCGCGCGCTTCGTCCTGGCGGATCTGGATCTGGCGCTGGGCGTCGAGTTTGCCGCCCAACAGCGAAAGGATGTAGTTGGTGCTGTCGAACTCGCGCAGCAGCGAGAGTTCGCGCTGGGCGTCGTCGAGGTTGTTGTTGTTGATGGCGCGTTCCACGTCAGCCGATGCGGTCGGGAAAGCCTCGTGCAGCTCGTCGAGCGCCACTTTGTTTTGCGGATCGAGCTGCAGCACGCTGAGGTAGAACTCATAGGCGTTGCTGCCGGCAGGCGCGACCAGACGCTTCTCGCTGACGGCCGTCTTGGCCAGGTCGAGCAGGATGCCCACGCCGCTATCGTCCTTGCCCGAAGCCGAACCGTCAGTGGCGGCGGCCGTGTTGGCGCCTGAAGCCGAGCCGGCTTTCGGCCACAGATAGATACCGCCGCCCACAACGGCAAGCGCGATCAAGGATATGGCGACGATCACGCGCTGGCGTGGCGCGAGGGTAGCGAGACGAGACATGGCACCGTTGCATCGATGAAACCCGCGCACAGGCGCGCCTGCCTTCAGGCGTCCCGGCGGAACTGTGTCACATTATCGATACATCATGTCAGCGATGTGACTCACCAGACTCACCACGCGTATGGACGTCCGCACGGCCAAGCGCCTAGCTGAAATGACCGCCGGTGATGCGGCCATCCTTGTCCAGCTCGGCGTAGTAGCGGCTGTAGTTGCTGCGGTATTCCAAGGTGGTGATGGTGCCTGGCAGTACCAGCTGCACATCCGGATACGCCGCGCGAAACTGCTGCGGCGTGGGATGGGTGGCGATGAAAGCATCGAATGCCTTCATGTCGGTGACATAACCATGCACGGGCGCAGGCATGGCAGGCGTCGAAGCCTGGCACGCGCCCAGGACCAGCGCGAGCGCAAGAACGGCAGGGGCGATCAGACGCGGCATGACGACACTCCGTGAGGGGCCGTGCCGATTATGCGCTCTCGTCCCTGCGTACTCGCATTACAGACGGAACTCGATGCGCTGACGCATCTGCAACGCCACCGGTTTGCCGTCCTGGGTCCCCGGTGTGAACTGCCAGCGCGACACCGCACCGAGTGCCGCGCGGTCGAACACGTACTTGGGATCGGCATCGGCCACGGTGGCGCCGATCACCGAGCCATCCGGTTCCACGGTGAAGGTGACATCGACCCAACCCTGGCGACGCGTGCGCTTGGCATCCGGCGGATAAGCCGGTTCCACGCGATGGGTAAGCACGGGCGCGCTGGTGCCGTTTGCATCGGCCACCGCGGCAGCGGGTACGGGTGCCGGCGCGCGGGCGCGCATGGCTGACTTCGGCGCAGCCTCCACCGTGGTCGATTCGACATTCAACTGTGCAATCGCCCGTTCGCCGGGTGTCATCGCATTGCCGGGTTTGGCCGGCGCCACCGATGGCGGCGCGGTGGTCGGCGCGGGCGCAGGTGCGGCAGTGACGCTCGGCGCCAGAGGAGCTGCCGTCGGTGTCTTGATAGTGGCGGCCGGCGACGGCTCGCGGCGATTGGATTGCTGGGCCAGCTGAGCTTGCTGGGCCGCCTGCTGCGCAGCCGCCGTGCGTTGCGCCTGCAACTTGGCCTGCAACAGAGTGAGCGTGTAGTTCCGCGGATCGGCGCGCGCCAGCAGTTCGATCTGCCGCTGGGCCTCGGCATCGTCGCCTGCATCGATGGTCTGTTCGGCCGCATGCGCGGCAAACGGAAAGATTTCCCGCAACGCATCCTGCGCCACGCGATTACCCGGTTCGCGCTTGAGCACGGCCAGATAAAGCTCGAAAGCATTGCTTCCGGCGGGCGCCAGCAAGCGCTGGGCCGCGATGGCATCGCGTGCGTGCTGCAGCAACTCATCCGTGCCGATGCCTGCGCGGATCACCGGGCCGGCGGCGGCCACCACCTGCTGCGGCGATGGCTGATCAGCGTCGTCGCCGTGCTTGATCTGCCAATAGATGACGCCTCCTGCCGCCGCGATGAGCACGATGAGGATCAACAGGCTGTAGCGGGCTACACCTTGGGCACGACGACTCGACGAAGCGGGGGACATGGGCCACACATGGATGAAGGAAGCCGGCGCGCCAGCTGGGCGCGCAAGCTTAGAGGCGTCATGTTGCGGTGATGTTGCCCCGCATCAGCGGACGTGACGCAGTTCACACCTTGGCCGTGTCGGTCAGACCGTATGAACTGCGCCGTCCTTCATCAATGCCCCGGCAGCAGGCTGCTGTCCGGCGAACCATCCGGATGGGCAAACCACGATACGCGGTTGCTGCCATCGGGGCAGCCCTTGCCCGCGTTGGTGCTCGCCACGACGCCAGCCTGGGTGGTGAGCGATGCACGGTAGCAGCTGCCCAGCGTGTCGTGGAAGGCGAACGACTGCGAACTCTGTTGACCGCTATGGCTGCTCAGGTTGCCGCCGGCATCGAACACCAGGGTGTCCTGGGTATCCACCGTATTGTCGACATCGGCGCCATAGAGGGTGAGGCCGAGCAGGCGCAGCTCATCGCGCTGGCGATAGCCCTGGTGCACGGTCGAGGCCGCGCTGGTGCTGCCATCGCTCGCCAGCTGCTGGTTGTAGTCGAGCGAGAAGGGATAGTTGAAATGCGCCTGTCGCTCCGCCGTCAGGAAGTTGCCCAGGCGGCTCTGGCTGCTGCTGTCGGACCAGGTGCGCTGCGCGGTCTGCTGGCGATAGACCGTGCTGTTGATGGCGAAGGTTTGCGTGTCGTCGAAGCCGGTGTTCTGCGTCACCGTGCTGGTGACGCGTCCGTGCGAGGTGTTCGCATAGCCTTCGATCACAAAGTGGCGGTCGAGCTTGGTGGTGATGCTGCCGCTGAGGTCGCCATTGCTCGCAGTGGCGAGCGTGCTTGCGATCGTCGGCGTCGCCGGCTGGCCGACCAGCGTGTTGCGGGTGATCTTGCCGGTCACTTGTTTGGCGTGCGCATCGCGATACACCAGCAGTGTCGCCGTTGCGGCAAAGTAGCTGTTGGCGCCAGCCACCTGCACGGCCACTTCATGCGGCTTGCCGTCGCTCAGCTGGCCGGCGAACGGCGTGAGGTCGACGCGATAAGGCAGGAAGTTCAACGTCTGCACGCCCGGCGTGGGGCGCCAGAGGTAAGGATCGATGCCACCGGTATAGACCCACGGATAGACCGGCGCCACGCCGGCCGCCTGGCCGTCGATGCTGATCTGTGCCTCGCGGAAATTGCCGCCGCCGCATTCGTTGGTTTCCGAGGCATACGCGTCGGGCACGCAGGTGTACCAGAACTCGTCGCCGCTCTGGCTCTGGGTGAACACGTCCAGATACGCGCGCTCGACATTGGTCGGCAAAGTCAGCGTGCGCGCCAGCTTGTCGGTCGAGGTGTTGAGCGTCGCCGTGCTGCCCACCGGATCGCTGCCCAGCGGATACACCGCGTCGGGCACCTCCGCCGCGCGGGCGCGTACCGACGCCGGATAGAACAGCAGGCGCGCCGTGCCATGGATCACGCCGGTGTAAGTGTCGTTCACCAGGTTGCCGATGATGGCCTGCCCTTGTCCCGCGTTGCGCAGCAGGGCGGCGTAGTCGGTGAGGTCGCGCTCCACATGCCATGCGGGCGACACCGTGGCCGACGGTTCCTGGGTGGTGCCGAAGTAGAGGTTCACGCCGCCCAGCCAGAGCGTTGCGGTGCGGTCGTACTGGCGGCCGGCGGTGACCGAGAAGTCCGCCTCCAGCACTACCTTCGACCATGCGCCGGGGCACGAGGTCGGCGGCGCATAGCTATAGGGGCGGGCGTTGAAATCATCGAAGGCGACATTGCTGAACAGCGTCACCACACAGGGCTGGCCTGGCGGCCGTGGCACGGTCGGATCGGCGGTGGCCACATTGCTTGAACCCACCACCGGATCGGCGGCGGCTTGCGCGGTGAATCCCAGCGCCAGCGTTGCCGCCAGCGCAGCAGCCGCCCCAAGGCGGACCAGTCCCTCAGGCACCATGACGTTCTCCCCGTGATGTGCCCCCTGAGTCGCGCAAACTAGCACGGTCCAGCCACCCCAGACGTCTAGGCGTCCACAGTCTGCGCATGTAAGTTCTTGCGCCGCTTCAGCGAGATGAAGACGGCGTCAGTTGACGCGCGTCGCAGCCTCAAGCGCGGCCAGATAAGCCAACGCGTGGTCGCGCGAAGCGCCGCACATCGACGCTTCTGGCCGCAGGCCCGAACACACTGCGGGGCGCTCTGGCCGACCGAAGATGGCGCAGCGGTTGTCGTCGTTCAGTTGCGCGCAACGCACGCCGGCGGGCTTGCCGTTGGGCATGCCGGGAATCGGCGAAGAAATCGACGGCGCGATACAGCAGGCGCCGCAGCCGACCCGGCAGGTGGGCGCGTTCGCCGCGGATGCCGGGCGCTGCATGATCACTCGCTCACCCGTACTGCTTGCGCAGTTCGGCGTAGACCGGGTCGGTATCGGGACGCTGGCCATGCCAAAGCTCGAAGGTATCGGCAGCGGTTTCGATCAGCATGCCCAGGCCATCGAACGCGTAGCGCGCGCCGGCGGTGCGTGCCCAGGCGAGAAAGCTGGTGGCGGCTACGCCATAGGAAAGGTCATAGCAGAGCGCGCGATTGCCGACGATGGCGAACGGCAGATCCAGCGACTTGCCCAGCACGCCGGCCGAGGTCGAGTTGATGATCAGGTCGAACGCGCCGAGGTCGGCGAGATCCTCCCAGTAGCGCGTGTGTGCACGCGCCGGATCGCCGATGGCATCGGCCAGCGCATCGGCCGTGTCCGGCGTGCGGTTGACGATGGTCAGGGTGTGCACGCCGGCATCGAGCAGCGCCCACGCCACGCCATGCGCCGCGCCGCCGGCGCCGAGCAACAGGGCGGTGTGGCCGCGCAGATCCACGCTGTGCCGTTCGGCGATGTCGCGCACCATGCCGTCGCCGTCGGTGTTGTGGGCGGCGATGCGGCCATCGGGCAGCGGCGTGAGCACGTTGGCTGTGCCGGCGCGCGTGGCCGCGACGCTGCGCTCATGGGCCATCGCGTAAGCGGCCGTCTTGTGCGGCAAGGTCACGTTGGCGCCGCGGCCGCCGTTGGCGAAGAACGAGCGCATCGTCGCTTCAAAGTCTGCCGGCGCGGCGTCGATGGTGCGGTATTCCAGGTCAATGCCGAACTGGCGCGCGAACGACTGGTGAATCTGCGGCGACAGCGAATGGCTGATGGGGTGGCCAAACACCGCGAACTGTCCTGCACTCATGCGCGCTCCTGATGAAAGTCGATGCCGCCAATGGCGGCTCCCGGTCGGACCGGGACGTCCATTTTACCCGCCGCAGGCCTTGTCCGGTGGGGCATCGCAGGTTTTGAGATCGGCTCCGCGCAGGCTTTGCCCCATACCGATCACGGAACACGACCATGCGCCCGACCAATCGCACAGCCCATCACGAACGCCTGCTTGGTGCCGCCCTGCTATGGCTGCTGGCTGGCGCGGCCTTGCTGCTGACCACGCTGGTCCCGCTGCATACCGATGCGTGGGGCTGGACGCCTGCGTTCTGGCTGATTGGCGCACCACTGGTGGTCCTGCTGGCGCTGGAGCCGTCGCTGCCCCGCCAGCTGCTTGGCCTGCGGTTTCGCTCGCGCCGCCGCCCGGCGTCGGCGCTGATCTGGAACTGACGCGACAACGAATTCACTTGGCAGTGGATGCCGCGGCAGGAAGGCCGTGGCGTGGGGCTCCGTGCGACGGCCTGGGATGGCTGGGCACCTCGCTGGAGCGGCGCGACGGATCGCGCCCGCGTGACGGCAGCTCAGGGACGGGCTGCCGGTATCACCCCACTGCTGTTGCAGCTTTCTGTGGGAGCGCACCCTGTGCGCGACAAACCTACGGAGCGGCACATCGCCACGCCGCAGTCGCGCACAGGGTGCGCTCCCACAGTTGTCATTGTGCTCAGTCAGTCTCGCCGGCGCGCTTGCGTTCCATGCGCCGCAGAAACTCCTGCATGATGCGGCGATAAAGCGCCTCGCCCAGATGCTCGTCTTCCACGCCGTGATCGATCGACGGGTTGTCATTCACCTCGATCACCACCGGCTTGTTGCCCACGCGCTTGATGTCGACGCCATACAAGCCATCGCCCACCGCCTGGGTGGCCTTGAGCGCCAGCTTCACCACGTCGGCCGGCGCGTGCTCGATCGGGATGGTTTCCGAGTCGCCCGTCTTCGATGCGCCCTTGGCGCCGTGGTTGTAGATCTGCCAGTGCCCGCGCGACATGAAGTATTTGCAGGCGTACAACGCCTCGTTGTTGAGTACGCCGATACGCCAGTCGAACTCCGTGAAGACAAACTCCTGCGCCAGCAGCAGCGCACTGTGCTGGAACAGTTCGGCACTGGCCTTGTTGAGCGCGGACTCGTTTTCCACCTTGACCACGCCACGCGAGAACGAACCGTCGGGGATTTTAAGCACCAACGGATAGCCGAGTTTTTCCGAGAGCTCTTTGAGGCCCTTGGCGTCGTCGCGGTAGAGAATTTCAGTGCGTGGCACCGCGAGCTTGCGCGACACCATCAAGTCGTTGAGAAAAATTTTGTTCGTGCAGCGCAGGATCGAGGTGGGATCGTCCATCACCACCATGCTTTCTTTCTCCGCACGATGGGCGAAGCGGTAGGTGTGGTTGTCGCTGGCAGTGGTTTCGCGGATGAACAGGCCGTCGTACTCGGCCAATCGCTGGTAATCGTTCTTGCCGATCGGATCGACTTCGATGCCCAGTTCCTTGCCGGCGGCGATGAAGGACTTGAGCGCCTTCTTGTTCGACGGCGGCATTGCCTCGTGCGGATCGACCAGCATGGCGATGTCGTAGCGGAACTGCCTGCGCGCCTTGGGTTTGCGCCACAGCTTTTTGCTGAAGCGGTCGAGCTCTTCGGCAAAGGCATCTTCCTGGGCATCGTCCAGCGTGTGCAGGCCCACCGGCTTGATCGCGCTGATCTGCCACACGCGGTCGCGCTCGAACTCGATGCGCAGCAGTGGGCACGGGAACATTTCGAACACCTGGCGCGCAAGATCCTGCAGCGCCGGGTGGGCGGTCTGCCCAAAGTAGACCAGGATCCCGAAGTCGGTGGTGTCGCGTCCGCCAGCCGGCAGGAAGTGGGTGAGCTTGGCGCTCAGGTCCTCGATCTCCAGGCCGTACAGCGAGCGGCGGCGCAGGTCGTTTACCGTGCGCACGGAAGGCATCACGCGATGCCCGCGTGCCTCGGCCAGCAGCGACACGTAGTACCCGGTGCCCAGGTATTTGTAGCTGCGGCACATGTTGATGACGTGCGTGCGCTCGTCGTCCACACCGACGGGTTCGCGCAGGTAATCCATCGCCGTGACTACGTCCGCGGACGGGTAGTAGGAACTCCAGTCGGAGGCCTTCTCGACAACAAGCACGAGACGAGTCATGACACCTCTGTCAGATGGAACCGAGGAGTGTCGTCACGCGGGGAACGAGGCGGCACGGCGCAAGGGGCGCAGTTTGGCACATGGATCGCGCGGCACAAGGCGGGGTGCCAGGCCGGCTCATAGGCGGTTCAAGATTTGCCCGCATCGTTCCACGCTCCGGTCCCATCTTTGCCACTGCGGCACGCCCGCCGGTAGCCACGTCGCTCACCGCTACACGGCAAGGCCTGCACTTTTCGCTCACATCTTTCGCCGGCAGCGTGCCGAGATTGAACGGGTTGTGACCTGCGCCACAAGTCATCGTTGCCCCCGGGGAGTGTGGGGACTAGAGTGCCCGGCTTGTTTCATCGCGCCCGCGGGACCGCCCCTGATGACCCCCATGCCCGCGACCGCCGCCGTACGCGTGCGTCGTGCTGAACTCTCCGATCTGGATGACCTGGTTGCCCTGGAAGAGAGCAGCTTCGCCACCGATCGCCTCAGCCGGACCCAATACCGCCGCCACCTCGACAGCGAAAGCGCGCAAGTGCTGGTGGCCAGCGCCAACCACCGCAACTTTCTGGGCACGGCCGTGGTGTTCTTCCGCAAGGGGACCCAGGTAGCGCGCTTGTATTCCATCGCCACCAAGGCGGAAGCGCGAGGCAAAGGCGTGGGCTCCGCGCTGCTCGAAGCGGCGGAAAAACTTGCGCTGAGACGTCATCGCAAGGCGTTGAGGCTGGAAGTGCGCACGGACAACGAAGACGCGCTGCGGTTGTATGAGCGACTCGGCTACAAGCGCATTGGGCGTTATGCGCGCTATTACGGGGATGGGGCGGACGCTTGGCGGTATGAAAAGGTGTTGGACTGAGGGTTTGCTCGAGTTCATTGCCTTCGGCCGAGCTGGGTTGCTCGCCGTTACGTTTCATCTCAGGTGTCATGCTGGTGCGGCCGCGGTAGCTCGTCATTTTGGCGAGCGCGGTTTCTGTTGCTCGTCCCAGTGCACCCCACAAGAGGGGGGCTAGGCCGGAGACGTTCTTCAACAGCCGAATGGCTGGTCATCAAGAGCTTCGGTGTTTCCTTGTCACCTTGAGGCCAGCGTGCCGCCTACGCGGCGGGCGTTTCGATCGGCTGCCGCCGCTCGAGTCACTTTTCTTTTGCTGGCCCAAAAGATCCCACGGGACTAGCTTCGCGTCGAAAGTAACCCAAAGAAAATGGCCTGATAACGCCGGCAGCATCGTGTTGGGATAAGCCCGAACGCTCGAGGCGCGTCGTTGTGGGACGACCTCCGAGGGTACACAGGGGATACTTCCAAGCGCTGCGCAACGCGCCCGAATCGCTGAGGACTTAAAGCCGGGCCTCGCTGCGCATCGGCTGTGGCTCACAGATGGCGCACTTGGTGCCGCACCTGGCGCTTGGCTTGTCTGTGGGAGCGCACCCTGTGCGCGACAGCCACGCCTGGGTGTATCGCTCCGTAGGTTTGTCGCGCACAGGGTGCGCTCCCACAAAGAGCCGACCGGCAAGTTTGATCCGCCATCCCCATACCTGCGTCCCCCTTGTAGGAGCGCACTTGTGCGCGACCGCAGCGTCGCGGTGCATCGCTCCGGTTGGTCGCGCACAAGTGCGCTCCTACAAGAGAGCGGCCCAGCAGCGTCGGACGTCGCGTGGCTCTTGATGCGGCTCTTGCCCCCGGGGTCCCCGTAACCCGCCCGCGCACCTGGAGGGCCAACGGCCCGGAAGGCGCGCCATCCGGGGGGCCCTTTCTTTTGGTTACTTTTCTTTACTCCGGGCATCCTGCCCTCCGCCCTTCGGGCCGGCTTCGCCGTTCGCGCGCGCTCGAAGCGCGTGCGTGGGCAAGCAAAGAAAAGTGACCCGGCCTCCGGCAGGAGGTCGGAAGCCCGCGGCAGGCGAGCCAGGTCGCCGTATCGCTAAAACCAAACACTGAGGCTCTGGATGACCAGCCATTCGGCTGTTGAAGAGCGCTTCCAGCCTACGCCGGGATGACGAGCAAAACGCGGCCAGCGCTGGGACAACAAGCGAATTTCCGCCGCTTGGAAACGACAACTACCGGAGGGCGGCTCCGCCTCCACGCAACAAAGCGAGATTCCCCCCTCGCTCAATTCCCAAAACCCCAACCTCAAAACGGCTGCGCGATGCGCTGCTCTGTCGCCTCATCCGGCCGCGCCACCAACGCCCCCGTGCGCATCAGACTCACCGTGTAATGCCCTTGATCCACCAGCGGCAAAAACACCCCACTGCCAAACAACACATCCACATCCGGCACCCAGCGCGGATATTGCTTGTGCAGATCGAGCAGATCGAAGCTGCCGCCTTCACGGAAATCGACCACGGTCCGCGGCCCATGCATTTCATCGTTCGGGTCGTCGTAGCGTCCCGACAACCGATCCAGCCGGTACAGCGGCGGCACGCCCGCCAGCATCGTGGGCAGCTTCCACTTCAGCACCACGGCCTCGACGCGCCACGCATCGCCGGCCACTTCCACGCGGCGGGAAGCGCCGTCAGGCCAATGCAGGATGAGCGACCAGCGCTGCGGTGAAAGGATGTGTGCGTCGATCTCCACTACCGGCGTCTCTTCGCTGAGCAGGCGATAGCCGCGCAACGCGAAGCCCATGCCCGTCAGTATCAGGGTGATGGCGAAACCCACGAGCAGCAGCACGGAACGACCGGCGGCTGCCAGGCGCTGCCTGTCATCAAGGCGCTGGCGCAAGGCCACCAGTTGAAACAAGGTGAACAGCAGGGCGACCGCGGCCAGGATCAGCAGGATCGTCGAAGGGAGGCGCAGCAGCGCGGTCCAATCCATCGTTGTACTTCTGTGCATTCAAACCGCTCGCGGCGGCGACGGCGGCATCATAACGGCTGACGCGCCATTCACGGGCGGCGGCGCTTCAAAAGCGGCGGCTCGCCTATACTGACCGGGTTCCCGCCGGATACCCCGACATGCGCCGATCACTCCTGCTGCTTTCGCTGTGCTCCGTTTTTGCCCTGCTCGCCGCATGCGGCAACAAGGGACCGCTTTATATGCCCAAGGCTACGCCCGCGGCCACCGTGCATCCCGCTACGCCCGTCGCGCCGGCAGCCAAGCCCATACCGGCAGTGGTTCCGGCGGCACTGACGCCTGTGCCCGTGCACGGCTTTGTCACTGATATGACGGCGTTCGACGCCTTTATCGCCGCACATCCCACGCCTGAGCAGTTCAAGGCCGCGTATCCGGATGTGCTGCTGGTCCTGCCGGGCACCATCGCCACGCGTGAGATGCGCAGCAACAACAGCCGCTATTTCGCCGAACTCGACGCCAACGGCCGGATCACCGGCGGCAAGTTCATGTAATGAAGCTTCCGTTCTCCAAGATGCACGGCATCGGCAACGACTTTGTGATGGTCGATTGCCGCCAGCGCGCGTTTGCACTGAACGAAGAGCAGATCCGCGCCATCGCCGACCGGCACATGGGCGTGGGTTTCGACCAGCTGATCAGCATCGAGCCGCCGCGCGATCCCAGTTGTGCGTTCTACTACGGGATCTGGAATGCGGACGGCACGCCGTCGGGCCAATGCGGCAACGGCGTGCGTTGCGTGGCGGCGTGGCTGCATCGTGCGGGTGAGTTGTCGATCGGCGACATGATCCGGCTGGAAAGCCCCTCCGGGCCCGTGACGGTGCGTCTGAGTGGCCCGAACGAGGTGACGGTCGACATGGGCGTGCCCACGCTGGAGCCCGAGCGCATTCCGTTCCGTGCCGACCTCCAGGCGGCTCGTTACGCCATCGAAGTGGGCGGCGACGTGCTGGAGATCGGTGCGCTGTCGATGGGCAATCCGCATGCGGTCGTGGTGGTGCCTGACTTGCAGGCGCCATCGCTGTATCGGGTCGGCCCGATGCTGACCACGCATAGTCGTTTCCCAGAAGGCGCCAACGCTGGCTTCGTTCAGCAGGTCGATCGGGGCCAGTTGCGCCTGCGCGTGCATGAACGCGGCAGCGGCTGGACGCTCGCCTGCGGTACCGGCGCCTGCGCCGCGATGGCGGTGCTTCGCCTGCGCGACGAAGTCGACGAGAAAGTGATGGTGACGCTGCCCGGCGGCACCCTGACCATCGAATGGGCGGGGCCGGGGCATACGCTGTGGATGACCGGGCCGGCTACGTTCGTTTTCGAAGGCGAATGGCTGGGTTGACGCGACTTTCTGTCCATGTCGGTTGAAAGCCGATAGCGGAACAACGCACACTCGGCCCGCAACGCATCGACTCCCCTGAGGTAGCCATGTCCGAAACCGCCATTGTCGACACGCTTTCCGCCGGCGACGTCGCGGCTTTTCTGCGGCACCATCCGGAGTTTCTCACCGACTATCCCGATATCGCGGCCCAGCTTACGCTGCCGCGCGAGCAGGGCCGTGTCGCCTCGCTGGCGGTCTATCAGCTGCAGAGCCTGCGCGAGAAGAACGCGGAGCTGGAGAAGCAGCTGGCCGGCCTGATCGCCATCGCCGCCGAAAACGAGCGGCTGATGCAGCGGGTGCACGAGCTCAATCTCGCCGTGCTGCGCGCTGGAACACCCGCCGTGGCGGCCCGCAGCGTGGTGGCGCGGCTCGCGGAGGATTTTCAGACCGACCAGGTACGCCTGATGCTGTTCGGCCCGATCGGGCTGCCGCCGGCGGACTGGCTGGTGCATATCCCGGGCGGGCGCTCGCAGGTGCCTGAGTTTTCCGATTTCATGGCGCACCACGAACCGGTCGCCGGCCGCCTCTCGGCCGAACGCCTGTACCGCCTGTTCGGCGACCACGCGCCGGAAATCCGCTCCGCCGCGATGATGCCGCTGGGCGAGTTCGGCATCCTGGCCATTGGCAGCGGTGATGCCGACCATTTCCAGCCGGGCATGGGCACGGTGTTCCTGAAGATGATCGCAGGCACCGTCACCGCCGCGCTGCGCCGCGCCCAGGAAGTCATGTAACACTTATGTCTCACCCGCAGGCCCAGGTCGACGCCTGGCTTTCGCGACTCGCGGGAGAACGCAAGGCATCGGTGCATACGGTCGATGGCTATCGCCGCGATCTGGCCAAGCTGCTGCGCTGGATGGAGGCGCAGGGCATCGCCAACTTCAGCGCGCTCGAGCCCAACCGCATGCGCGGCTTCGTGGCCGGCGAACACCGCGCTGGCCTCGCACCCAAAAGCCTGCAGCGCCTGTTGTCCTCCTGCCGCAGCCTGTTTCGCCAGCTCACCCGCGAAGGTCTGCTCGAGCATGACCCGCTGGCCGGCGTGCGCGGCCCCAAGGTGCACCGCAAGCTGCCGCAGGTGCTCGACGTGGACGAGGCCACTTCGCTGGTGGAAACGCAGAGCGAAGGCGCTTTGAATCTGCGCGACCGCGCGATGCTGGAACTGTTCTATTCCTCGGGCCTGCGCCTGTCCGAGCTCACCGGGCTGCGCTGGATCGATCTGGACATGCACGCCGGCGAAGTGCGCGTGCTCGGCAAGGGCAACAAGACCCGCATCGTGCCGGTCGGCCGCCACGCGGTCGCTGCACTGCGTGCGTTGGGCGAAGCGGAAGGCGTGGTTCCCGAGCAGCCCGTGTTCAAAGGCCGCGGCGGTGCGCCCATCAATCCGCGTACCGTACAGCTACGTTTGAAGACGCTGGCGCTGCAGCAAGGCATGGCCAAACGCATCCATCCGCATCTGCTGCGCCACACCTTCGCCAGCCATATGCTGGAATCCTCCGGCGACCTGCGCGCCGTGCAGGAGCTGCTCGGCCATGCGGATATCGCCACCACGCAGATCTATACACACCTGGATTTCCAGTATCTGGCCAAGGTGTATGACGCGGCACATCCGCGGGCGAAGCGTAAGTGACGGGCGCCGTGAGCCGACAGCCTTGAACACCCTGTGGGAGCGCACCCTGTGCGCGACGGGCCGCCCGCGGCCCGGTTTCCCCTGAAAATCCCGTCGCGCACAGGGTGCGCTCCCACAAGGGCTGGCCGGGCGGCGGCTTGGATTCCGCCCTTACGGCCCCACCTTTGGCGAATTCACTCTTTACGGAGTCCCCCATGGAATCCTTTCACGCCACGACCATCGTTTCGGTGCGCCGCAACGGACAGGTCGTGATTGGCGGCGATGGCCAGGTCACCCTCGGCAACACGGTGATGAAGGCCAACGCCCGCAAGATCCGCCGCCTGGGCAAAGGCAATGTGATCGCCGGTTTCGCCGGCGCCACCGCCGACGCCTTCACCTTGTTCGAGCTGTTTGAGCAGAAGCTGGACAAGCACGGCGGCAACCTCACCCGCGCCGCGGTGGAGCTGGCCAAGGAATGGCGCACCGATCGCCGCCTGGGCCGCCTCGAAGCCATGCTGGCAGTGGCCGACAAAGAGGCCTCGCTGCTGATCTCCGGCAACGGCGACGTGCTGGAACCCGAACATGGCTTGATCGCCATCGGCTCGGGCGGTCCTTACGCGCAGTCTGCCGCGTTGGCATTGCTTGAAAACACCGAGATGGATTCGCGCGCCATCGTCGAGCGCGCGCTGAAGATCGCCGGCGACATCTGCATCTATACCAACCACAACACCACGATCGAGGAGCTGTAAGCGCTCGGCGCGACGGCTCTTGGTCCCGTCGTTTTGCTGATGCAGAACGAGGGCGAAAACTCATCTTTCCGGTGAACTCATGTCCGAACTTACTCCCCGCGAAATCGTCAACGAACTCGACCGCTACATCATCGGCCAGCACGACGCCAAGCGCGCCGTGGCGATTGCACTGCGCAACCGCTGGCGCCGCATGCAGCTGGAACCGGGCTTGCGCGACGAAGTAACGCCCAAGAACATCCTGATGATCGGTCCCACCGGCGTGGGCAAGACCGAAATCGCCCGCCGCCTCGCCACGCTGGCCAATGCGCCATTCGTGAAGGTGGAAGCCACCAAGTTCACCGAGGTGGGCTATGTGGGCAAGGATGTCGAATCCATCGTCCGCGACCTCGCCGACGTCGCCTATAAGCTGGTGCGCGAGCAGGCCATGAAGCGCGTGCGCACGCAGGCCGAAGACCGCGCCGAAGACCGCATCCTCGACGCCCTGCTGCCGCGCCGCCAGACCCCTTCGGACTGGTCGCACGACGCCGCGCCCAGCAGCGAGCAGAACGACACCCGCCAGAAACTGCGCAAGCAGCTGCGCGAAGGCGCCCTGGACGATCGCGAGATCGAGCTCGACTTCGCCACCAACGTCGGCGTGGAAATCATGTCCCCGCCGGGCATGGAGGAAATGGGTCAGCAGCTGCGCCAGATGTTCCAGAACATGGGCGGCGGCAAGACCCAGCAGCGCAAGGTCGCGATCAAGGCGGCTCGTCCCATGCTGGTGGAAGAAGAAGCCGCCAAGCTGCTCAACGAGGAAGAAGTGCGCGCGCAGGCCATGCAGTCGGCCGAACAGAACGGCATCGTCTTCATCGACGAGATCGACAAGATCGCCCAGCGCTCCGAGTGGGGCGGCGCCGGCGTCAGCCGCGAAGGCGTGCAGCGCGACCTGCTGCCGCTGGTGGAAGGCTCGACCGTGTCGACCAAGTACGGCCCGATCAAGACCGACCACATGCTGTTCATCGCCTCCGGCGCGTTCTCGCTGGCCAAGCCCTCGGACCTGATCCCGGAGCTGCAGGGCCGCCTGCCGATCCGCGTGGAGCTGTCGGCGCTGTCGGTGGGCGACTTCAAGCGCATTCTGCGCGAGCCGCATAACGCCTTGACCAAGCAGTACATCGCCTTGCTGGGTACCGAGGGCGTGACGATCACCTTCACGGAGGAAGGCATCGACCGCCTGGCCGAGGTGGCTTTCCAGGTGAACGAGCGGACCGAGAACATCGGCGCCCGCCGCCTGCACACCGTGATCGAGCGCCTGCTGGAGAAGATCTCCTACGAAGCTGCTGACAAATCCGGCGAAAAATACCTGATCGACGCCGAATATGTGGATAAAAACCTCGGCGTGCTGGTCCAGGACGAGGATTTGTCGCGTTACATCCTGTAAACAAGGGGAAAGCCCCGGGCTGGTAAAATTTTGACCATGGGAAATGTGATTGAACTGAAGACCACCGGCCAGCGGGCTCAGCTGCGCGAGGCGCAGCAGAAGCATCAGCTGGTCCGGTTATGGCGCGGTGAACTCGAACACGGCAGCTTCTGTGGCTTCGTGGGCGGGGTTGGCCGTGAATTCTTTCTGCTGTGGGTGGTCGGTGACGGCATCACCTATGACGGCATGTACGTGATGCGCCACCGCGACGTTTCCGAACTGGAAGCGCCGGACAAACACGCGCCCTTCATGGAAAAGGCGCTGGTCCTCAAGCACCTGATGCCGCGTCCGCCCCGGGGCTTCCCGCTGGACGACATCCGCAGCGTCATCCAGGCCGCTGCCGCCCAGGCACCCGTCATCGGCGTGCACGTGGACAGCGAGGACGAGGCCGAGGTCTGCTACATCGGCCGACTGATCAGCGTGGAAGAAGACGGCTTCAACATGCAGGAGATCTCTCCCGACGCGGAATGGCTGCGCGAAGCGTCGTTCTTCTCATGGGATGAGGTGTCCACGGTAAGCATCGAAGACGGCTACGCCACATCGCTGCTGGCCGTTGCCGGTACTCCACCGCCGCTGGAGCAGGGCGATTCGGGCGTAGGGCACGCGCAGTAGGGTTTGATTGGTTTGATTGGAAGAAGCAAAGGCCGCCTCCGGGCGGCCTTTCTTTTTGCCTGCAGGTCAGACGGTCTTGTCTGTGGGAGCGCACCCTGTGCGCGACAGCCACGCTGGGGTGTACCGCTCTGTAGGATGGTCGCGCACAGGGTGCGCTCCCACAAAGAGCCGATCGATACTGACTTACGCGATCCCTTGTAGGAGCGCACTTGTGCGCGACCGCGGCGCTCGGATGTACCGCTCCGTCGGTTGGTCGCGCACAAGTGCGCTCCTACAAAAGACCTGCCCGGCCCAGTAGCGCCTGGCGTTGTTCGGCTCTTGGTGTGGCTCTTCGCCCTCGGGGTCCCCGTATGACGCGGCGGGCGGGTGGAGGAAAGCCCGAAGGGTGGCCGCATGGATGCGGCCAGTTTTTCGACAGGACAGGGATGTCCTGTCGAAAAACCCCGCAACCCGCCCGCGCACCTGGAGGGCCGCAGGCCCGGAAGGCGCGTCATCCGGGGGGCCCTTCTCCGTGGGTTACTTTCTCTTGGGCAAGCAAGAGAAAGTGACCCGTCCTCAGGCAGGAGGACGGAAGCCCGCGGCAGGCGAGCCAGATCGCCGTATCGCGACAACCGAAGTCCATCGCTCCTGGATCCCGGCCTGCGCCGGGATGACGAGCAAACAGCGGGCAAGTCCCGCGATGCCAGATGGAATGAAAAGCTAGCGCGTAGTGGTCGCCGCCGCCGGCACCGCTGCAGCCTTCGGTGCAACCGGCACAACCGCCGCCGCCCCCTTCACCTGCTGCTGAAAGAAATTCTCAATCAGGTGATACACGTGACTGCGCTGCCCGGGCAAGTTGAGCCCATGCTTCGCCCCCGGGTACGCCATGAACTGAAACTGCGTCCCACGCTTCTGCAACTCCGCCATCAACTCGGTCGAGTTGAGAAACAGCACGTTGTCATCCGCCATCCCGTGCACGAGATACAACTTCGAGGTAAGCCCATCGAGCCACGCCATCGGCGAGCTGCGCGTGTAACCCGAATCGTTGTCCTGCGGCCGCCCCAGATAACGCTCCGTGTAGAAGGTGTCGTAGAGCCGCCAGTTGGTCACCGGCGCCACCGCCACACCGCCGGCCAATTCATCCGAAGCCTTCGCCAGCATCATGGTGGTCATGTAACCGCCATAGCTCCATCCGAACACGCCCACATGCTTGGCATCCACCCACGGCTGCGACTTCAGCCAATGGATGCCGACCAGCTGATCGTCCACTTCGGCCGCGCCCAGCTGCTGGTAGATGGCGTTCTCGAACTGGCGCCCGCGGCGCGCCATGCCGCGGTTGTCCAGCGTGAACACCACAAAGCCCTGGTTGGCCATGTACTGGTTGAAGTAGTCGCCCCACGCATTGGTGACCATCTGCGCATGCGGGCCGCCGTAATACATGTCAAACACCGGATACTTCTTGGTGGGATCGAAGCCGGCCGGCTTGTACAGGCGGTAGTACAGCGTCTGCCCGTCCGCCGCTTTGAGCGTGCCGAATTCCGGCTTGATCAGGCTGTCGCGATACGGCCAGTACGGATGTTTTTCATCCAGCTTGTTGGCCTCGATCCAGCTGACCAGGCTGCCGTCCGACTTGTGCAGGCTGACCTGCGGCGGCGTATCGACACTGGAGAAATTGTCGAGATAGAAACTGCCCTCCGGCGCGAAAGAAGCCGCGTGCGTGCCCGCGCCCTGGCTGATGCGCGCCGGCGCTTTCGCCGTGCTGCCGTCGATCTTCAGCGCATAGATCTGCTTCTCGGGAACAGCGTCCTTGTTCGACGCCACGAAGACCGTGCCCGTGTGCTCGTTCACTGCCAGCAGTCCGTCGATCTGCCAGTCGCCTTCGCTCACCGCGTGCTTGAGCGTGCCGTCGAGACCGTACAGATACAGATGGTGGTAACCGCTGCGCTCGCTGCCCCACAGGAAAGTCTTGCCGTCCTTGAGGAAGGTGAGATCGCTGTTGAGATTGATCCAGGTGTCGCTGGTTTCGGTGAGCAGTGTGCGCTGCGCCAGGGTCTTCGCGTCGACCAGGCGCAGATCCAGTTTCTGCTGATTGCGCGGCATGCGCTGGTAGGTGACGTGCTTGCCGTCGGGCAACCAGTTCACGCGGGTGAGATAGATGTCCGCATCCTTGCCCAGGTCGATCCAGCGCGGTTGTCCGCCAGCGGGCGACACGAGGCCAAGCTTCACGGCCACATTGGGCGCGCCTGCGGCGGGATAGCGCTGATCGATCACGTCGGTGTGATCGGCAAACAGCTCGGTGCGCTTGGTCACCGGCACCTTGGCTTCGTCGTAGCGCTCGAACGCAATGGCCGAGTCGTCGGGTGCCCACCAATAGCCGGCGCTGCGATCCATTTCTTCCTGCGCGACGAACTCCGCTTCACCGTTGTGCACGGTGCCGCCGCCATCATGCGTCAGCTGCCTGGCTTCGCCGGTGCCCAGATCGATCACCCATAGATTCTGATCGCGCACGTAGGACACGTAGCGACCCTTGGGCGAGATCTTCGGATCGATCACGTTGTCGCCGGTATCGAGCGGCGTGGGAGCCGCGTCCGGCGTGGCCAGCGCGACGACATAGAGTTTGCCGTTGATCGGGAACAACAGCTGCTTGCCGTCAGGCGACCATTGGTAGCTCACGATGCCGTGCAGGCCGGCGGTGCGTTCGCGCTCGCGGCGCGCCTTCTCCGCATCCGACAACTGCTCGCCGTTGGGTTCGAGTTTCTTCGAATCCACCAGCAGGCGCGTCTTGTTGTCCTTGAGCTGGTATTCCCACAGGTCCAACTGGAACTGATCGTCCGCGCGGGCGCGCAGGAAAGTCACGCGGCTGCCGTCGGGCGAAATCTGCAGACCGCGCGGCGCGGCACCGGCAAGATTGCCACCGTCGAAGATGCGTTCGATCGTGAGTTTTTCGGCCATGGTCGGCAGGGCTACCATCGTCAGGGCAGCAAACAAAAGGGCGCGCATGGAGACTTCCTTGGGCGACGCGTCGTACGCAAGAACAAACGGCGATTAGAACGCGTCGCGCCCTTGGAAACCAGCGCTTTGTGCGTGAAGCAGGCGAAAAAGGGCGGAAACTCCGTGAAGGCGCGACGTTTCTGACGGCTCCCGCTCCTCTTCACACTCGCGGCTAGCTCTTCGCTCCCTGCCCGAACAGCACTTTGCGCGCGTCCTCATCCGTCGTCAGGTCGAACTTGCCCTTGATATCCTCGCCCAACGCATACGCGCGCCGGGTGGCGGGACGCTCGCCGATCGCTACGAACCAAGCCTTCAAGTGCGGGAAATCCTCCAGGCTCATGCCTTGGTTTTCGTGCGGCACGATCCACGGATAGGCCGCCATATCGGCGATGCTGTAGTCGTTGCCGGCGATGAAGCTGCGGCCTTCCAGACGCTTGTTCAGCACGCCGTAGAGGCGACGCGTCTCGTTGACATAGCGGTCGATGGCGTAGGGGATTTTCTCCGGCGCATAGCGGCTGAAGTGATGGTTCTGGCCGAGCATGGGGCCCAGCCCAGCCATCTGCCAGTACAACCACTCCAGCACCGTGTATTTGCCGCGCGGATCGGTCGGCAGGAAGCGGCCAGCCTTCTCGGCGAGGTACTGCAGGATCGCGCCGGACTCGAACACGCTGATCGGCTCACCACCGTCGGCAGGCGCCGTATCCACGATGGCCGGCATGCGGTTGTTCGGCGAAATCGCCAGGAACGCTGGCTGAAACTGCTCGCCCTTGCCGATGTTGACCGGTTTGATGGTGTAGGGGAGGCCGGTTTCTTCGAGGAATAGCGTCACTTTGTGGCCGTTGGGCGTGGGCCAGTAGTACAGCTCGATCATGAGGTTTCCTGGGGGCGGACGATCTGTTGATGTTCGGGGCGCTAGGCTTGGATTCAAGCCGGGACCGGCCGCTGCACCGTCAACCGCTCTTGGGTGCCCGCGTTCCCGCAGAGACGCCCTTAAGGAGTGCCGCCCATGAAACGCCTTCCCGCCATCGCTGCGATTGCTCTTGCCGTCACGCTGTCTGGCCACGCATGGGCCCAGCAGGACGCGCCACCCGCCGCCGGCAGCCAACACATGCACGCCTTCGATGCGCCAACGCAGTTGCAGCGCCTGACCAGGCAATTGCAGCTGACGCCGGATCAGCAGGCCAAGATCGGCCCGCTGCTGGAACAACGCGGCCAACAGCTGCAGGCGATACGCGGCGACACCAGCCTCAAGCCCGCCGACCGCCGCGCCAAGACCATCGCCATCGTGCAGGACAGCGACAGTCAGATTGGTGGCGTGCTGACCCAGGAGCAGCGCGACAAGTGGAAGGCCGTGCGCGAGAAGGCGATGGAGCGCATGCAGGAAAAACGCGGCCAAAACGTGCCCGCGGCGCCGGGCAGCAGCGGCGGCTGATTCCGCCCGCGGCATCCCTTATCCTGCTCCATCTCGCCTAACGCAGTGATGGAGCAGGTATGGCACGCGTCGTCGTGGTCGGCAGCATCAATATGGACCTGGTGACGCTGGCGCCACGCTTTGCCGAACCGGGCGAAACCATTCTTGGCGAACGCTTTCTCACCGTGCATGGCGGCAAGGGCGCCAACCAGGCGGTGGCCGCGGCCCGCCTGGGTGCGGACGTCGCGCTGATCGGAGCCTTGGGCGATGACGCCTTTGGCAACGAACTGCACAACGGCCTCGCGCGCGAGGGCATCTCGCTGGAGCATGTCGAGCGCATCGCCGACTGCGGCAGCGGCACGGCGTCCATCACGGTTGCGCAGGGCGAAAACCACATCGTGGTCGTGCCCGCCGCCAACGCCCGCGTGACGCCGGCGCAGATCGAGCACGCGCATGCCACCTTGGCGTCGGCAGATGCCATCCTCGTGCAGATGGAGATACCGCTCGAATCGGTCGAGGCGACGCTGCGCCTTGGTCAAAAGCTTGGCAAACCAGTCATTCTCAATCCTGCGCCCGCGCAGAAGTTGCCGATGGAGTGGTTGAAGCTCGCTCGCTATCTCACGCCTAACCAGCATGAGCTGGCCATCCTGCTTGGTGCATCCGGTGATGAGGACTTTCGCACGCTCATGCAACGCGCACCCGCGCCCGTCGTGCTTACGCGTGGCAGCGATGGCGCGTGGTACCGCGACGGCGGCGATCCACAGCATCAGGCGGGTTTTAAAGTCGATGTAGTCGACACCACGGGGGCGGGCGATACGTTCAACGCCGCACTGGCCGTCTTCCTGCACGAAGGATTGCCGATCGCGGTGCGCAAGGCGTGTGCGGCGGCGGCGTTGTCGGTGACGCGATTGGGCGCGCAGGGTGGCATGCCGACGCGAGCGGAGCTCAAGGAGTTCCTGTGACAGCGCACCCTCTCTGTGGGAGCGCACCCTGTGCGCGACAGCCACGCTGAGGTGTATCGCTCCGTAGGATTGTCGCGCACAGGGTGCGCTCCCACAGACAGCTCGCGCTAGTCCGAAGGCCCTGGCGCAATCACTTCGCGCTGCCCATTGATACCCATCGACGACACCAATCCTGCCGCTTCCATCGCTTCGACCAAGCGCGCCGCGCGGTTGTAACCGATGCGGAACTGCCGCTGCACGAACGAGATGGACGCACGGCGCGAACGCAGCACGAACGCAGCCGCCTCGTCGTAGAGTGGATCAAGTTCGGCATCGCCGGCTTCCTCGCCGAACAGTTCGCCGGAACCTTCGCTAGGCGGACCGGCAAGGATCTCTTCCTTGTAATCGGGTTCGCCGTAGAGTTTGAGGTGCGCCACGATGCGATGCACTTCCTCATCGGCAACAAAGGCACCGTGGATGCGCTGTGGATAACCCGTGCCCGGCGGCAGGAACAGCATGTCGCCCTGGCCGAGCAGGCTCTCCGCGCCCATCTGATCGAGAATGGTGCGTGAGTCGATCTTCGACGACACCTGGAAGGCCACGCGCGTTGGGATATTCGCCTTGATCAGGCCGGTGATCACGTCCACCGACGGGCGCTGCGTCGCAAGGATCAAATGAATACCGGCGGCGCGCGCTTTCTGCGCAAGGCGTGCAATCAGTTCTTCGATCTTCTTGCCGGCGACCATCATCAGGTCGGCCAGCTCGTCGATCACCACCACGATCATCGGCAAAGTGTCCAGCAACTCGGGCACTTCGGGATGCGCGGGGAACGGGTTCATCAGCGGCCGACCCGCCGCGCGCGCCTCGCGTACTTTCTGATTGAAGCCGGCGAGATTGCGCACGCGCAGATCCGACATCACGCGGTAGCGGTTCTCCATTTCGGCCACGCACCAGGCCAATGCATTGGCGGCGAGCTTCATGTCGGTGACGACCGGCGCGAGCAGATGCGGGATACCCTCATAGACTGAGAGTTCCAACATCTTCGGGTCGATCATGATCATGCGCACGTCGTCAGGCGTGGCCTTGTACAGCATCGACAGGATCATCGCGTTCACCGCGACGGACTTGCCCGAGCCGGTGGTGCCGGCCACCAGCATGTGCGGCGCCTTGGCCAGGTCGGCGACCACCGGTTCACCGGTAATGTCCTTTCCCATCGCCAGTGTCAGCAGCGAATCGGCATCGCGATAGACCGGTGAGTCGAGGATCTCGGACAAGGCGATCATCTGGCGCTGCTCGTTCGGCAACTCCAGGCCCATGCAGGTCTTGCCCGGAATGGTTTCCACCACGCGGATGGACGTCCGTCCGAGACCGCGCGCGAGATCCTTCATCAACGCGACGATCTGATTGCCGCGCACGCCCACGGCCGGCTCCACTTCGAAGCGCGTGATGACAGGACCGGCCGATGCGCCGACGACGGTCACCGGCACTTTGAATTCGCGCAGGCGTTGTTCGATCAGCTCGCCGGTTTCTGCGAGCTGCGCTTCGTCGATGGAGGTCAGCTCCTGGCGTGGCGCCGCGAGCAGGGAGAGCGGCGGCAACATGGCCGTCGAACGGGTTCGCGCTGTTGCAGAGGAAGGCAGCGGCGTGATGTCCGCAGCCGTGATGACGGGTTCATCGTCATTGGCGGCTACACGTCGGCCCGGTGCGATCGGTACAGCCTGCAACGGCAGGGCGACAGCTGCGAGATCGAGATCGGACGAGGTGTCCTCCGGTGCAGCCAAGGTTGCGGCAACGGGCAGCGGTGCTGGATCCAGATCGACCGCCGCAGCCAATGGCACCTCGTCGACGACCGGTTCTGCTTGCGTCGGCAACGGTGCCGGCACGACCGGCTCCATCGGCCGCGGGGCCTGTGCCGCCGCGGCGCCGGCGGCGATCGGTGACGCGGAGGTCTTCGCCAGGCTCGGGCTGGTCGCGATGGATGGCGAGGCACGACCAAACGTTGGACCTGGCGACGCTGCTGCCACGCGACCGTGCTTGGGCGTAAGCCAGGGCTCGCGTATCACTTGCTCTTGCTGTGCCGCGTAGCGGACAGGCGGGACGCGCGACGATGACGCAGCAGGTAGCATTGCTGATGCCGATGAAGGCGTGCTCTTTGCAGCGACGACGGGATCGACGGCCGCTTGAGCAACTCGCTCTGCTGCTGGCGTCGGTCGGCGATGCTTCGCGGATGCACGCTCCACGCGACGCACCGCGCCGGTCGCTCGACGTCGGGTGATCGGCTTGCCACGCCGCGCCGCGATCGCATCCAGTGCACGCTGCAGCAACCTGGCGATCACGTCGACAGCCGCCGACAAACGCTTGAACATCGCCGGCCAGCCCATGCCCAGATACCACGGCAACGCAGCAGCAAGCACCGCCAGCATGGCCAGCGTCGTGAGCCATCCACCGAGCAAGCCGCCGATGCCATGCGACAGCGCGCGACACACCATGCCGCCGGCGTTGGCATCATCGGTGTACTGATCGATCACCAGACCTTCGAGCGTGGCACTGGCCAGCAGCACCAGCAGCGCGCCCAACCCGTAGCGAATCGAACCTTCGCCGCCACCCGACCTGTTGCGCCGTTTCAGCAGAGTCCTGCCGGCGCGCCAGAGCAGGGGGACAAGCCAGAGTGTGGACAGCCCGAAGGCGCCGAAAAAGAATGAGAGCATGCCTGGATTCGAATCGACCGCGTGCAAACTCAGCATGTTAGCGCCATTGCCTAAGGCACGTCAGCAGAGAGTTCGCTAACGTCTTGTCGTTGTTTGGAACTTGGACTCAGACCGGCGTGCTATTTGCCGATGCAGAACGAGCTGAAGATGGCGCCGAGCAGGTCGTCGCTGGTGTAGCTGCCGGTGATTTCTCCCAGTGCCTGCTGCGCTTGGCGCAGTTCCTCGGCCGCCAGTTCGCCCGCGCGAGTAACCCGCAGCACCTGCTCGGCCTGATCCAGGTGCAGGGCGATTTCCTCAAGCGCCAACACATGGCGACGGCGCGCACTAAACGCGCCTTCGCCACTGCCCGAGCCGGCAAGTTGCTTCAAATGGTCGCGCAAGGCATCGAGGCCGGCACCGGTTTTCGCGGAGGCCCACACCCAGATGGCTTCTGGCCGCACGTCGTAACGCGGCGTGCCGCTGGCGAGGTCGATCTTGTTGATGAACACGATGCGTTCGACGCTCGCCGGCAGATCGGCGAGCAGGGCAAGGTCGTGTTCGGCGTGCGCGATGTCGGTGACGAGCAGGGCGACGTCGGCGCGAGCGAGCTCGCCATGGGCACGGCGTACGCCTTCGCGTTCCACCGGATCGTCGGTGTCGCGCAGACCCGCCGTGTCGGCCAATTCGAGCGCGACGCCGTCGAGGTTGAGTTGCTCGCGCAATACATCGCGGGTGGTGCCGGCGATATCGGTAACGATGGCGCGGTCGCTGCCGGCCAGCGCATTGAGCAGGCTGGATTTGCCGGCGTTGGGACGTCCGATGATGGCGACGCGCAAGCCGTCATTGAGCCGCACGCCGCGCTGCGCTTCACGCAACAGGGCATCGAGTTCCGCGCGCAGCGCCTGCAGCTGACCCATGATGCTGGGGTCAGCGAGAAAATCAATTTCCTCTTCGGGAAAATCAATCGCCGCTTCGATATGCACACGCAGTGCGATCAGCGACTGCAGCAAGTCGTGCACTTTGCGCGAGAACACACCCTCCATCGAGCGCAGCGCCGCGCGCGCACCAGCCTGCGAACGCGCCGCGATCAAATCGGCCACCGCTTCCGCCTGCGCCAGATCGAGCTTGCCGTTGAGAAACGCGCGTTCGGTGAATTCGCCCGGACGCGCCAAACGCGCGCCGATGCTGCAGACGCGACGTAGCAGTGCGTCGAGCAGCACGGGACTGCCATGGCCTTGCAGTTCCAGCACGTGTTCGCCGGTGTAGGAAGCCGGCGCGGGAAAGTAGAGCAGCAGGCCGCGATCGATCAATTCGCCGTCGCGTTCGCGGAAAGCTGTGAAGTGCGCGCGGCGGGGATCGGGGTCGCGTCCGAACAATTCCGCGGCGATGCCGGGCACCGCCGGTCCCGACACACGCAACACACCGACACCGGCGGCGCCGGGTGCGCTGGCAATGGCGGCAATAGTGTCGGTGTGATTCATGGCGGGAATTATGCGGTTTGCGAGGAGCAATGCGATAACGATATGGCCGCCCCTCATCGTCATCCCGGCGCAGGCCGGGATCCAGTGGCGAGAGCAATGGGTCTTCGCGACAGCGCATAAAGCAGCATCACTGTCGCGAAGACCGCGCATCGCCGCCACTGGATCCCGGCCTGCGCCGGGATGACGAGCCATAGGTTTGCTGCGCAAAAAAGGGCCGCTGACGCGGCCCTTTTCTCCAAACCTATGAGTGTGATCAGGCCGTCGCCTTGGCCTTCTCGTCCGCGCGATCGACGCTGCGCGTGATCAGCCACTGCTGGGTCAGGCTGGTCAGACCGTTGACCACCCAGTACAGCACCAGGCCGGCCGGGAAGAACAGGAACATGAAGCCGAACACCACCGGCATCACCTTCATCATCTTCTGCTGCGCCGGGTCCATGCCCGCCGCCGCTGGGGTGAGCCACTGCGTGGCCAGCATCACCAGGATGTAGATCACCGGCAGCACGAAGAACGGATCGGGCGCGGAAAGGTCGTGCACCCAGCCGAAGAACGGCGCATGGCGCAGCTCCACGCTTTCCATCAGCACGCGATACAGACCGAAGAACACCGGCATGGTGATCAGGATCGGCAGGCAGCCCGACATCGGGTTGACCTTCTCCTTCTTGTACAGCTCCATCATGGCCTGCTGCATCTTCATCTTGTCGTCGCCGTAACGCTCCTTCAGAGCGTTGACGCGCGGCTGCAGCTTGCGCATGCGGGCGCCGGAGCGGAACTGCGCGGCCGTGAGCTTCCACAGCGCACCCTTCAGCAGCAGCACCAGCAGGATGATCGCCACGCCCCAGTTGCCGGCGATGGTGTGCAGCTGCGACAGGAGCCAGTGCAGCGGCTGCGCGACCACGGTCAGCCAACCGTAGTTGGTGGTGAGATCCAGACCCGGAGCGACCTGGTCAAGCGTGCCCTGCAGCTTCGGACCGATATACAGGCGCGATGCACTGGTGGCGCTCTGGCCCGGCGCCACGCTGATGGACGGACCCACCGCGCGGATCAGATAGACCGGCTGCGCCGTATCGCCATTGATCACGCTGGTGCTGTACGTGCTGGCGTCCTGCGCCTGCGGAATCCAGGCCACGAAGAAGTAATGCTGCAGCATCGATGCCCAGCCGCCGGTGATGGCGTGGTTCAACGGCTTCTTGGCGAAGTCCGCGAACGACAGCGTGGTCATCTTGTCGTCGGGGCTATACCAGGCGGCGCCATAGAAGCTGTGCGACGAAGGATCGGTGAAGTTCTGCAGCCAGCTCTTCTGCTGCGTCGGCGCCACGCGCTGCAGCTGCTCATAGGTATTGCCGGCCCATGCCGCGCTGCCGCCGTTCTCGATCTTCTGGTCGACGGTGACGACATAGCTGCCGCGCTTGAGCGCGAAGGTCTTGGTGACCTTGAGGCCGGCGGCGTTCTGCCAGGTCAGGTCGACTTTGAGATCGTCCTGACCCTGGGTGAGGGTGTAGCTGGTCTGCGCGGCCGAGAACACGGCGCGATGATCGGGCGCGTCGCCCTGGTTGCTGACGATGCCGCTCTGCGCGACAAAGTACTGCGAGCGGTCGTCATCGAGCAGGCGCGCCGGCGCCGGATCGGGATCCTTGCGGGTACGCGGCACCGACGGGTAGGTCAGCAGCTCCGAACGGACCACGCTGCCGCCACGGGTATCGATGGTCAGGCGCAGCACGTCGGTGCTCACCGTGATCAGCTGGGCGGACGCCTCGCTGACCGTGCCGGGTACCGCAGCAGCCGGAGCCGTGGATGCACTGGCGCCCGGCACGCTGCTGTCGGTGCTGCTGGTGGCAGCGGCGGCAGCGGGCGGTTGCGGGCCGTAATCCTTCTCCCAGGCCTGGAACAAGAGATAGGCGACAGCCAGCAGGGCAAAGATGAGGAACGTACGCGTTTGATTCATCGCGGAGCAGATCCGGTGCATCCGCGACACGCGTGTCGCGGAAAGGAATGGAGAAGGTCAACGCACGATTGTGCCGGTCGGGCCGTCCGGCTTCAATGTGGCCTCGACCTTGGCGGAACGCAGTTTCTTCCACAGCTGCTGCAATTCGGCGAGCAGCTCCGGACCGGGCAGGCCACACGCCTGCTCGCGTGCCATCACCATGAGGTCGACGGAGGGAAGCTCAAGACGGGCGCGCCGGAAAGATTCGCGTATCAGGCGCTTGATGCGGTTGCGATCGACCGCACGCTTGGACACGCGTTTGGATATGGCCAGGCCCAGCCGCGGGTGGCCGAGGTCATTGACCCGATAGCGCACAGAAAAACAGCGGCCGCCGAAGCGGCCGCTGGTATGTCGCAAAGCTGCAAAATCACCGGCGCTACGTAACCGCGCTTCACGCGGCAGGCCGGCGGCACGCATGCTGGCGAGCCGCTTACGGGATCAGGCGCTTGCGACCCTTCGCGCGACGTGCGTTCAGGATCTTGCGGCCATCGGCCGTTGCCATACGAGCACGGAAGCCGTGGGTGCGGGCACGCTTGAGCTTGCTGGGCTGGAAGGTCCGCTTGGACATGGCTTCCTCCGGTTAAGTTGGTAAAAAGGTTGGAAATTATGAAGAGGAAGTTGGGCGCTTGTCAAATAGGGGTATGTTCGGGGTTGACAAAAGGCTGTTTACTTCCTGTGGATATCCATGTGGATATCCCGCCATGAAGGAGCTCTCGTGCTGCTAGAATCGCCGGTCCACCCCGCGCGAAAGCGCTCCTTCCAGTGGTTGAATACTTCCCATGAGTGACCTGTGGCGGCGCTGTCTCGAGCGCCTCGAGGGCGAATTGAACGCCGAAGACCTGCACACCTGGCTGATGCCATTGCAGGCGCGCGACGACACCCATGGCTTGCAGCTGTTTGCGCCGAACCCCTACACGCTCGATACGGTGCGCGAGCGCTATCTGGCGCGCATTGAAACGGTGATCAGCCAGCTGACCGGGCACGATCTCACGGTACGCCTGGAAGTGGGCTCCAACTCCCCGCGCGCTACGGCGAGCGGCAAGGTGGCCGCTCCCGCGCCGGCCAAGGTCGCCCCCACGGTGATCGAAGCACCGGCGCCAACCTTCAACCACAACCTGGATCCGCACTACACCTTCGAAACCTTCGTCGAAGGCAAGTCGAACCAGCTGGGCAAGGCCGCCGCCATGCAGGTGGCCATGAACCCGGGCCGCGCCTACAACCCGTTGCTGCTGTACGGCGGCACCGGCCTAGGTAAAACGCACTTGATGCACGCCTCTGGCAACCTGATGCGCGAACGCAACCCTGATTTCAAGGTGCTGTACCTGCGCTCGGAGCAGTTTGTCGGTTCGATGATCGAAGCGCTGCGCACCAAGAGCATGGACGAGTTCAAGCGTCGCTTCCGTTCGGTCGACGCGCTGCTGATCGACGATATCCAGTTCTTCGCCGGCAAGGACACCACGCAGGAAGAGTTTTTCCACACCTTCAACGCGTTGTTCGAATCCAAGCAGCAGATCATCCTGACCTGCGACCGCTATCCGAAAGAGGTGGACAAGCTCGAGCCGCGGCTGAAGTCGCGCCTGGGCTGGGGCCTGTCGGTGGCGATCGAGCCGCCGGACTTCGAGACGCGCGCGGCGATCCTGCTGTCCAAGGCGCAGGACAAGGGCGTGGCGGTGAGCGAGAACGTCGCGATGCTGCTGGCCAAGCGCATCCGCTCCAATGTGCGCGACCTGGAAGGTGCGCTCAACACGCTGGCAGCGCGCGCCAACTTCTACGGCAAGCCGATCACCATCGATTTTGCGGAAGAAACCCTGCGCGACCTGCTCGCCACCCACGCGCAAGCGGTGACGGTGCCGAACATCCAGAAGATCGTGGCCGACTACTACCAGGTGCGCTTGCAGGATCTGTTGTCCAAGCGACGCGTGCGTTCGCTGGCTCGTCCGCGCCAGATCGCCATGGCCTTGTCCAAGGAGCTCACCGAGCACAGCCTGCCGGAGATCGGCGAGGCGTTCGGTGGCCGCGACCATACGACGGTGCTGCATGCCTGCCGCACGATCAAGAAGCATTGCGAGACCGACACACGCATGCGGCAGGATTGGGAACAGCTGATCCGTATCCTCACCGGCTGAGCGAGCAGGGCGGCTGTGCACTGAACGCTTGAAAAGTACTGTGGCAAGCTGTGGATAATAGGTGGATGGATTGGACCGAAAAGTTATCCACATTTGGCCCACAATCATCAGGCCTCTGGGAACACAGTGTCAAAGTTCGGCAAAGTATTGATTGTTAAGGATAATTTCTCAATTTTGAGTTATCCACGGCCCCTACTACCACTACAGAACTTCTTTTAAAAACAGAAAAGCAGGATTGGGGAAGCGCATACATGCAATTCAGCATTCAACGAGAAGCTCTGCTCAAGCCGTTGCAGCAGGTCGTCGGCGTGGTCGAACGCCGCCAAACGCTGCCGGTTCTAGCCAACCTGCTGGTGAAAGTCGCCGACGGTAAAGTGTCGCTGACGGGTACGGATCTGGAAGTGGAGATGATCGCCACTACGACCGCTGACAAGCTGGTCGACGGTGAGATCACCATTCCAGCGCGCAAGCTGTTCGACATCGTGCGTGCATTGCCTGATGGCGCGCAGATCGAGCTGAAGCTCAATGGCGATCGCGTCGCCATGAATGCTGGACGCAGCCGTTTCACGCTCGCCACGCTGCCAGCCACCGAATTCCCGACCATCGATGAAATAGAGCTGGTTGAGCGAGTAGCGCTGCCGGAAGAAGTGCTGCGCGATCTCATGGAACGCACCGCGTTCGCCATGGCCAACCAGGACGTGCGCTACTACTTGAACGGCATGCTGCTGGATCTGCAGGAGCACACGCTGCGCTGCGTAGCCACCGACGGCCATCGCCTCGCGCTCAAGGAAACCAAGCTGGAAAGCAAGGTTTCCACGCGTCGCCAGATCATCATTCCCCGCAAGGGCGTGAACGAGTTGGTCGGTTTGTTCGAAACCGGCGACGGCCAGGTTGAGCTGGAATTCGGCCGCAACCACCTGCGCGTTCGTCGTGGCGATGTGGTGTTCACCTCCAAGCTCATCGACGGTCGTTTTCCGGACTACGAGGCAGTCATTCCGCTCGGTGCCGACAAGCACGCGACGCTCGATCGCGAAGTGCTGCGCGGGGCGCTCCAGCGTGCGGCGATTCTTTCCAACGAGAAGTACCGCGGCGTGAAGCTGGAACTGTCGCCGGGCAAGCTGCGCATCGTGGCTCACAACCCGGAGCAGGAAGAGGCCGTGGAAGAGCTGGAAGCCGATACGCCAGTCTCCGATCTGGCCGTGGGCTTCAACGTGGGCTATTTGCTCGATGCCTTGGCTGCCTTGCGCGGTGAGCGTGCTCGCCTGAGCCTGCGTGACGCGCAGTCGAGCTGCCTGGTGCAGGAAGACGATAGCGACCAGGCTCGCCACGTGATCATGCCGCTGCGACTCTGATGTCGATTTACCGTTTGCCTGATCACGGCAAGCTAGTCACGAACGCCGGGGCCGTCGAAAGACGCTCCGGCGTTCTTGCTTGGGAAGTTTGCTGATATGTGGCTGGAGAGCCTGCGCATTCGCGGTTTGCGTTGCCTCGCGGACGTCGTCATCCCCCTGGAACCCGGTGTGACCGTCTTTGCTGGGGCCAATGGCGCCGGCAAGACGAGCATTTTGGAGGCAGCGTTCCTGCTGTCGCACGCCCGGTCGTTCCGATCCGGCGCAAAAGACGCCTTGCTCCAACGCGGTGCAGAGTCCTTGTCCGTGTTCACCGAGCTTCGGCACGCCGATGGTCGAGGGCGTCGCCTGGGTTTGGGCCGACAAGGCGTTCGCTGGGAAGCGCGGATGGACGGTGAGGTGGTCAGCCTCAGCGAGTTGGTAGGGGAGTGCGCCGTAGTTTGTTTCGAACCGGGCTCGCATGCCTTGATCGCTGGCGGGGCCGAAGAACGCCGCCGCTATCTCGATTGGGGTGTGTTCCACGTGGAACACGAGTTCATGTTGGCCTGGCGACGTTACCAACGCGCTCTCAAGCAGCGCAATGCACTGTTGAGGGCTTCCAGCCCTGCGCCCGAGACACTGTTTTTGCCATGGGAGGCTGAATTGGACGCCACAGCGGCCGTTATCGATCGCCTTAGAGAACTGTATTTGGCGGCACTGCGCCCCCATATCGAAGGGGCGATGGCTGGCTTGCTGCCCGAGTTGGGCCGGGTGGAGATGAAATATCGGCGGGGCTGGTCCGAAGAAGCCTCGTTGGGCGAGTTGCTCGCCAGCCAGCGCGGCAGGGACCTGGCTCGGGGCCACACGACCATGGGTTCACATCGCGCGGACTGGTCGATCGTCTTTGAGCACGCCCCCCAGCGGGAGCATCTGTCTCGAGGGCAAGAGAAGCTGACGGCACTGGGTTGCTCTCTCGCCCAGGCCGCCCTCTATGCGGAGCGTCGGGGCGAGTGGCCGGTTGTCTGTCTGGATGATTTGGCCTCGGAACTCGATAGAGCCCATCAGGCGGCCGTGGTGGACCAACTGCGGTCGGTAGGCACCCAGGTACTGGTCACGGGAACGGAGGTTCCTGAAGCCCTCCAGCAAGGTCCCACGCAAGTGTTCCACGTGGAACAGGGTCGTCTCGGCCCCCTGCTATAATCACCGATTGTGTCCCAGCCCGGCCTCTAGGCGCCGTCCGGGCGGGAGAAGGCGCCCAGGAAACGGTCGACGAATGAACGCATCCTACGATTCGAGCAACATCAAAGTTTTGAAAGGTCTGGAAGCGGTGCGCAAGCGCCCCGGTATGTACATCGGCGATACCGATGACGGCACCGGCCTGCACCACATGGTGTTCGAAGTCGTCGACAACTCGATCGACGAAGCCCTTGCTGGCTACTGCGACCATGTGACCGTCACGATCCTCGATGATGGCTCGGTCAGCGTTACCGACAACGGCCGCGGCATTCCGGTCGATACCCATCCGGAAGAGGGCCGGTCCACCGCGGAAGTGGTGATGACCGTGCTTCACGCGGGCGGCAAGTTCGACGCCAATTCCTACAAGGTTTCCGGCGGCCTGCACGGTGTGGGCGTGTCCGTGGTGAACGCGCTCAGCTCGCACCTGTGGCTGACCATCTACCGCGAAGGCAAGGAATATCAGCAGGAATACGCCCACGGCGAGCCGCTGTACCCGATCAAGCCGGTCGGCGAATCCACCAAGCGCGGCACCACCGTGCGCTTCCTGCCCAGCACCGGCACGTTTACCAACGTCGAGTTCCACTACGACATCCTGGCCAAACGCCTGCGCGAGCTGGCCTTCCTCAATTCAGGCGTCACCATCGACCTGAAGGATGAGCGCGGGGAGGGGCGTAGCGACCGCTTTGCCTACGAAGGCGGCATCCGCTCCTTCGTGCAGCACCTGGCCCAGCTCAAGACTGCATTGCATCCCAACGTGATCAGCCTGAGCGCGCAGCAGGACGGCATCTCGGTCGAGCTGGCGATGCAGTGGACCGATGCGTACCAGGAAACGATGTATTGCTTCACCAACAACATCCCGCAGCGCGACGGCGGCACCCACCTCACGGGCTTCCGTGCGGCACTGACGCGTTCGTTGCAGAGCTACATCGAAAAGGAAGGTCTGGCCAAGAACGCCAAGGTCACGCTCTCAGGCGATGACATGCGCGAAGGCATGATCGCCGTGCTTTCGGTGAAGGTGCCCGATCCGAAGTTCTCCTCGCAGACCAAGGACAAGCTGGTTTCCTCCGAGGTGAAGACCGCGGTGGAGCAGGCCGTCAACGAAAAGCTGGGCGAATTCCTGCTGGAGCACCCGAGCGAAGCCAAAGCCATTGCCTCCAAGGTGGTCGACGCCGCCCGCGCTCGCGAGGCAGCCCGCAAGGCGCGCGAGATGACCCGCCGCAAGGGCGCGCTGGATATCGCCGGCCTGCCGGGCAAGCTGGCGGACTGTCAGGAAAAGGATCCGGCGCTGTGCGAACTGTTCCTGGTCGAGGGTGATTCCGCAGGCGGTTCGGCCAAGCAGGGCCGCAATCGCAAGACCCAGGCCGTGCTGCCGTTGAAGGGCAAGATCCTCAACGTGGAAAAGGCCCGCTTCGACAAGATGCTGGCCTCCGCCGAAGTCGGCACGCTGATCACCGCGCTGGGCACGGGCATCGGCAAGGAGGAGTACAACCCGGACAAGCTGCGCTACCACCGCATCGTCATCATGACCGACGCGGACGTGGACGGCTCGCACATCCGTACTCTGTTGCTTACGTTCTTCTACCGTCAGATGCCCGAGCTGATCGAGCGCGGCCACATCTACATCGGCCTGCCGCCGCTCTACAAGATCAAGCAGGGCAAGCAGGAGCTCTACCTCAAGGACGATGCCGCGCTCAACGCTTACCTGGTTTCCAGCGCTCTCGACGGCGCCGAATTCCAGTACTCGGGCGTCGCGCCGGCGATCTCCGGCGAAGCGCTCGAGAAGTTGCTGCGCGACTACCAGGCCGCACTCGACCAGATTCAACGACTGGGCCACCGCTTCGACGCCACGGTGCTTACCGCGATGCTCGAGCACACGCCGATCGAAGCGGCCCTGTGGAGCGACGCGGCGGCGATGCAGGGCTGGCTGGCCGGCGTGCAATTGCGCCTGGCCGCGAGCGGGCTGGGCAAGCCGCGTTACCGCCTGGCGTTGCGTCCGGCCGTCGACGAGCAGCCCGCGGCGATCGAAGTAGTGCGCGACCAGCACGGCCTCTCGCATACCTGGTTGCTGCAGCAGCCGTTCTTCAGTGGCGCGGAATTCCGCCCGATCCTGCAGGCCAGCCAGCAACTCGCCGGCCTGGTGCAGGCGGACGCGGTGGTGCGCCGGGGCAATGGTTCGCGCGGCGTGCTGAGCTTTGCCGACGCGCGCCACTGGCTGCTGGAAGAGGGCAAGAAGGGCCGCATGATCCAGCGCTTCAAGGGCCTGGGTGAAATGAATCCGGAGCAGCTGTGGGAAACCACGGTGAACCCGGAAACCCGCCGCATGCTGCAGGTGGGCATCGAGGACGCGTTTGCGGCCGACCAGATGTTCTCCATGCTGATGGGCGAGGCGGTGGAACCGCGTCGCGACTTCATCGAAGCCAATGCACTGAAGGTCGCCAACCTCGACGTGTGACGACCGGGCCGCGCGGATGCGAGCACCACTCGCTTCCGCGCGGCCTTCTTTTTGCCTGCGTGTATTAACGCATTAGCACGTTAACTAAAGTCCGGAAAAGGGCTGCCGATAGCGTGTTTCCAGGCCGAAAAGTCACGGATGGCATGGTGCTGGGGCATGAAAATCAGGTCCCGTCGCTGGCGTATGGCCCAACTTATTGATTTTTAACATTCTTTGTTGCCGCGGTGCGACTTGTTATCTGCCGCCGAGTCAGGTTACGCTCAGCGATCCCCCGCGTCCTAGGCGCGTGAAACCTACATTGAGGACTGCCATGAAGCGTGTTCCCCTGATCAAGATGCTCGCTGGTTCGGCGCTGGCCCTGGCCGTGGTGAGCACCCCGGTCATCGCGAGCGACAGCTCTTCCAAGGACAAGAAGGAAGCGCTGTACCCCAACGCCACGCGCAAGGAACCGAAGCTGGACCTGACCAGCGAGAAAGACCAGAAGGCGATCAACGAAGGTCTCGACGCGGTCAACAACCAGGACAAGGACAAGGCGATCCAGATCCTTCAGCCGATCGCCGACGGCAGCAAGAGCAAGTATGCGCAAGCGCTGGCCCTGCAGGGTCTGGCGAACGTGCACTACAACGACGGCGACGTGAAGGGCGCGATCGATCTGCTCAAGCGCGCACTCGACAACGGCACCATGCCGAACGACACCTACTTCCAGCTCGAGTACATGCTTGCCCAGTTCTACCTGGCCAGCGAGCAGTACCAGCTGAGCATCGACACGGTCGACAAGTGGCGTGCCGAAGGCAAGAAGGAAACCGCCGAGTCGTACGCACTCCAGGGCAACGCCTACTACCGTCTCGAGAAGTTCCCGGAAGCGATTGCCGCCATCAAGAAGGCGCAGTCGATGACGGACAAGCCGAACGACAGCTGGAACCAGATCCTGATGGCCAGCTACTCGGAATCCGGCCAGGGCGACCAGGCCGCTCAGGTGGCGCAGCAGCAGCTGTCAGCCAACCCGAATGATCCGAATGCATTGAACAACGCTGTGGCCGTGCTGATGCAGGCGCAGAAGTATCCGGAAGCGATTTCGCTGATGGAGAAAGCGCGCGCCAGCGGTCAGCTCAAGACCGAGAAGGACTACATCAATCTTGCCAAGCTCTACCTGGTTTCGGGCCAGCAGAGCGGCGACCAGAAGGAACCGGCCACCAAGGCGGTTGCCGTCCTTCAGGAAGGCCTGAGCAAGGGCGTGGTCACTTCCACTGCAGAGAACTACACGCTGCTTGGTACGGCGTCTTACATGGCCGACAACACGTCGGGCGCGTTGGCGGCATACCAGAAGGCGATCCCGATGGCGAAGGACGGCGAGGCGAACATCCGCGCTGGCCAGCTGCTTATTCAGGAGAGCAAGTTCAGCGAGGCGAAGAGCCTCATCCAACAGGGCATCGACAAGGGCGTGCAGCACAAGGGCACGGCGTATATGTTGCTGGCCGAAGCGTGTCGTGGTCTGAAGGACAAGCCGGGCACGATCGCAGCCATGGAGAAGGCCGCACAGGATCCCGAAACCTCCGCCAAAGCAAAGGCTTGGCTGAAGGCACAGGGCGCGAGTAAGTAAGGCAGAACGTGTAACAAGTGCGAGGCAGATGGACGTCCATTTGTCTGCCTCACAAGTGCTATACATTTGCCATGTGCTGTTGTACCGTTGAAACCCTTCCGTGTTCCCGTCCAGTGGCAAACGTCATCCGTTTGGATCGATTTGCCGCAGGAAACCGTGACCACGTCTTACCGATTGATTAGCTCCAGATAGTGACAGATGGCCTCAAGTAACGAAGCAACCGGCCAAGGGCCGTTCAATTGGAGGCGTACCTGGGCGCTGGCCGTAGCCATTGCGCTGCATGCGTTCGCGTTCCTGTTGCTGGTGGCGCCCATGGCACCGCCGAAGCAGGTACAGAAAGAAAAAGAACGCACGGTCCAGGTTAACTTTATCGAGCCTCCTCCGCCGCCACCGCCACCGCCGCCGCCGCCGCCGGAGCCGCCGAAGCAGCCGCCGCCGAAGATTATTCAGCAGGTCAAGCCGCCGCCGACACCGCCGCCGCCGGCTCCGCCGCCGGCTGTGGAAGAAAGGTCCAATAATGCTGTTGCTGCGGCTCCGCCGGCACCGCCTGCTCCTCCGGCACCGCCTGCAGATATCACAGCCAGTCAGGACATCAGCTATAACAGCCGTATTCAGCCCAAGTATCCGCCGCAGGCAATTCGCCAGCGTCACGAGGGCACGGTCACGCTGATGATCTTGGTGGACGTGGACGGCACACCTAAGGACATCAAGGTGGAAGCGTCCAGCGGGTATCGCGAGCTGGATCAGGCCGCGATTGAAACGGCACGCAAGTGGCGCTTCAATCCGAACATAAGGAACGGGCAAAAGACGGAAGGTTATGTCCGCGTCCCGGTCAATTTCAATCTCAATCAGCTGTAACTTCGGTTACGGTCAATCAGTTCACGCTTGACTTTCCAAGGGTAGCGTTATGTTCCTGCAAACTTCTCCGGCCCCCGCGGGCGGTACCACCAACGCCGAAGCCATGAAGTCGATGGGCTTCGATCACCTTATCCACAACTTTGATCCGCTTGGCTGGATCGTGTTCGTGGTGCTGGTGGTGATGTCCTTCTCTTCCTGGTACTTCATTGTCGCCAACGCCATCCGCAACTCCATGGTTCGCGGCCGCGCTGACAAAGTCATCAACGGCTTCTGGGCCAATGGCTCCACCCAGGACGCCATTCGCGAACTCGAAGCCCAGCCCAAGGGCGAACCGTTCTCGAAGATCGCTCTCGACGCAGCTTCGGCCGTCGCTCACCATCAGCAGGCTTCGGCCGGCGGTGGTCGCCTCGCCGAGTCGCTGAGCCGCTCCGAGTTCATCGATCGCGCCCTGCGTCAGGCTGTTGCTCGCGAGAGCCTGCGCCTGGAAGGCGGCCTGACCCTGCTCGCCACGGTCGGTTCGTCGGCACCGTTCATCGGTCTGCTTGGTACCGTGTGGGGCATCTACCACGCGCTGATCAAGATCTCCGCGTCGGGCAACGCTTCGATGGAAGCCGTGGCCGGTCCGGTGGGTGAAGCTCTGATCATGACCGCCTTCGGTCTGTTCACCGCTATCCCGGCCGTGCTCGCCTACAACTTCTTCAACCGCTCCAACCGTCTGACGTACGCTCAGTTCGACGAGTTTGCGCATGACCTGCACGACTTCTTCGCCACCGGCGCTCGCGTCGAAGGCAAGTGAGGATCTGACCCATGGCAATGAGTACCGGAGGCGATTCCGGCGGCCCGATGTCGGAGATCAACGTTACGCCGCTCGTCGACGTAATGCTGGTGCTGCTGATCATCTTCATGATCACCGCGCCGCTGATGTCCCATCGAATCACCGTCGAGCTGCCGACTGCCAATCCGAAGGTTCCGGATACTGAGCAGGTGACGCCGATGGACTTGGCCGTGAAGCCTGATGGCACGCTGTACCTCGATGACGTCGAAGTCACCGAGGCGGAACTGAAAGCACAGTTTGCGGTGAAGGCGACGCTGACGCCGCAGCCTGAGCTTCAGATCCGAGCGGACAAGACCACGCAATACAAGATCGTCAAGAAGGTCCTCGCTGACGCCAAGGAATCCGGCATGGTGCACGTCGGCTTCATGACGACCGGCAAGGAGTAAGGGTCATGGCATTCAGTTCTGGAAGTGGTAAGGGGCCAATGGCTGACATCAACGTCACGCCGCTGGTCGACGTGATGCTGGTGCTGCTGATCATCTTCATGATCACGGCGCCGATGCTTACCCATAAAGTGAAGATCGACCTGCCGCAGCCGAATCCGAACATCGTGCAACCGGAGAATCCGCCGGAGCCAGTTCGCCTCAAGATCGACCAGTCCGGTGCGCTGTACTGGAACGATACGCCGGTGGATGAGCTGGGCCTCAAGGCGCAGCTCGCGGTGATCGGTGGTCTGGGCGATCCGGCCAAGCAGCCGGAAGTGCAGATCAACGCGGACGATGGTGTGGCGTACGAGCACGTTGCTCGTGTGCTGGCTGATGCGAAGAGCTACGGCCTCACCAAGATCGGCTTCACTGAAGGTCAGTAATTCAGTAATACCGTAAGGCATTACCGCAAGACTACCCTTTGGACCCCCGCCCAGTGCGGGGGTTTTTTTCGGCTGTAGAAAACCCAGGCGACTGCGTTCGGGCCTTTTGCTGCGTCAACGTTCGGACGTATGGATGGCCAAATGTCCGCGAGGCTGCGCACGACGATGCACGGTGGCGCGCACGCAGAAGTGGCGAAACCACGCAATCGATTCCGGTCGGTTCCGGCACGATGGCCGCAGTGCGGCCACGAGCTCAGCGCAGGATCTGCAGGTATCTGCGAACCGTAGTCGCCATGCCTTCGTACAGCGCTTCGCCAATCAGCGCGTGGCCGATGGATACTTCCGCCAATCCCGGAATGGCAGCCTTGAACGTGCCCAGGTTGGCCTGACTCAAATCATGTCCCGCATTCACTGCCAAGCCCGCATGCTGGGCACGTCGAGCCGTGTCCGCGCAGCGCTCGAGCTCCTGCTGCACCTGGCCTTCTTCGAAGGCTTGCGCATAAGGGCCGGTATAAATCTCGATGCGCTGCACGCCGATGGCTACCGCCTCTTCGAAGCCGGTCGCGCCCGAATCCACGAACAGGCTTACGCGACAGCCAATGTCGCGTAGTGCGGCAACCAGCGGTTTCAAGGTCTCGATATCCCGGGTGAGGTCGAAGCCGTGATCGGACGTGATCTGGCCATCGCCGTCCGGCACCAGGGTGACCTGGTTCGGCCGCACTTCGCGCGCAAGTTCGATCAGGCCCGGATAACTGCCGCGTGGCCCGGCGAACGGATTGCCTTCGATGTTGTACTCGACGCGACCGCGCGTGATTGCTGCCAGTGCACGCACGTCGTCAGGACGGATGTGCCGCTGGTCGGGTCGCGGATGCACGGTGATGCCACCGCAACCCGCGTCGATGCAGGTATGCGCCGCGCGAAGAATGTCCGGTTCACTGCCGCCGCGCGAATTGCGCAGTACGGCGATCTTATTGACGTTGACGCTGAGCAGGGTCATGGGTGGGACAGTACTCGTCGAGAGGCTGGAAGCCGCTAACAGTATGCGTGAGCGACGATCATGCGGACTCGATGGGCGCCCGGATCCTGATCGACTCGCTGCTACGCGCCGATTCCTCTATGCGGGCCACACCGGCCTCGCAACCGTTCAGTGTGCTCTTGCAGTGGCTCAGGCAGAGCGTTGCAACGGCGGGTTGCACACATTGCGCCGATCAATCCGTACCGGCAAGTGTCCACTGGCGGATCCGACGCGGTGTGCCTTGCCAGGCCAGCGTGCCCACATGTGCGTCATCCAGAATCAGGCGATGCAGCTGCCACTGCTGGGGCTCATAGCCATCCAGTCGATGCAGCACGGGCAGATGGGATGGGCCGCTGATGCTCAAGCGGTGCAGTCCGAACGCCAGGCCGCGGCCGACTGCCTTGAGCACGGCTTCCTTGGCCGTCCATAGTTCCAGAAAGGCGCGGTCGCGCTGGTCGACCGGCAGCGCCTGGAGCGCTGCCGTTTCGTCGGGACTGAAATAGCGCTGCGCAATGGGTACAGCCTTGGGATGCGGCCGCAGTCGCTCCAGGTCGATTCCAGGCAACACGCCGCGCGCGATGGCGATCAGTGCCTGGTCGTGGCTGTGCGACCAATTGAAGGAGAACGCATCGCGCTGACTGCCCGACAGCTCCGGCCGCCCATGCTCGGAAATCTCCAGTTCCACAGCGTCCGCGCCGACGCCCAGATAGCCGCCCAACATCGCCAGCAAAGGCGCGCGGCCTTGATGGTGGTCGTAGGCGAGCCGCCAGACGTGAATATCCTCGTCACCCAGCTGCGCAGCCAGCTCGGCCGGTGTCTGGCCGTCGGTCGTGATCATCTGCCCATGTTGCCGGCTAAGGGGCGATACTTACAAGCACGGCGGTCGCCACGGAACGGCACGCTGGTCTCAGCCACTGCAGGAAGCCCTCATCTCGGAGAACACCGCTTGATAGCCGGATGGCTGCTGCTGCTGGTCTCGCTGCTGTACGTCGGGTTGCTGTTCGTGGTTGCCTATGCGGGCGATCGCCGGCCGCTCTACCCGCGCCAGCCGCGGCTTCGTCCGATCGTCTACAGCCTTGCGCTGGCGGTGTATTGCTCCTCGTGGACCTTCTATGGCGCGGTGGGTACGGCGGCCCGCGAAGGGCTGAGCTATCTGCCGATCTATCTGGGTCCGATCCTGTTGTTCGTGTTCGGCTTCGGCTTGTTGCGGCGCCTGGTGCTGCTGGCACGCCAGCGCAATATCACCTCGATCGCCGATTTCATCGGTGCGCGCTTCGGCAAATCGCATGGCCTGGCCGCACTGGTGGCGGTGATCGCGGTGATCGCCGTGGTGCCGTACCTGGCGCTGCAGTTCAAGGCCGTGGCGATGTCTTACGCGGTGCTCGGCAGCCCATCGCCGGCAGGCACCTCGCAATTCAGCGACAGCGCGCTCTGGTGCGCGATTCTGCTGGCCACCTTTGCCATCCTGTTCGGCACGCGCACCATCGACGCCACCGAACACCATCACGGCATGATGCTGGCCATTGCCGTCGAGTCGCTGATCAAGCTCATCGCCTTCATCGTGTTGGCTGGCTACGCGCTCTGGCGTGGACCGGGTCTGGCGGTCACCACGCAGTTGCCGCTTCAACAACTCTCCGAAGGCGTCTCCCCCGGCTTTCTTGCGCAGACGCTGCTCGCGTTCTGCGCGATGTTCTGCCTGCCACGGCAATTCCAGATTGGCGTGGTGGAATGCGAGGACCCGCACGACGTATCGCGCGCACGTTGGCTGTTTCCCATCTACATGGTGATCGTCAGCCTGGCCGTGCTCCCCATCGTGGCGGCGGGCCTGCACCTGCCGCAGCTGCAGGGTGGCAACAAGGATGCCTGGGTGCTCACCCTGCCGATGGCCTACGGCGATCGCGGCATGGCGCTGCTTGCCTTCATCGGTGGCTTCTCCGCGGCGACGGGCATGGTGATCGTGGCGTGCGTGGCGTTGTCCACCATGATCAGCAACGACATCGTCATGCCGATGCTGCTGCGCATTCATGCGCTCAAGCTCGAGCAACGCGCGGATCTGTCGCAACTGGTGTTGCTGGTGCGACGCATCGCCATCATTGCGCTCGCTGCGATGGCCTATGTCTATTATCGCGTGGTGGCCGATACCACCAATCTCGCCACCACCGGCTTGCTGGCGTTTGCAGCCGTCGCGCAATTCGCGCCGGGCATCGTTGCCGCGCTCTACTGGCGTGGTGCCAGTCGAAAAGGCGTGGCGGTGGGGCTGGGCGCGGGCTTCCTGGTCTGGGCCTACACCCTGCTGCTGCCAGGCTTGAACCGGGAGGCGGACTGGCTGGATACGGGTCCGATGCACCTGAGCTGGCTGCAGCCGCAGGCACTGTTCCATTTGAGCGGATGGGACCCGGTGATGCACGGCACGTTCTGGTCGCTGCTGGTCAACGTGTCCTGCTTGATCTTCGTCTCGCTGCGCTTTCGACCCAACCTGGAAGAGCGCCTGCACGCTGCGATGTTCATCGACCCCTATGCTGTCGATAGTCGCGGTGCGGGCGATTGGCGCGGTCGCGTCGCGGTGGCGGATCTGCGCACCATTGCCGAACGGATCGTCGGCGAGCGCAGCAGCCAGCGTGCGTTCGAGGACTATGGCGAGCGCCGCGGCAAGCCGCTGCAAGCCAGCGAGGCTGCCGATCGCGCGCTGATCCAATACACCGAGCGTTTGCTTGCCTCTGCGGTGGGCGCTGCGAGTGCGCGACGCATCCTGATGGGCGCACTGTCGGGCTCAGGCCTCGATATCGCCGAAGCGATGGCCTTGATGGACGAAGCCTCGCAGGAACTGCGCTTCAACCGCGAGCTGTTGTCCACCACGCTGGAAAACGTGTCGCAAGGCATCAGCGTGATCGACGCGAACATGCGCGTGGTCGCGTGGAATCGGCGCTATCTCGAATTGTTCGACTATCCCGACGGTATGGTCTACGTCGGCGTGCACGTGGCCGATTTGATCCGATGGAACGCAGAGCACGGTGAGTTGGGTCCGGGTGAAGTCGAGGCTCATGTGGCCAAGCGCCTCGGCCACATGCACGCCGGTTCGCCGCATGTATTCCAGCGCATCCGTCCGGATGGTTCGGTGATCGAAATGCGCGGACGCGCGCTGCCCGGCGGCGGCTATGTCACCACCTATACCGATGTCACGGCGTACAAGCATGCCGAGCAGGCGCTGATCGAGGCCAACGAGAATCTGGAACAGCGCGTGGAGCTGCGCACGGCCGAGCTCAGCGAAGCGCTCAACTCCGCCGCACATGCGCGTCGCGAAGCAGAGATGGCGAATGCGTCGAAGACGCGCTTTCTGGCAGCGGCGAGTCATGACCTCTTGCAGCCTTTGAATGCTGCGCGCTTGTTCACTGCGGCGTTGCGCCAACATCCCGGGCTCGACGGCGAAGCCAGCTTGCTGGCCGAGCGCATCGACGCCTCCTTCCGTGCAGCTGAAGATCTGCTCGATGCACTGCTCGATACCTCGCGCCTGGATGCCGGAAGCTATCGCGCGGACATCAGCAATGTGGCGTTGTCGGATCTGTTCGAATCGTTGATGGCGCAGTTCGCCGTGATCGCGCAGCAGCGCGGACTGCGATTGCGCGTGGTGCCCACGAAGCTGGCCGTGCGCAGCGATCCTCAATTGCTGCGTCGCGTGCTGCAGAACTTCATCTCCAACGCGCTGCGCTATACGCGCGAAGGCGGCATCCTGGTTGGTGCGCGCCGCATGGGCGATGAAGTGCGACTCGAGGTGTGGGACACCGGGCCGGGTATCGCGGCGGAGCAACGGGCGCGGATCTTCGGCGAGTTCCAGCGACTGGATCGACCATCGCCTTGGGGCGAGAAGGGCTTGGGCCTGGGCCTTTCCATTTGCGAGCGCATCGCCGGCATTCTGCAGCACAAACTCGAGCTGGTTTCCCGCGAAGGCAAGGGCAGTCGCTTCGCGGTGCGCGTGCCGCGCGCGGAAAGCGCGATACCGCGTCGCCGCACGAATGTTCATCCGATGTCGAACGAGCAGTTGCCGCTCACCGTGCTATGCCTGGATAACGACACTGCCATTCTCGACGGGATGCGTGCGCTGCTGCAGCGCTGGGGCGTGGATTGCCGAACAGCGATCGACGTGGCGGAGGCCGAGCAGGAACTGCGACGCGGTGGTGTCGACCTGATCCTGGCCGACTATCACCTCACCGATGATATGGATGGCTTGCAGGCGCTCGAGGAACTGCGCACGGTGCTGGGTGAATTGCCGCCGATTGCGATGATTACGGCGGATGGCAGCAGTGAGTTGAAGCAGCGGGCGCGGGGGTTGGGGTATCCGATTTTGCATAAGCCGGTGAGGCCGGCGGCGTTGAGGGCGTTGTTGAGTGCGTTGGTGCGCAGGCAGACGATGGCTTAGTTCCTGATGCGGGAGCTGAGCGTGCGTCAGCGTCTTGCGGGTTGTTCTCTTTAGATCGCCATCCCGGCGAAGGCCGGAGTGCTTTTTAACAGCCGAAGGCTGGTCATCAAGAACTTCGGTGTTCCCTTGTCACCTTGGGGCCAGGGTGCCGCCTGCGCGGCGGGCGTTTCGAACGGCTGCCGCCGCTCGAGTCACTTTTCTCTTGCTGGCCCAAGAGAAAAGTAACCCAAAGAGAATGGCCTAAAACGCCCGCAGCATCGTGTTGGGATAAGCCCGAACGCTCGAGGTGCGCTGTTGTGGGACAACCTCCGAGGGTACACAGGGGATACTTCCAAGCGCTGCGCAACGCGCCCGAATCGCTGAGGACTTAAAGCCGGGCCTCGCTGCGCATCGGCTTAGGCATCGCTCCTTTCCTCTGCTGCGGCTGCTTGTCTGTGGGAGCGCACCCTGTGCGCGACAGCCACGCTGGGGTGTACCGCTCCGTAGTTTTGTTGCGCACAGGGTGCGCTCCCACAAATTGCGATCGCAGAATTGAATTRCCGCTACAGCGTGCGAAACCCCTTGTAGGAGCGCACTTGTGCGCGACCGCGGCGTTGGGATGTACCGCTCCGTAGGTTTGTCGCGCACAGGGTGCGCTCCCACAAATAGCGATCGCAGAATTGAATTRCCGCTACWGCGTGCGAAACCCCTTGTAGGAGCGCACTTGTGCGCGACCGCGGCGTTGGGATGTACCGCTGTGCAGGTTTGTCGCGCACAGGGTGCGCTCCTACAGATGGGTTACGGCTGGGTGTTGTCTTGGGAGGTATTGGCGCAATGGTTGGACGTATGAAGGCCGCAAAGGCTGCCCAATCGCGGCGGACGCCTGTTTGCAGCTTCCTCGCACCACGATGCCGCCAATCAACCTTCCTCATCCGCAGGCAACGACGGCATCGCTTCCTGGTCGATCGCCAGATGGCTTGCAGCCAGCGCGACCTGGGTGCGGTTGTTGACGCCGAGTTTGCGCATGATGGCGGTCATGTGCGCTTTCACTGTGGCTTCGGATACGCCGAGGTCGTAGGCGATCTGCTTGTTGAGCAGGCCTTCGGCGATCATCGTGAGCACGCGGAACTGTTGCGGCGTCAGGGTGGCGACGCGATCGGCGACGGCGGCTTCGTCAGGCTTGAGCGCCGTGCCGCCGCCGACAAGCTGGTGCGGCAGCCACACATCGCCATCGAGCACCTTGCGGATGGCGGTGATGATGTCCTCGCCCGGTGTCGACTTTGGAATATAGGCCGATGCGCCATGGGCGAGTGCGCGTCGCGCCACCTGCACATCTTCATGCCCTGACACGACGATGGTCGGCAGGCCAGGATTTTGCCCGCGTATATGCGCCAGTGCGGAATAGCCGCGCGCACCGGGCATGTGCAGGTCGAGCAGGAGCAACTCGGCGTCGGGATACTGCTCGATCAGGCCAAGCAGCGTGTACACGCTGTCCGCGCTGTGTACGTTGGCATTGGGAACGGCCGCCACGACGGCGCGTTGCAGGGCGTCGCGAAACAGCGGGTGATCGTCGGCAATCAGTACGTCAGGCATGGATTCCCTGCTTCACTTTGTAGGAGCGCACTTGTGCGCGATCAAGTGCCTCGAGGCCGGAACAGCATCGAGACGGGTGACGCGACCGCGACGATCATTCATGGGGAACATCGGGTCGCTGCGGTCGCGCACGAGTGCGCTCCTACAAGTGCGTGTTTATTTGATGAGGCGTTCGTCCACCAGGTTTTTCACTACGCCGGGATCGGCCAGCGTGGAGATATCGCCGAGCTGGTCGGGTTGGTTCTCGCCGATCTTGCGCAGGATGCGGCGCATGATCTTGCCCGAGCGTGTCTTCGGCAGTCCCGGCGCCCACTGAAGGAAATCCGGCGTGGCGATAGGCCCGATCTCCTTGCGCACCCAGGCGACCAGTTCTTTGCGCAGCTCGTCGCTGCCCTGCTCACCGGCAACCAGGGTGACGAAGGCGTAGATGCCCTGGCCCTTGATGTCGTGTGGCGCGCCCACCACGGCGGCCTCAGCCACCTTCGGATGCGCCACCAGCGCGCTCTCCACTTCGGCGGTGCCGATGCGATGGCCGCTCACGTTGATCACGTCGTCGACGCGACCGGTGATCCAGTAGTAGCCGTCTTCGTCGCGACGCACGCCGTCGCCGGTGAAGTAGTTGCCCGGATAGGCGCTGAAATACGTATCGATGAAACGCTGGTGATCGCCGTAGACCGTGCGCATCTGGCCCGGCCAGGAATCGGTGATCACCAGGTTGCCCTCGGTCGCGCCTTCCAGCACGGCACCGCTGGCATCGACGATGGCGGGCTTGATGCCGAAGAACGGTAGCGTGGCCGAACCCGGCTTGGCGTCGATCGCGCCGGCCAGCGGCGTGATCAGGATGCCGCCGGTTTCGGTCTGCCACCAGGTATCCACGATGGGGCAGCGCTCGTCGCCGACCACGCGGTAGTACCACTCCCAGGCTTCGGGATTGATCGGCTCGCCCACGGAACCCAGCAAGCGCAGCGACGCACGCGAAGCCTTCTTCACCGGGCCTTCGCCTTCGCGCATCAGTGCGCGGATGGCGGTGGGAGCGGTGTAGAACGAGGTGACCTTGTGCTTGTCCACCACGTTCCAGAAGCGGCTGGTGTCGGGGTAGTTGGGCACACCGTCGAACATCAGCGTGGTGGCGCCGTTGGAGAGCGGCCCGTAGACCACGTAACTGTGGCCGGTGACCCAGCCCACGTCGGCGGTGCACCAGTAGACATCGTCTTCGCGCAGGTCGAACACCAGCTCGTGTGTGTAACCGGCATAGACCAGGTACCCGCCCGAGGTGTGCAGCACGCCCTTGGGTTTGCCGGTGGAGCCGGAGGTGTAGAGGATGAACAGCGGGTGCTCCGCTTCCACCGGCGTCGGCGGACAATCAGCCGACTGGCCTTCCATCAGCGTGTGGTAGTAGCGGTCGCGCGGCGACTGCATGGGCACGGCGCTGCCGGTACGGCGCACCACGATCACGGTCTCCACGCTGTTGGTGCCGGGGCGTTCGAGCGCGGCGTCCACGTTGGTCTTGAGCGGAATCTTCTTGCCGCCGCGCACGCCTTCATCGGCGGTGATGACGACCTTGCAGGCGGAGTCGGCGATGCGGCCGGCCAGCGAGTCCGGCGAGAAGCCGCCAAACACCACCGAATGGATCGCGCCGATGCGCGCGCAGGCCAGCATGGCCACGGCTGCCTCGGGGATCATCGGCATATAGATGGCCACGCGATCGCCCTTGGCCACCCCAAGGTGCTTGAGCGTGTTGGCGAACTTGCACACCTCGGCGTGCAGTTCCTTGTAAGTAATGTGGCGCGACTCATTCGGGTCGTCGCCCTCGAAGATGATGGCGGTCTTGTCGCCGCGCTCGGCCAGGTGGCGGTCCAGGCAATTGGCCGAGACGTTCAGCTCGCCGTCCTCGTACCAGCGGATGTGCAGATCCCTGGGGTCGAACGAGACGTTCTTGATCTTGGTGGGCGTCTTGGTCCACTGCAGGCGCTGGCCGACCTTGCCCCAGAAACCCTCCGGATCCTTCACCGACTCGGCATAGAGCCGCTGGTAATCGTCCTTGCGGATGCGCGCCTTGGCAGCGAAATCGGGTTTGACGGGGTAGAGCTTGGTCATCGTGGGGCTCCTGCGGCCGGCCCAGCCGGCCTCCTCATGCGTTGAATGTCGCCGCAGCAACCCACTGTCGGCGATAACGACCGAGTGTACCGGCTGGCCGGTGATCGATACGTTTCGCCCCACTTTCGACTTTGGTCGAGGTTCGACCAATGGTGAATAGGCGTCCGCAATGCAGCATGGACATGCTCGGGTGGTCATCGACCTGGGGAGGCCTGCCATGACATTGCCCACCACCGCCCGCCGCCATGCCGCGCTGGCGCTAAGCATCGCCTGCGCGCTGAGCCTGCCGCTGGCAGCCCATGCGCAGAGCACCACCACGAGCAAAGGCAGTACGCGCGAACAACAACTCGAGCAGCGCGTGAACCAGCTGGAACAGCAACTGGCCGAACTGAAGGCCATGATCCAGGAACAGAAGGCCGCCACCACGCAGGCCACGCAAACCGCGCAGCAGGCGCAGGTGGCCGCCACGCAAGCGCAGACCACGGCGCAGGCGACCTCCACCAAGGTCGAAGCGGCGCCCAAGCCGCAGTTCACCACCGCGCCGGGGCTGACGGTGGCGCTGCATGGCTTTATCGATGCCACCGTGTTTGGCCAGGACCGCACCTTCATCAACTACGGCAACGGCCAGAACGCGGAAATTCCCGCGCCGCCGACCGCCGCCAACAAGGCGAACGGCTATACCGGATCGCTCAGCGGCGCGGACGTGCGCAACACCCGCTTCTGGCTGGATTTCACCGGCGCCAAGTTGAACGACAACTGGAATGGCAGCGGCCGCCTCGAGATGGACTTCTTCGGCGGCAACAACGGCACCGGTGCATACGCGCAGCAGCAGCCGATTCCGCGCCTGCGCCAGGCCTATATGGACATCAACAACCCCACCTGGGGCACCACGGTGCGCATCGGCCAGATGTGGGATCTGATGTTCCCGCTGGAAAACACGCCGACCTCGCTCTCGCATATCGCCTTCCCGCTGGGCTACGGCTCGGGCATCGTGGGTTGGCGCTATCCTGGCGTGATCGTGATGCAGGACCTCAACCACGGCACCGACGGCGTGAAGTGGCGCTTCGACTTCGCCGTGCTCGAGGGCAACTGGAGCGGCCCGCAGAACCCCGCTGGCACCGCAACCGTCAACTATCTCAACGGCGGCGCGGCGCATTTCAAGCCGCAGGTGGAAGCGCGCCTGCATGCGCAGGGCAAGGACTGGCTGGGCTACCTCACGGCGCATTACTCCGAAATCGATCTGCATGGCGTGGGCGATATCGTGCCCAAGCCGCCGCGTGACACGCTCAACAGCATTGGCTACGACCTGGGCGGCCAGTGGAAGCCCGGTCCGTGGACCCTGAAAGGCCTGATCTATACCGGCAAGGCGCTGGGCGAGATCTTTGGTGCGATGTCCCAGTTCGGCAACATCAAGGAGTCGGGCGGCTTCGTGCAGGCCGGCTACAACTTCACACCCAAGTGGAGCGTCAACGCCTTCTATGCGGCCGCGCGTCCCAACCGCGAAGACGTGATGGCCTGGACTGCACCCGGCACGGCGGCTGCACCGGGCGTGGGCCTGCTGCGCAACAACATGTCTGCCTTGAGCCTGCAATATGCCTCGGGTAACTACGAGCTTGGGGTGGAGTGGATCTACGACAACTTGCGTTACCAGCTGAAGAATTCGCCCTCGAGCCAGACCGTCAACGGCAACCAGGTGAGCTTCAGCGGCATGTACAAGTTCTGAGGAAGCGACGGTGGCAACGTCCAGGCGTTGCCATCGCCACCGCCGGGTGGGGCGACGGGAGGCGCCCGAACCGGACGAGTAGAGAACGACGCAGCGAGTGGCCAACGCCGCTCCAGCGAGTTGCACCCTGAAACCACCATCCATCGATTCGATGGGGCGTCACAACAGAGGGCTACATCATGGCTACGACCGCCGTCGACATGCGGGGATCGCTCGACACCGGCCACCGCCGCGTCATCCTGGCTTCCAGCCTGGGCACCGTGTTCGAGTGGTACGACTTCTACCTCTACGGTTCGCTCGCCGCGCTCATCGGCAAGCACTTTTTCAGCGGTCTCAACGAAACCAGCCAATTCATCTTTGCATTGCTGGCGTTTGCAGCCGGCTTCGCGGTGCGTCCGTTCGGCGCGATCGTATTCGGTCGCCTGGGCGACATGATCGGTCGCAAGTACACCTTCCTCATCACCATCGTCATCATGGGCCTGTCGACCTTCCTGGTCGGCGTGCTGCCTAATTACTCGACCATCGGCGTGGCCGCACCGGTGATCCTCATCACGCTGCGACTGTTGCAGGGCCTGGCCCTCGGCGGCGAATACGGCGGTGCGGCGACCTATGTGGCCGAGCATGCACCGCAAGGCAAGCGTGGCCTGTACACCAGTTTCATCCAGATCACCGCAACGTTCGGTCTGTTCCTCTCGCTGCTGGTGATCCTCGGCCTGCGCCTGTGGCTGGGCACCGAGAAGTTCGACGACTGGGGATGGCGCGTTCCGTTCGGCATCTCGCTGTTGCTGCTGATCGTGTCGGTGTACATCCGACTGCAGCTGAGCGAGTCGCCGGTGTTCCAGCAGATGAAGGCCGAGGGCAAACAGTCCAAGGCGCCGCTGACCGAAGCCTTTGGCCAGTGGAAAAACCTCAAGCTGGTGATACTCGCACTGCTCGGCGCCACGGCCGGCCAGGCGGTGGTGTGGTACACGGGTCAGTTCTATGCGCTGTATTTCCTCACCCAGAGCCTGAAGATCGACGGCACCACGGCCAATCTGCTGATCGCTGCGGGTCTTGCCATCGGCACGCCGTTCTTCGTGTTTTTTGGATGGCTATCGGATCGCATTGGTCGCAAGACCATCGTGCTTGCCGGTTGCCTGCTCGCCGCGCTCACCTACTTCCCGATCTTCAAGGGGCTTACGCATTTCGGCAACCCAGCCATCGAAGCGGCGGCCGCCACCTCGCCAGTGAAAGTGGTGGCTGATCCCAACGGCTGCAGCTTCCAGTTCGATCCGGTGGGCAAGGCGAAATTCACCAGCTCGTGCGATGTGGCCAAGAGCGCGCTGGCGAAAAAGGGTATTCCCTACTCCAACATAGCCGCCGAGCCCGGCAGCATTGCCGAGGTCAAGATCGGCGACCGCACGATCTCCTCGTTCGAAGGCGGCGCGCTCGACAGCAAGGCATTTGCCGACCAGAACAAGGCCTTCGGCGCGCAGCTTACCGGTGCGCTGAAGGAGGCAGGCTACCCGGAGAAGGCCGATCCGGCGAAGAGCAACTACCCGATGCTGATCGTGTTGCTGGCCATCCTCGTGTTCTACGTGACCATGGTGTATGGCCCGATTGCGGCATGGCTGGTGGAGATGTTCCCCACCCGCATCCGCTACACCTCGATGAGTTTGCCCTACCACATCGGCAACGGCTGGTTCGGCGGTTTCGTGCCGACCATCGGCTTCATGCTGGTCGCATGGAAGGGCGATATCTACTACGGCCTGTGGTATCCGATCATCGTGGCGATCGCCACGTTCTTCATCGGCTTGCTGTTCCTGCGCGAGACCAAGGACGTGGATATCCGTAGCTGAGTCCCGCTCGTATCAACCAGAAGGCGCGACGGGCAACCGTCGCGCCTTTTCGTTTGCGCGAATCAGACGCTGCGTATGACGCCGACAATGGCCAGCAATACCACGGCGCCGATCAACGCATGCAGGACGCTGTTGACGAACGGGCTCACCACGGCGAAGTGCACCCCAAGCCGCGGCAACAGCCATCCGGCGAAGAACGCCCCGATGATGCCGACCACGATGTTGCCGAGCACTCCAAAACCAAAGCCGCGCACGATCAGCCCGGCCAGCCAGCCGGCAATGGCGCCGATCAACAGGAAGACGAGCAGGCCTTCGACGGTCATCGCATACTCCTTGCCCTGAAGCAGTGCGCGAAGTATCCACAGCGACGTGTCGCCCAGGCGTGACGCAAGATCTTCCCTTCAGCATCGAGTCGGCGACGTCGCCGAACCGTGCATGCGAAGGCCGTCACGGGTGGGGGCAACGTAGCAGCCTACTATGCTTGCCGCGACCCACGGAAGATGGAGGAAGCCGCATGCCCGACATCGAACGTGCAACGTCTTCCCGACGGCCGACCATCCGCCGCCGCTGGCGCCAACTGCTCGGCTGGACCGCCCTGGTGCTCGACCATCTCAAGCCCGTGCGCGTGTCGCTGCTGGTGCTCGCCGTGGCGGTGATGGTCGCGATCGGCGTCGATCAGGCTGCGGAACTGTTCCTGATCGCCCTGTGGACCGATCCCAGCGTGGCGCGCTATCTCGCCCTGCTGCTCTGCAGCGCGCTGGCCGGTCTGGCCATGTGGCATGCGGCACGTCAGGCCTATCGTCTGCGCTATCCACGCTGGCCCGCCCTGCAGGACGAACGCGCGGCTTTCCTGCGGGACTGGTTGCCGCGGCTGCTCGGCGCATTGGTTCCGTTGCTGGTGTGCCTTGGCTATGTGCTGGCGTTGGTCAAACTTCCGCATGGGCCGTGCGGCATTACCGAGCACTGTGCGCAACGCAGCTGGCGGGCGCTGGGATTGCTGGCGGAGGCGGCCTTCCTCATCGTGTTCTTCACCACGCGCCGTCGGCTCTGGAGCACCTTGACCCGGCGCATGCCGCGACTGACCACGCCGCATGCGCGTCCGCGCGATGAGAAACGCGTCTGGCGCGTGCGTGATCTCGGTACGTTTGCCGTGGTCATGTATGTCGTGGTGGTGACGCTCAACGTGCTGGCCACGGTGCTGATCGCATTCATGCCCGAATTGCTCGACGGCATGGGGCCGTTGGCCATCCTGCTGCTGTCCGCCACTTTCCTCTGCTACAGCGGCGGCCTGTTATGCATGATTGGTGACCGGCGCGGCGTGCCGCTGCTGACCATCCTGCTGCTGGTCAGCGCTTCGCTGCATTGGCTGCATCTGAACGACAACCACCAGGTGCGGCAGTATCCCGGCATGAGCACGCATGAGCGCCCGGCCATGCAGCCGCCGGATTCACGGCCGAGCTTCGATGCCTATGCCGATGCGTGGATCAAGGACCGCTGCGCCGGCCACGATCCGTGCCCGGTCATCCTTGTATCTGCCGAAGGTGGCGGCATCCGCGGCGCTGCGTGGACGGCGCAGGTGCTGAGCCGTCTTACCGCGATCACGCAACAGGGACAGCCGGCAATCAATGAGCCACTGTTCGCGCGCTATCTCTTTGCAGCCAGCGGCGTCTCCGGTGGCAGTCTTGGTCTGGCCGTCTATGTGAGTGCGCTGGCGCAACCCCATCCGCTGGATACCTCAGCGTTGGAACCACGCGCACAGCGCATGCTGAGCCACGATTTTCTCGCGCCGACCCTGGCCAACACATTCTTTGTCGACTTCACCCAACGCTGGTTGCCCGGCGCGTGGCTGGACGATCGCGCCCGAGCGCTGACCCGTGCCTGGGAATCGGCTGCCCGCAAGCAAGGCATGCCCGCCTTTGAGCAACCGTTTTCAGGCCTCTACGAAGGGCCGCAGGTCACGCCATCGTTGCCGGCGCTCTTCCTCAACAGCACCACGGTGGCCGAAGGCAAGCGCTTTATCCAGCATCCGTTCCAGCCGATGGCCACACCCCAGCGCCAGCCGTGGACCGCGGGCTTCGATGGTTCGAGCTGGCTCGACCCACGCGTGCCGCTGAGCGAAGTCGTGCTCAACAGCGCGCGCTTCACCTATGTGAGCCCGGCCGGCACCCTCGAAGCGCATCTGGCCAATCCGCCCGTGCCCAATCGCATGCAGCTGGTAGATGGCGGTTACTTCGAAAACTCAGGCACCACCACCCTGCTTGAACTGATGCGCCTGCTTCGCAGCAAGGCCAGGCAGCATGGCGTGTCGATGCGCTTCATCGTGATTCACATCAGCAACGATCCGCTGATGAGCGATTTCGTCGAGCAACACGACGCCAGAGCGCCGCTGCCGTTCTATTCCACGGCATGTCAGGCCGTACCCGGCGCCATGCCTGCGCATGTCCGTGGCGAGGCGACTGCCCCACTCGACGCCCTGCTCGATACCCGCAGCGCCCGCGGCGACTACGCCCGCGTACAGTTGTTGAACGCGCTACGGCCCGACGCCGCCGATCCATCGCGTGGCGACATGCTGTGGCACTTCCGCCTGTGTCCGGGCAACTATCCCATCCCCATGGGCTGGACCATCTCCGCGCCGGTGTTCACCGAGATGTCCGACCAACTGAACCACTATCCCCTGGAGGCCATGGGCGAGGCACTGCGAACCCAGCTGGCACCCTTCTAGGAGCGCACTGGTGCGCGACCGCAGGCCCCGGAGATGTCGCGCCACCTGAGACCCTGCGGGTGCAAACTGCCGGCATGGCCGAATCCTTTCTCCCTCCCCACGCGTTCAAGGGCCGAGGCGCCGCCTCCAATCCGGAAGGCCGCTTCGAGTCGATCCGCCACCACGCCGAGGACGACGGCTGGCAAAGCCTGGTGCTCGACGAGCAGGCGCCGCGACCGCGCACCGAGGTCACCGAAGAACGCGCGCGCAGCGTCATCACGCGCAACGATTCGCCGGACATCCATTTCAACCAGGCCTTGAATCCGTATCGCGGCTGCGAGCACGGCTGCATCTATTGCTTCGCCCGTCCGTCGCACAGCTATCTCAACCTCTCGCCCGGGCTCGATTTCGAAACCAAGCTGCGTGCCAAGAGCAATCTCGCCGAGGTGCTGCGCCATGAGTTGGCCCGGCCGTCCTATACGGTGAGCCCGATCAATATCGGCAGCAACACCGATCCGTATCAGCCCATCGAGCGGCGCTGGAAACTCACGCGCGCTGCGTTGGAGGTACTGGCCGAGTGCCGGCATCCGTGCACCATCGTCACGAAGAACGCGATGGTCGAGCGCGATATCGACATCCTCGCGCCGATGGCGCGCGACAACCTGGTGCAGGTGTTCGTGTCGATCAACTCGCTGGACAACCATCTGGCCGCCAAACTCGAACCGCGCGCCAGCGCGCCGCACCGGCGCATCCAGGCCGTGCGCACTTTGCGCGACGCAGGCATCCCGGTGGGTGTGCTGGTCGCGCCGATCATTCCGGCGCTCAACGATCGCGATATGGAAGCCGTGCTGCAGCAGGCGGCCGATGCCGGAGCGACCTGTGCGGGCTACACCACGCTGCGCCTGCCGTACGAACTGAAGGCGCTGTTCCGCGAATGGCTGGCGCTGCACGTGCCGCAGCGTGCAGCGCATGTCATGAGCCTGGTGCAGCAGATGCACGGCGGCCGTGACTACGACAGCGACTTCACCACGCGCATGCGCGGGCAGGGCGTGTTTGCCGACCTTATCCGCCGCCGCTTCGACGTGGCGTGCCGCAAGCACGGCTTTGGCCGCGCCCGCGAGTTGCAGCTGGACACGACCAAGTTCGTGCCGCCGCGCAAACCGTCACCGCAGGGTCAGTTGTTCTGACGCGCTGTCGTTCGTTGAGGGCTCGCGTCAGACGGAGTTGGCAAGAAATGGATGCGGCCGTCGTGCGAGGCCACGCCACCCGCGTAGCGCCAGCCATGCGAGCAGGGCCAGCAGCACACCCCACGCACCCACGAACCAGGTGACGTAGCCATGGACCTGGTCGCCGGAGCTCAGCAGGGGAACCATGATGCTGACCGAGAACAGCACATAGCCGAACAGACACAGACCGATGCTTGGCCAGCGACCCAGTGGGCGCCCGCCCAGGACGGACACCACGAAGGCGGAGACGAAGGCCATCGCGCCGCATAGCGTAAGCATCAGCGCGCAGGTGCCGATGGCACTCGCGTGCAGCAACGTCGCCAGCACCAGCGCCAACACCATCAGCGCACCCAGGGCAGCCAGCGGCGGCAGCAGCGAGGCGCACAGCAGGCGACGCTTCACGTGGGCGGCATCGCCGAGTCCTGGCATCAGCGCGAGCAGTGGCAATTCGGCGTTCTGTTTCATCCAGCGCTGAACCAGCTGGGCGATCGGCAGCAGCGCGATCATGCTGCCGCCGAAACCAACGCCCCACATCAGCATGCCAACCAGACCGGTATGAACGAAGCTTTCGCTGAAGTGGCCCGGATGGCGTTGTACGGCCTGCACGCCAAGCTGCAGCACAAAGATCAGCGAGGCGCCGAGCACGATGCTCAGCTGCATCGCACGCCCACCCGTAGTGAGCGGCGCAAACACGCCGCCGAGTCCGATGCGCAGGCTGGTCACGGGGTGCGCCGGGCCGCTTTGGCGCAGCTCGACACGCGGCTGCAGCCATGCCGGGTTGCGACGGATCAGGGTGCTGGCGTCCATGCCGGCGCCGCCCCAGCTGCCCCAGCCACCGCGCGAGGCTGCACCGAACTGCATCATCATCGGCGCCCCCATGCCGCCGTAAGGCTGGTCGGAGTGTGCCACGCGGCGCCAGCATCCCAGCGCGATCAAGGCGAAGACCAGGGCGATGGTGCCGCCCAATAGGGGAAATCCAGGCTCGGCGGGGCGCGGCAGATGGAACACGGGCTGCAGCATGTTGAATACCGCAGGCAACAACCAGATGAAGAAGCTGAAGACGCGCGGCAGCAGCGCCATGGCGAGCCCTGCCGTCACGGCGGCGGCCAGCGCAGCCATCACGTTCCAGGTGTAGCCGCCCAGACTGCCGATGACCACGCTGGGCACGATCACCAGCAACACACCGTATAGCAGCACGGCACCGGACGCCTCGCGTTCGACGCAGGGCAAACGCATCTTCCTGCCGTCGATGGCCAGCAGCAGACAGGGCGACAGCCCAAACAGGGTCAGCATGAACACGCCCGTGGCCACCAGCATGCCGGTGACCGGCGCCCAGTAAACGCGTTCCGCGCCGTGCAGGCCGAACAGGGCAAACGCGCTGGCGCCCGCAGCCAGCAGCACACTGATCGCCAGCACGATCCAGCGCGTCGTCTGGCGCATGGCATACCACGGTGCGATCAACATGCCATGGGCAGTCATCCCGCGATCTCCACGAAAAGATCTTCGAGGCCGAGCGCATCGACGCGCGCGCCCGGCAAGGACGAGGCCTCGGGCCAGCGGCCGTGGGCATCGCGCTCCACCACCAGGCTCACGCTGCCATCTTCATGACGATGACGCCCGAACACCTGGGTCGGTGCAGCCGCAGACATCGCCGCTGGCAGCCACAGACGTGCGAAGCGTTCCTTGGTTTCGTCCACGCCACAATGCAGCAGCAGTTTGCCTTCGTGCAGAAAGGCGATCTCCGAGGCGACGCGTTCCAGGTCGGACACGATGTGGGTGGAAAACAGCACCGTGGTGCCGGCTTCGCCCGCGCGCAATGCAATCTCACGCAGCAGGTCGCGGCGCGCCACGGGATCGAGTGCGGCAGCCGGTTCGTCCAGCACGAGCAACTCGGGCCGGGAGGCGAGTGCGCGGATCAGGTCGACACGCTGGCGCTCGCCTGGCGACAGTTTACCCAGCAGCTTGTTCGGCGAAATCAGCCAGCGCTCAAGCGTGCTTTTCGCATAGGCTGCATCCCAGGTGGGATAGAAGCGGCCCACGTAGTCGAGCATCTGGCGTGCGCTCAGCCACGCCAGGGCATCCGGCTGTTGGGGCACATAGGCGATGCGCGCCTTGCTGTGATCGGACAGCTTGAGCGCCGCCTCACCAAACACGGTGCATTCGCCGGCATGCGGCTGCAGCAGGCCAAGCATGGCGCGGATCAACGTGGACTTGCCGGCGCCATTGCGCCCGATCAGGCCCAACACGCTGCCCGGTGCAATCGCCAGGTCAATGTTGGACAACACCTGGCCATCCTCGTAGCCATGCGAGAGACCGCGCACAGCCAGCGGTGCGGCGGCATTGTCGTTGATGGATCGCAGTGCGGCATTCATCGGACTACCCTCACGTCAGACGCTTGTTTAACCGTGCGGCGCGGTGCCGCCGGCGATGCGAGGGGCGGTGTGCCCCTCCCTGCCAATCTCATTCGTCCAGCAGCTTGCCAAGCCGGCGCAGTACGGCATCGCCCGGCAATTCAAGCTCACGCGCATGGCGCGCGAGTGCCTGCAATTGGGCCTCCAGCAACGCCATGCGTTGCGCCTGCGTGGCCGTGCTGCGCGTGGTCGCGGCCACCGCCATGCCCTTGCCGCGCAGGCGCTCCAGCAAACCTTCCGTCTCGGCCATGCCGTAGGCGCGCGATACCGTCATCGGGTTGATCGCGTGAAATCCTGCGACATCGCGAACGGAGGGCAGCAGGTCGCCGGTCACCAGCTGGCCGCCGGCGATCAGTCGGCGCAGCTGCTCCACGATCTGCCGGTAGATCGGTTCGGCCGAGGTGGGTTGTATGGCGAACATCGAGGCATCCATGTGTATTAATACAACAATACACTTTGACCAAATTCAATAGGCCGGATGGCAGGGGCACAAAAAAGCCGCCGATGCGGACATCGGCGGCTCAGGCTTTCGGTGGTGCGGCCAGACTCAGTTCGACGCCGGCAGATATTTCTCGAACCACAGCAAGGCGCGCTGCAACACATCGCGCTGATGCTCCGGATCCACAAAGTGATGGCCTTCATTGGGATACACCACCAGCGAGGTCGGCACGCCCTGCGCGCGCAACGCATGCCAGTATTCGAACGACTGCGGCGCCGGACACTCGGCATCGCGGTCGCCCACCACGATCAGCGTGGGCGACTTGGTCTGCTTGATGAAGTTGATCGCCGAACTCTTCGCGTACACCTGCGGATCGTCGTAAACGGAGGCGCCGAAGAACGGGATCATCCACTGGTCGATCAGGTTCTGGCCGTAATAGCTCTGCCAGTTGGCGATGCCTGCGCCCGCCACCACCGCGCGGAAGCGCGTCGTCTGGGTGGGGATGAACATGCTCATGAAACCGCCGTAGCTCCAGCCGGTGAGGCCAAGGCGCTTGTCGTCGACGGGAAGCTTCTTTTCGATCGTGTCGATGCCGGCGAGAATGTCGCGCAGATCGCCGTGGCCGAAGTCCTTGCGATTGGCCTGTACGTACGCCTCGCCGTGGCCAAAGCTGCCGCGCGGATTGGGCATGAAGACAAAGTACCCCAGCGCCGAGAACGGCTCGCCCGCAAAACCCATGCGCGGCCAGCGCGGAATCACCGCGCTCGACGGACCCCCGTGCACGGTGACGATCATCGGGTAGGACTTCTTCGCATCGTAATTGGCGGGATACAGCAGCCAGCCCTGCACGTGGCGGCCTTCGATATCCCATTCCACCGATTCGGCCTTGCCCCATTGCGGCTTGAGTGCAGCATTGAACTGGGTGACGGCGGGCGGCGGGGTGTCGCCCAAGGCGCCTGCGTGCACTTCGGGAGCCTCGGTGTACGAGCTCTGCACGAAGGCGAGTCTGTTGCGATTGGCGGACAGCGATAGCGCCATCTCCGCACTGCCGTCGCCGATCGTCGCCGGCAGCGTGAAGAGCAGACGCGTTTGCGCCGCCCTGGCCGCATCGATGGCGTACTCGGCCACCTGGCTCTGGCCATTGCTGACCTGTGCGACGAGCAACTGCTGCGTGCCGGACCAGGTGAACCACGCCGGCGTCACGCGCGTGTTGGGCGTGAGATTGATCGCATCGCCGCCGCTGGCAGAGACCGCGTAGAGATCACCGCCGGTGGAACCCTGGTCGCTCATCAGGCCGCCGATGAAGACGATGCGCTGAGCATCGGGCGACCACTGCGGCAATGCCATCTGCAGGCCGTGCAGTGAACCCTTCGCGGTCGCCGGATCGAGAATCGCCGTGGCCTTCGCATCGACCTGCGCGTTCTGCACATACAGTTTGGCCAGCCACCAGTTGTTGTCGCCCGGCGGCGGCGCACCGGTGAAGACGATGCGCTGGCTGTCCGGCGACCACGCAAATTCATACGCGTAGGTACTTTCCGGTGTAAGCAGGCGCACGTTGCCGCCGGCGGCATCCACCGTCGCCACGCGCTGCACTTCCATGCCATCCACACCGATCTCGCCCGAGGCCGGCTTGGCGGCATACACCGCGCTGGCACGACGCGTGCCGTTGGGCACGTAAAGGAAGCCGAGCGACTTGCCGTCAGGGGCCCAGCTCAGGTCCTGCGCCACGCCGGGCAGCGAGGCCATATGTTTAGGCGACTCCTTGGCCTGCATGTCGACCACCAGCAGATCTTTCTGCTTGCCGCCGTTGGCGCAATTGGAAAGAAAGGCCAGATGATGCGAATCGGGCGCCCAGGCGGGATCTGTCTCATTGCAATCGCCACGCTTGGCGATGCCCACGCGATGCGCGTCGCTGCCGTCGGCTTTGGCCACCTCGATGGCATCCTTGCCGTCCGTGCGCACCACCCAGGCGAGCTGGTTGCCATCGGGCGACAGCTGTACGGCGCTGATGGCGCGCGTCTTGCCGAGGTCGGTGAGCAATTGTTCGATGCGCGGGTCGGTGCGGGTCGCCGCATGGAGGCCGGGAACAAAAGCCGCCACCAACAGGGGCAGCAGCAGACGGGCAGGGTGTTGCATGGCGGGCGCCTGGATTGCGATGGGGATTACCACACGCTAGCAGGCCAGGCCGCGCGCCGCCAAGTCGCTCAGCGGTGCGCGGAGAACGACGGCAGCGCGCCCTGGGCCTCGAAATAGTGCCTGGCGATCTGCCGCCGCACGACGTGTTCAAAGGCGGTCGTTGGCCGCGCCGGCTCGCCTTGGCACAGGCCCAAGATGTTGCGAACGATCTGCACCGGCGTCATCAGCAGACCCCACGGAAAGCCCCACCAGCCCAGCCCCAGGCAGTAGAGCGTGCTCAGCAGCTGGTCGCGTCGACCGCAGCGACGACAGCACACACTGCGTCGTGTGCTCCACTGCGTCATCAGCAGCAGCGAATGCACGCGGTGGTGTTCGTATACGTCGATGGCAGCGTCCTGTCGCTTGCAACGTGGGCAGCGCGATTGGCGCCACTCGCTCACCTGGCGCTGCAGGATGTCCAGTGGCACCTGGTCGGCAGCAAGGTGCAGCGGATGGGAACGGGCGCAGGCAGCGCTGCAATAGCGTCGCCCATCGAGTCGTCGGCCACCGAACAGGATCGACTTGCCGCACTGGCTGCACGCGCCCATGGAACCCCCTGGTTGTCCCCGCGCGCAAACTAGCGCGCAGCTGTCCGTTGGGCCAATCATCCAGATGGCCGTCTGGACAGCCAGGCGAGAAACTGCTGTGGGTTAGTGCGTTACCGGCGTTGCCACGACGCTGGCCGCTTGCTGGCGCGCCACCTGGATCGCAGCAATCTTCGCCTTGATCGCAGGCATGGCCGCCAGCGCGGCGCGCTCGCCTTCCATGATGGCCTGGTCCTTCTGCTCGAAGTCCGCCGCGCCGATCTGATTCACCTTGGGCCGGATCACGATGTCTGCGCGCGCCAGCTCCTGCTCGCCGAGCTTCTGGCCCATGATGCTGATGGACTGGCCGACAATATTGAGCATGCCCTGCGGGTTGCTGCCGTTGGCCTTGCTGGAAATATCCACCGCGATCACCACGTCGGCACCCAGCTGACGCGCGGCATCCACCGGCACCGGACTGACCACGCCGCCATCCACGTAATGCTTGCCGCTGATGTCCACCGGCTCGAATACGCCGGGCACGCTGCTGGAAGCACGCACGGCCTGGCCGGTATTGCCACGCACGAACACCGTGCGCTGACCGGTTTCCAGTTGCGTCGCCACCACCGCGAACGGCACGTTGAGCTTGTCCAGCGGACGGTTCTTCACCTGGGCGTTCACGTAGTCCTGCAGTTTCTGCCCCTGCACCACGCCGCCGGAAAACAGACGCACGTCGCGCAGGCTGGCCTGGTCCAGCGCAATGGCGGTCTCCTGCAGATGGAACGGGTCCATGCCGCTCGCATAAAGCGCGCCGACCACGCTGCCTGCGCTGGTGCCGGCCACCACATCGGGGCGAATGCCGTTGGCCTCCAGCATCTTGATCACGCCGATGTGCGCAAAGCCCTTGGCCGCACCGCCGCCCAGGGCCAGGCCAATACGCAGCTTCACCACCGGAGGCGGCGCGATCGGCGCAGGCGGCGGCGTGGGCTTGGTGCTGCCGAAGCAGGCGCACAGCACCAGGCTGGCAAGCAGGGGCAGGACAGGGCGAAACAAGCGGGTGGACGTCATGTCGATGGGCGCGGGCGGCTCGTAGAGGAAGGTTCGGCCTGCTGATCCTTCGGCAGGCCGGTCACTGGCGAGCGAGTGTACGACCGCCAGAGGGCGGCACGATGGCAGGTTGCGGCGCACGTTGTGCAACGGTCAGCAAACTGCTCGTCATCCCGGCTTGTACCGGGATGACGAGCGTCAAAGGGGGACGGCCTTTAGCCTGCGGCGTCTGCCTCGACGTGGTAGTGCGTGGCCACTTCCACTTCTTTCTTCGAACCGAGGAACACCGGCACGCGCTGGTGCAGGCCGGTGGGCTGCAACCCCATGATGCGTTCGCGGCCAGTGGTGGCGGCGCCGCCGGCCTGCTCGACGATGAAGGCCATCGGGTTGGCTTCGTACATCAGGCGCAGCTTGCCGCCCTTGGACTTGATCTTGGCGTCCAGCGGATAGAAGAACACGCCGCCGCGGGTGATGATGCGATGCACGTCGGCCACCATCGAGGCGACCCAGCGCATGTTGAAATCCTTGGCGCGGGGGCCTTCCGTGCCGGCCAGCAGCTCCCCGATGTAACGCTGCATCGGCGCTTCCCAATGACGCTGGTTGGACATGTTGATGGCGAACTCGGCGGTCTCTTCCGGGATGCGGATATTGCGACGGCTCAGGATGAAGCTGCCCACTTCGCGATCGAGCGTGAACTCGTGCGTGCCGTGGCCAAAGGTGATCACCAGCACCGTGGCCGGGCCGTACACCACGTAACCGGCGGCCAGCTGGGTGGTGCCTTCCTGCAGGAAGTGCTCGGCCTTGGGTTCGGTGATGCCGTCGGGACAACGCAGCACCGAGAAGATCGTGCCGACGGAAATGTTCACGTCGATGTTGGAGCTGCCGTCGAGGGGATCGAACAGCAGCAGGTGATGGCCCTTCGGATACATGTCGGGGATCGGCTGCGGATCTTCCATTTCCTCAGAGGCGCACGCGGCGAGCTGGCCACCCCAGGCGTTCGCTTCGAGCAGGATCTCGTTGGAGATCACATCGAGCTTCTTCTGCGCCTCACCCTGGATGTTGCCGGTGCCCGCCTCGCCCAGCACGCCGCCAAGGGCGCCCTTGTTGGTGGCCACCGCGATGCGCTTGCAGGCACGGGCGACCACTTCGATCAGCAGGGACAGCTCGGCGTTCATGCGGCCGGCGCGGCGTTCCTCGATCAGGAACTGGATGAGCGAAATGGACTTCATGGCGAACCCGCAAGCAAAGGGACCCCTATTGTCCCGGTTGATGCCGACACTTGTCAGCTCAAAGTATGACCAGTGGGTTCATCTATCCGTCCTGAAAACCTTTTCGGACAAGCCACCGCCACGAGCGTCGGCCCCCTCCCTGTGGGAGCGCACCCTGTGCGCGACAGGCGCCCGAGCGCCTGGCGAGAACCGGTCTTCGCGGGGCGCTCGGGCGCCTGTCGCGCACAGGGTGCGCTCCCACAGGTGGTTACACGGCGGCTCCCCTACTGACAACACGTTGGCAGCAGGGGGTAGCCACACTGGCCTCCGTCATAAGGAGGGACTCTCATGCGCGATACGGTGTATTTCCTGGCGTTCGACGGTTTTGCGGACTGGCATGCGGCGCATGCGCTCTGTGAAATCCGTCGGCCGGGCGACTGGCAGTTGAAGACGGTGGGTTTTTCCATGCAGCCGGTGCTTTCCATGGCCGGCCTGCGCGTGGTGCCCGAGCTCACCCTGGATGAGCTGGACCTGCGGCGCGCGGCATTGCTGATCGTCCCGGGCGGCTATCTGTGGGAACACGGCGATGGCGACGAGGCGGTGCAGGCCGTGGGGCGCGTGCACGCGGCAGGCGCGCCGGTGGCGGCCGTCGATAGTGGTGTGCTGGTGCTGGCCCGGGCCGGGCTGCTCGATGCCTGCCGTCATACCGGCAGCTGGCCGGGCCACATCGGCACGCATGTGCCCGCTTATGCCGGCGCCGAGCAGTACGACGCCAACGCGCTCGCCGTGAGCGACGAGGGCGTCATCACCGCCAGCCAGCTGGGCAGCGTGGAATTTGCCCGCGAAGTGATCCGCACGCTCGACCTCTACAACCCGAGCGATCGCGAACATTGGTACCGCTTGTTCAAGCACGCCCTGCCGCCGCCGTGGTGCGCGGGCGACGCCGCCACCGCCGTGGCGGCCTGAGCGAACACGACGAGGAGAATGTCATGGCACTGTCGATCGGAAAGATCCTGATGGCATACCGGCCCTTGTACCTGCGCGGGCTGTTGATGGATGGCCAATACCGCTTTCCGGTAACCACACCGGAAACGGCGAACGGCAAGAAAGAGGAGGTCAGCAAGCAGGTCACCGCCGAGCGCGCATCGCTGACGCCGCGCCGACTGCGAGGAGCGCGCGCATGACCCGCACCTATCACGGCAGTTGTCACTGCGGCGCCGTTCGCTACGAAGCGGACCTGGATCTGTCCGCGGGCACCGGACGCTGCAACTGCTCCATCTGTCGCAAGTTGCGCTTCTGGAGCGCGAGGGCCGACCTCAAGACGTTTCGCGTGGTGAGCGGCGAGGACGCGCTGGTCGATTACCGCTTCGGCACCGACAGCACGCACAACCTGTTCTGTCGCCATTGCGGCACGCATTCGTTCCATCGCGGCTATGTGGAACAAATCGGCGGCGAGTTCGTGGCGGTCAACGTGGTCTGCCTGGACGACGTGAGCGACGAGGAATGGGCCGCCGCACCTGTCCGCTATTCCGATGGGCGCGACAACAACTGGTGGAACGCGCCCGCCATCACCAGCTATCTCTGATCTCGACGCCAAGCTCTCTCGCAGCGAGGAACGTGCCATGACCACTCCACGCGTCACCTTCTACCACGCACCCAATAGCCGCTCCGGCGGCGCCCGCGCCCTGCTGGAAGAACTGGGCGTCGAATACGACATGCACGTGCTCAACCTGCGCAAGAACGAGCAGCGTGAAACGCCGTACACGGCGGTCAATCCGATGGGCAAGGTTCCGGCCATCTGGCATCGCGGCGAACTGGTCACCGAGCAACCGGCCGTCTATCTCTATCTCGCCGATCTGTACGTGGATAAGGGGTTGGCGCCTGGCCTGGACGATCCGCTGCGTGGGCCGTACCTGCGCTGGATGGTGTTCTACGGCTCGTGCTTCGAACCGGCCGCGGTGGACCGCGCGCTGAAGCGCGACGCGGTGCCGCCATCCACGTGTCCCTATGGCGACTGGGACACCATGTTCGCCACGCTGGTGGCGCAGCTGGAGCGTGGCCCCTACATGTTGGGCGAACGCTTCAGCGCGGTGGATGTGCTGTGGGGCTGCGCATTGAACTGGATGACGATGTTCAAGCTCATCCCCGAGGTGCCGGTGATCGGCGCCTATGTGGCTCGCGTGATGTCCCGGCCGGCCATGCAGCGCGCGATGGCGCTGGACGCGGCCTTGGCGGAAGCGCAGGCGGCGTGAAGGCGTATGGCCGGCCGGTTGTCATGGCGTTTGTTGAGAGCGTGCCGAGTGGCTCTGAGGTGAGCGGCCAGGCAAACCATGACTCCCGGCGCTGTTCCCGGGCGCGCCGCTCCGCCATCATCCACGGATGCGTCGCGCCGACCGGTTGTTCCTCATCATCCACGCCTTGCGGGGTCGCCGGACCGCGCTGCAGGCGCGTCAGCTTGCGGGCACACTCGGTGTGTCGTTGCGCACCGTTTACCGCGATGTGGCTGACCTGCAGCTCTCCGGCGTGCCCATCGAGGGAGAAGCCGGTGTCGGTTACGTGCTGCGCAAAGGTTCGGACATCCCGCCGCTGATGTTCACCGCCGACGAACTCGAATCGCTGGTGGTCGGCACGCGCTTCGTGCGTGCCTTCGCCGGGCAGAAACTGGCGGAGAGCGCGCAGGCCGCGCTGCTGAAGATCGAAGCCGTCCTGCCTGCCGAGTTGCGCGAGCGCTCCACGCGTACGCGCATCTATGCGCCGATCTGGCGTGACCAGACCAAGACCGATTTCGCCGCGTTGATTGACCGTCTCAACGCGGCCATCACGGATAACCAGGTGCTGCGGCTGGAATACAGCGATGAAGCTGGCCGTACCAGTACGCGCGAGGTTGAGCCGTTGTGTCTGGCGTTCTGGGGTGGTGCGTGGACCTTGGGCAGCTGGTGTCGGTTGCGCGTGGGCTTCCGCAATTTTCGCCCGGATCGCATTCATGGGTGTTCGATTACGGGTGAGCGCTTCGACAGTGTGGAGGGGCGCAATCTGGACGCCTATCTGCAGGCGATGCGGGGGTATTACGAGGGGATGGAGAGCTGAGGCCTTTCGCTCCCCCTCCCCGCCGGGGAGAGGGTTGGGGTGAGGGGCCAACCCTGCCTCGTTGTTTGGAGGTGCCGCAGTCTTCTTTCGCTCGTCATTCCGGCGTAGGCCGGAAGCGCTTTTCAACAGCCAAAGGCTGGTCATCCAGAGCCTCGGTCTTTAGTTGTCGCGATACAGCGACCTGGCCCGCCTGCCGCGGGCTTCCGACCTCCTGCCGGCGACGCAAAGCTAGTCCCCTTTTTGGGAAGGCCGGGTTACTTTCTCTTGCTTGCCCAAGAGAAAGTAACCAAAGAGAAGGGCCCCCCGGATGACGCGCCTTCCGGGCTGCGCCCTCCAGGTGCGCGGTCGGGCTCCGGGGTTTTTCGACAGGACATCCCTGTCCTGTCGAAAAACTGGCCGCATCCCTGCGGCCACCCTTCGGGCTTTCCTCCACCCGCCCGCCGCGTCATACGGGGACCCCGAGATCAAGAGCCGCATCAAGAGCCACGCGACGTCCGACGCTGTCGGGCGGCTCTTTTGTAGGAGCGCACTTGTGCGCGACCAGCCGACGGAGCGGTACATCCAGGTAGTGCGGTCGCGCACAAGTGCGCTCCTACAAGGGGGACGCAGGTATGGAGATGGCCGATCAATCTTGCCGCTCGGCTCTTTGTGGGAGCGCACCCTGTGCGCGACAAACCTACGGAGCGGTGCACCGCAGCGTGGCGGTCGCGCACAGGGTGCGCTCCCACAGAAGAGCGGGCGCGACGGTGCTGCGAGCCGATGGGTAGCGAAAATCCGCCCGCGCCTAAGCGGCGAGCAACCCGAGGTCGGCAACAACGAACCATCCCCGCAATCAGCTACCCTCCCCCCCATCCATGCCGGAAGCGCCCCATGCCCACGACAACACCACCCGTCGTAGCCAAAGCGCCATCCACCTGGCATCTGGATCTGGTCGCAGGTCTCTCCATTGCCGGCCTGCTGATCCCCGAAGCGGTCGCTTATTCCGGTATCGCCAACCTGCCGCCGCAGGCGGGCGTGATTGCTTTGTTCGTGGGGTTGGCTACGTATGGGCTGTTGGGGCGCAGTCGCTATGCGATCGTGTCCGCCACTTCGTCGTCGGCAGCTGTGCTGGCGGCGGGAACGTTGGCGCTGTCTGGTGGTGACAGTATTTCGAGGGTCGCATTGGCGGGAACGCTCGTGGTGCTGGCAGGCGGCTGTTTTCTGGTGGCCGGTGCGGCGCGACTGGGTGGGTTGTCGCATCTGATTGCGCGTCCTGTGCTGCGTGGCTACACCTTTGGGCTTGCCTGTGTCATCGCACTCAAGCAGCTGCCGCATCTGCTGGGTGTGGCGGACGTGCATGGCGATTTCATGCCGCTGCTGATCGTGCAATTGGCGAAGGTGTTGCCGCAGGTGAACGTGGCGGCGTTGGGTGCGGGCCTGGTTGCGTTGCTGCTGCTGTTTGCCTGCGAGCGCATTCGTCGGCTGCCGGGAAGTCTGGTGGCCATCGCACTGGGCGTGCTGGCATCGGGTTGGCTGGCGGCGCATGGCGTGGCGTTGACGGGCCCCATCCAGCTGGCGACCGATCTGGGTTGGCCGACGTGGCCGCGCAGCGACCAGTGGTTGCCCAGTGTGGAATTGGCGGCAGCGCTGCTGCTCATTCTCTATGCAGAGTCCTATAGCTCGATCCGCGGCTTTGCGCTGAAGCATGGCGACACAGTGAATCCCAATCGCGACCTGCTGGTGCTCGGCATCGCCAATGTGATCTCCGGTGCGCTGCACGGCATGCCGGTGGGCGCAGGATATTCCGGCACCTCGGCGAACGAGGCGGCCGGTGCGCGGTCGCGCCTTGCCGGCCTTATCGGTGCCGTCAGCGTGCTCGTGCTGGTGTTGTTGGCCTTGCGCTGGATCGAGCGCATTCCCCAGCCGGTGCTGGCGGCCATCGTGATCCACGCGGTGAGCAAATCGCTGCGGGTGTCGGTGTTCGCACCGTATTTTCGCTGGCAACGCGACCGGCTGGTGCTGCTGGCGGCGGTGGTGGCGGTGTTGTCGCTGGGCATCCTCAACGGCTTGCTGTTCGCCATCGCCTTCAGTCTGGTAATGCTGTTGCGCCAGCTCGCCACGCCCCGGCTGGGCATACTGGGGCGGCTGGCCGACGGGCACGATTTCGTGGACACGGCGCAACATCCCGAGGCGCTGCAGGTACCGGGCATGCTGATCGTGCGGCCGGAGGAGCCGCTGTTCTTCGCCAATGCCGAGGCCATGCTGGCCCAGGCCCGCGAACGCGTCAAAGCGGGCCAAGGCCTGCGTCGCGTCGTGCTCAGCCTGGAGGAAAGCCCGGACCTGGACGGCACCTCGCTCGAATCCCTCGCCGATTTCGCTACATGGCTGGCCAGTCGTGGCATTGAGTTGCGCGTGGCACGATTGAAGGGCGATGCGCGGGACGCGCTGTCCCGCATAGCGCTACCCCAGCTTCCGCCACAGGCGCTGGATGACTGGAGCGTGGAGGATGCCGTGTCGGCATCGCCGCTCACGACCTCTTTGGCAAAGGGAAACCCGCAGTGAAGAAAGCTCTACGCACCACCTGGCTGGCCGCGGCCACCACGCTCGCACTGGCCGCGCCGGCCTGGGCCGATACCAGCGCCGATGCACGCTTCAAGCAGATCTACGAGCAGGAGTGGACGTGGCGCAACGGCCAGTCCGGCATTGCCAGCTCGGGTGAAGCACAACCCAATGGCTCGCGCCTGGACAATGTGGACGCGGCCAACCAGCAGAAGCGCCAGGACTATTGGCAGAAGGTGTCCAACGACCTCGATGGCATCGACGTCAAGCAACTGTCGCCGGAAGACCAGGTGAACTACGCCGTATACCGGGCGCAGATCCAGAACCTGCTCGCCTCGCAGAAGTTCAAGCAGTGGCAGATGCCGTTCAACAGCGACTCGGCGTTCTGGAGCGACCTGGGCTATGTGCTCGAAGGCGACCGGCTGCGCACCACGCAGGATTATCAGCGCTACATCGATCGCCTCAACCAGGTGCCTGCGTACTTCCAGCAGCAGATCGACAATATGCGCGACGGTCTGGCGCGTGGCTTCACCGTGCCGCGCGAAGTGCTCAAGGGACGCGACGCGTCCATCAGCTCGGTATCGGAGTTGAAGGACCCGACCCAGAGCACTTTCTACAAGCCGTTCGAGAAGATGCCCTCGACCGTGCCGGCCGCCGACGCGATCAAGCTGCGCGATGCCGCCAAGAAGGCAATCAGCAACAAGGTAATCCCGGCCTACGCCAACCTGCTCAGCTTCTATCGCAACGACTACGTGCCCAAGGCACGCACCACGCTCGCCGCCGAAGCCATGCCCGACGGCAAGGCGTTCTATCGCCAGCAGATCATCGAATACACCACGCTCGATCTGGATCCGGACACCATCCACAAGATCGGCCAGGAGCAGGTGGACAAGATCCATGCCGAGATGGTCAAGACCATGCAGGAGTCGGGCTTCAAGGGAAGCTTCGCCGATTTCCTGCACTTCCTGCGTACCGATCCGCAGTTCTACGCCAAGACGCCCGACGAACTGCTGATGCGCACCGCGTGGGTGGCCAAGCAGGTAGACGCGCAGCTCGGCAAGGAATTCGGCCGCCTGCCGCGCCAGCGCTTCGCCATCGTGCCGGTGCCGGCCGATATCGCGCCGTATTACACCTCGGGCCGCGGCGGCGCCAGCACGTATCTGGTCAACACCTATGACCTGCCGTCGCGTCCGCTGTACAACATGCCGGCGCTGACGTTGCACGAATCGGCGCCCGGCCATTCACTGCAGCTGGCGCTGGCGTCCGAGCAGCGCGGCCAGCCGGACTTCCGTCGCGAGGGTTATATCTCGGCCTACGGCGAGGGTTGGGGCCTGTACTCGGAGTACCTGGGCAATGAGATGGGCATCTATAAGACGCCCTACGATCGCTTCGGTTACCTCACCTACCAGATGTGGCGCGCCTGCCGACTGGTGGTCGACACCGGCATCCATCACCTGGGCTGGACGCGCCAGCAGGCGATCGACTTCATGACGCAGAACACCGCCTTGTCCGATCGCGAGATCGCCAACGAAGTGGATCGCTACATCAGCTGGCCGGGCCAGGCGCTGTCGTATGAACTGGGCTACCTGAAGATCCTGGCGCTGCGCCAGAAGGCCGAGCAGGCGCTGGGTTCGAAGTTCGACATCCGCCACTTCCATGACACCGTGCTGCAGATCGGCTCGGTGCCGCTGCCGGTGCTGGAGCAGCGCATCGATCGTTTCATTGCCGACGGTGGACCGGCACCGGATTTCGGCTGCGATTGCGCAAAGGACAAGGACGCGAAGAAGTAAGTCGCCCCACCACGACCCCGGCTTGGCTGGGGGCGTGGCATTCGCGAAAACTCAGGGTTTGGCCGGTGTGCTCTTGCCGGTTTCCGCATAACGCTGCAGTCGCTGCAGCTGTTCCATCAGCATGCCGTTGGCGACCGGCGCAATCCTGTCGAGCCCGCTGGCGCTGGAACCGTTGACGCGGTATTCCAGCGCCAACGCGGTGCCTTCCGGCGCGGGCTTGAGCGTGAAGGTCAGCACGCCTTGCACGGCCATGGCTTGAAACGGACCCAGCGCGGCATCCATGCGCAGCAGATGGCCCGGCGCGGCCCAGATCACCCGGCCGTGCTGCACGCTCTGGTCATTCCAGCGTTCGCAGAAGCAGCCGCCGGCCTCGGCCTTGAGGCTCACGTGCGAGGCGTCGCCAGAGTAGGTGTGTTCGCTGTTCCACCACTTGGCTACGTCGATCAGCGCCGCATAGAGCTTCTCGGGCGGTGCGTGGACGGTGCGGGCGTCCTGGATCAGCAGGTGATCGGGCGCGGCTTCCTTCACCTCGGCGTGGACGGCGAGGGCATGGAACGACAGCAGCGTGGCGGCGGCAATGACTTGAATACGCATGGGTTTCCCTCTGATCGATGCCACGTGGGCGTCACCGGGCGGGCCGAGTATGCGGCGACCCGTGCGCGCGCTGTACTGGCCGAACGGCGGATGACCGGACCACTGGCGAAAAATGCATCAGTGGAGTAAATTGGCTCCTAACTTCACTGGGAGAGTTGAACCATGGCGGCTCATCTCCAGCCTGAAACCCATCCCATCGCCGATCTCGGCGGCCCCGCCTTGCGCGCTTTCTTCAATATCGCCGAGCGCTGGAACCTGCGCATTGCCGACCAGCGCCGCCTGTTGGGCGATCCGCCGGAATCCACTTTCTACAAGTGGAAGCGGCTGCAGAGCGGCACCCTGGGGCGCGACACGCTCGAGCGCATCAGCTACCTGCTGGGCATCTTCAAGGACCTGCAGATCCTGTTTCCCGATGCGGACCAGGCGGACGGCTGGGTCCATCGCGCCAACCGCTCCAGCTTGTTCGGCGGCCAATCGGCACTGGAACGCATGCTCTCGGGCAACGTCGCCGACCTTTATGTGGTGCGCCAGTACCTCGACGCCCAACGCGGCTGACCCCGACGCCTTTTGTAGGAGCGCACTTGTGCGCGACCGCAGACTTGCGGCTTTCCTCAGACATCCACCCCAGACAAAACCCTGCGCTCCACGTCGCAACCCCCGATACGCCCTCAGGCCATACTTCTCCCCTCTGGCAGACCGCGCGAGAGCTTCACGTCATGGCCGACATTCCACCGCTCAAACGCGTCCGCTGGGGTCACGCTTACCGCATCGTGCCCAGCCGTTTTCCGCCCATCGGCGTGTTCGACCGTATCGCTGATCCGGGCGACCTTGAAGCGCTGTACGCCATCGAGGCGATGACCAATCCGCGTCTGCGCAACGATATCGGCGACCTGCATCTGGTCCCGCCGGATCGGCGCATCAGTGGCCCCGGCAGCACGCCGGTGATGGCCGCGTTCACCCATCTCAATCCCGAAGGCAGCCGTTTTTCGGATGGCAGCTGGGGCGTGTTCTACGCCGCGCATAGTGTGGCCACGGCGGTCGAAGAGACGGTCTATCACCGCGAGCTGTTTCTGGCGGCAACGGCCGAGCCGCCGTGCGATATCGAGATGCGCTGTTACAGCACCAGCATCCAGGCCAAGTTGCACGACCTGCGTGGCGGTTGGAAACCCGAGCACGATCCGGACAACTACGCGGCAGGCGTTGCGCTGGCGCGCAAGCTGCGTGAGCAAGGTTCCGACGGGCTGGTCTACGACAGCGTGCGGCATGCCGGGGGCGAATGCGTCGCCGTGTTCTATCCCGACCGCGTGGCGCCCTGCGTGCAGGCGCAGCACCTGATGTACCGCTGGGACGGCAAGCGCATCGGCCAGGTGCTCACCGTGGATGAGTGGAAGCGCGGCTGAGCGCCTGCGAAAAAAACGGGGCCCTTCTTGCGAAGGGCCCCGCGCAGCTTCCGTGCCGACTGGTCTCCCCTTAGAAGCGGTAGCCGACGCTGGCGCCGAACACCACCGGATCGATCTTGGCGGTGCCTACCTTGGTGTTGTTGACCTTCACGTCGCTCTCGATATTGGCCCAGCGCACGTCCACCGTGGCCAGCCACTTCTCGGAAATCCTCAGGTCGAAACCCGCGCGCACGGCGCCACCCCAGCTGTTGGCGATGCTCACGCTGTTGCCGTAGAGCGCGCCGGTGCCATGCGTGCCGAAGAAGTTGGTGTAGTTGACGCCCACGCCCAGGAACGGCGACCAGGCCGCATCAGGCATGAAGTGATAGTTGACGCCGAAGGTCGGCGGCAATTGCTTGGTGCGCGCCACTGTGCCCAGGCCGGCGAGCTTGACGTCATGCAGGAACGGCCACGCACCCAGCGCGTCCACGCCCCAGTTCGGGGTGAACATGTATTCGAGGTCGATGGTCGGTCGCGTGCTGCTGCTCACGTTCGCACGTGCGCCGGCCAGGGTGCCGTTGTTGTCCTTGGGGGCGACCACGGCGCCGCCGACGCGCAGCACCCACGAATCGGTGCCTTCAGCGTGGGCCGTGGGAGCGGCGAGCGTGCCAAGAGCCGCGGCAATGACGAGGGGAAGCAGGACTTTCATGGCGTTGTTCCATCATGTTTTCGTTGGGGGACAACGTCATGGTCGTTAGGAAGTCGTTGCTCGCTGTTGATCCAGGTCATGTGCTCGTAGGGCATTCGGACGCAGGCGCGCACGCACGAAAAGGCCCGCGCGAGGCGGGCCTTCTGTGTCTTTGCGGTAGAGCTGACGATCAGGTGTCGGCGTTCGTCGCCCAGCCTTCGCGGTTGCCGCGCGTGAACACGCGGTCGCTCTCCAGCACGTCGCCTGCCGCATACGCCGGCTGCTCGCGCAGGCTGGCGTAGATCGGCGTGAAGTCCGGACGCGTCGCCTCGAACAGCTGTTCAAAGCTGTCGATGACGAAATACGTCTGCTGGAACGTGTCGATGCGGTAACGCGTGCTCATCACGCGCTCCAGGCCGAAGCCGATGCGGTTGGGCGAGGCCGAATCCAGCGAGTAGATCGACTCGCCCTTGGAGCTCACGATGCCGGCGCCGTAGATGCGCATACCGTCCTTGGTGTTGATCAGGCCGAACTCCACCGTGTACCAGTACAGGCGCGTGAGGTTCATCAGCGCTTCGGGGCCGATCGCGAAGGCCTTCATACCGCCGCGGCCGTAGGCCTGCATGTAGTCGGCGAACACCGGGTTGAGCAACAACGGCACGTGGCCGAACAGGTCGTGGAACAGGTCCGGTTCGCTGAGGTAATCGAGCTGGTCCGGCTTGCGGATCCACCAGCTCACCGGAAAGCGGCGATGCGCGAGATGGTCGAAGAACACCTCGTCCGGCAGCAGGCCTTCCACCGCGACCACTTCCCAGCCGGTCGCAGCGCCCAGCACCTTGTTGAGCTCGGAGAACTTGGGGATGCCGCCGGCGCCCATGCCGAAACGTGCCACGCCATCAAGGAATTCCTGACAGGCGCGGCCAGGCAGGAGGTCGCTCTGGCGCTGGTAGAGCGTGTCCCACACTTCATGGTCGGTAGCGGAGTAATCCGCCCAAGGCTGCTCCACCACGCCGGTGGCATACACCGGGACATAGCCGCGATCGGTCTGCTGATGTTCGACGCGGCGGGGAGGGGTGTTCATGGCGTGCTCCTGGAAACAAGGCCGACCTGCTTGGATAAGCCAGCATAGGGCGATTGCCGCGCACGATGATTGTTTTATTGCATTGATTCAGTTCAGCTAAGCAATAATCGTGTTCCCTCATCCGTATCTATGGAGATTTATTGCCATGGCTACCTTGGACCGCACCGATCTGCGGATTCTGGCCGTCCTGCAGTCCGACGGCCGCATCACCAATGCCGACCTGGCCGAGAAGGTCAGCCTGTCGCCTTCGGCCTGTCTGCGCCGCCTCCAGCGCCTGGAGGCCGACGGCGTATTGACCGGCTATACCGCCCAGGTGGATCCCCAGGCCGTAGGGCTGGGCCTGCAGGCTTTTGTCCGCGTGCAGCTGGGCAAGCATGAGAGCGCCGTGGTCGAGCGCTTCGTGGAGCTGGTGAACGGTTGGCCGGAGGTGGTGTCCTGTTATGCGCTGACCGGCGACATGGACTACCTGTTGCATGTCTATGTGGCTGACCTGCAGGATTTTTCGCGCTTCCTGCTGGATCGCCTGCTGAACGCGTCGGGGGTGGCCGATGTCAATTCCAGCTTCGTGCTGCGGACCGTGAAACGGTCCTCGGCCTTGCCCCTGTCGCAGCTGGAACATTGATGCTGCGACGCGGGGACGCAGGGGTCGACTAACGCTAAACTAACCGGACTGATGAATAGCCAATCCCTCTCCGCCCCAGCCCGCCGAGACGTCATTCGGCCCCTGCGCTACTTCTGGCGCGTGCCGCTGCTGCTGCTGCACATCGTATTGGGCGTGCTGCTGTGTGCCCTGGTGCTTACCTGGCGCCGTGACGCGGTGATGAAAGATGGCCGCGAGCCGTTTGCGCATCGCACCATCCGCTGGTGGTCGACAGCCCTGCTCCGCATCTTCGGTCTGCGCTCTGTGCGCGTTGGCCAGCCGCTGGCCGATCCTGTGCTGTTCGTCGCCAACCACACCTCCTGGATCGATATCGAGCTGCTGCACAGCCAGCGCGCGGCGTGCTTCGTGGCCAAGGCGGAAATTGCCAGCTGGCCGCTGGTGGGCTGGCTGGCGTCGGCGGGCGGCACCATTTTCCATCGCCGCGGCAGCAATCACTCGCTGGCAGCGGTGATGCAGGTGATGGTGGATCGGCTGCGCGGGGGGCGTTCCGTGGCGGTCTTCCCGGAGGGCGGTACCGGACACAACGGCGTGTTGCGCGTCTTCCATGCGCGCATCTTCCAGGCGGCGCTCGATGCCGAGGTGCCGGTGCAGCCGGTGGCGCTGCGCTTTGCGCGCGACGGCCGTCGCGTCCTGGATGCCGGTTTCCGCGAGCACGAGAACTTCATGCAGAACTTCCTGCGGCTGCTGGGCGAAGCCCCGCTCGACGCCGAAGTGCATTTCCTTGAACCCGTGCCGGCTGCGCCGGACGCGCGCCGTCGCATGGCGGAAACCTCGCGCGAGCGCATTGCGATGGCGCTGGAAGACAAGCCGGAACACGAAAAACACGCATGACGCTGCCCCGGGGTAAGGATTTTCAGCCACCGTGGCCGCTACGCAGTGGCCACATCCAGACCATGCTGTCCTCCAGCGGCGTGCGGCGCCTGATGCTGCCCAAGGCGGCGCAAACGGTGCTGCAGGATTCCCAGCAGGTGGTGGTGAATGGCGGTGATGGCGTGCGCCTCACCGGTGCCTACACCAGGCAGAGGACGCAATCGGAATCGCGCGGTCTGGCCGTCTTGTTCCATGGTTGGGAAGGCAGCGTTGATTCCACGTATGTGCTGCAGACGGGAAGCCGGCTGCTGGCCGATGGCTGGGACGTGTTCCGCCTGAATTTCCGCGATCACGGCGACAGCCATCACCTCAACGAGGCCTTGTTCCATTCCTGCCGCATCGACGAAGTGCTGCATGCGCTGAACGACATTGCGCAACGCTTCCCGTCGCGACCGCTTGCGCTGGCGGGTTTTTCGCTCGGCGGCAACTTCGCCTTGCGCGCGGCCATGCACGCGCCGGCGGCAGGCCTGCCATTGAGCTATGCGCTGGCGGTGTGCCCGATCATCGATCCGGGTGAAGGCCTGTTCTCGCTGGAAGGGCAGGCGCCGTGGTTCTACCAGGCGTACTTCATGCACAAGTGGCGGCGTTCGCTGCAGGCCAAGCAGGCGGCCTTCCCGCACGTGCAGTATTTCGAACTGGCCGAGCTCAAGCAGAGTCTGCGCGGACTGACCGCGTCGCTGGTCTCGCGGCACACCGATTTCGGTTCGCTCGAAGCCTATCTGGACGGCTATTCCGTGGCCGGTCGCGCGCTGGAAGGCATGCACGTGCCGTGCACCATTCTTACCGCGCGCGACGATCCGGTCATCCCCGTGGCGGCATTCGAACGACTCGATCTGCCGGCGAATGTGGAGCTGGATATCTCCGACTACGGCGGCCATTGCGGCTATATCCGCGGCTGGGACATGACCAGCTTCACTGACGAGTACATCGCCGCACGTTTCAATGCCGTGGTGGCGCAGCGATAGCACTGCGCGGCCTTGTGGCTGTCACAACGGCATTCCATCATCCGTCTCACCACCGTTCTGCCTGGAGACCCGGCCATGCATGCCAAGGGCACGTTCGAAGTGAAGATCACGCCGCAGCCTCCGCAGGCAGGCATTGACGATCCCGGTGTTGGCCGTCTGGTGATCGACAAGGTCTTCCAGGGCGATCTGCAGGGCCATAGCAAGGGAACGATGCTCGCCGTCGGCACGCCGATCGACGGTTCGGCAGGCTACGTGGCGATGGAGTGGGTCGAAGGCAGCCTGCACGGGCGTCATGGTCGTTTCGCACTGCAACACAGCGGCAGCATGCATCGCGGGTCGCCGCAGCTGTCGGTAACCATCGTGCCCGATTCGGGCACTGACGAACTGGCGGGCATCGAAGGCGCGCTCACCATCACCGTCGCCAACGGCGTGCATTCCTACGACCTCCACTACAGCCTGGCGTGAAACGTTTCCCCGTCGCCGCGATGGCGCTACGCTTCGACACTCCCGCGATGGAGTGCCGTCCATGCTCAAGTTGATGCTGGGTTTGTTCGGATGTCTGGTGGCCTGCACAGCCATGGCGGCGCCCCCACTGGAAAAGCTCACCTTGCCCAAGGGGTTCCATGTCGCCGTGTACTCGGACCAGGTGCCCAATGCGCGCGAGATCGCGCTGGGCGCCAAGGGCACGGTGTTCGTCGGCTCCAATAGCGCGGGCAAGGTCTATGCGCTTACCGACAGCAGGCACGACGGCCACGCGGACAAGGTGCGCGTGATCGCCAGCGGCCTGAAGTTGCCGGTGGGCGTGGCCTTCAGGAATGGCGATCTGTACATCTCGGCGGTGAGCAAGATCCTGGTGCTGCGCGACATCGAGAATCATCTCGACGATCCGCCCAAGCCCGACGTGGTCTTCGACAAGTTTCCCACCGAGACGCATCACGGCTGGAAGTTCATCGCGTTCGGTCCCGACGGCAAGCTCTACGTGCCGGTGGGTGCGCCGTGCAATATCTGCGACAAGGACAAGGACTACGCCAAGCTCACGCGCATGAACGCCGATGGCAGCGGCCTGGAAGATGTCGCCTCAGGTATCCGCAATACCGTGGGATTCGACTGGCAGCCCAAGACCAGGCAGCTGTGGTTCACCGACAACGGAGGGGACCTGATGGGCGATGACATGCCCAGCGACGAGTTGAATCGCCTGTCGCACGTGGGCGAGCACTTCGGTTATCCCTATTGCCACCAGGGCGACACACTCGATGCGGAGTTCGGCCAGGGCAAGAACTGCAAGGATTACAGTGCGCCGATCTACAAGCTCGGTGCGCACGTGGCGGCGCTGGGCATGCGCTTTTACGAGGGTTCGCAGTTCCCCGCCAACTACAAGGGCGCGATCATCGTGGCGGAGCATGGCTCGTGGAATCGCACCAGGAAGTCCGGCTATCGCGTGATGGTCGCTCATCTGAGCGGCGACAAGGTCACCGCCTATGAGCCTTTGCTGGACGGATTCGAGCAGAACGAACAAACCTGGGGCCGGCCGGTCGACGTGCAGCCGCTCCCCGACGGCAGCGTGCTGGTGAGCGACGACCTGGCCGGCGCGCTCTACCGCGTGACGTACCAAAACCCCTGACGCGCCGCGGCTTGCGCGACGCTTCACCCACTCGCTTTGATCCCGGAGAACGACCTTGCAATTGCGTAGCGACAGTTTCGAACACGGTCAGGCGATGCCGGCCCGACTGGCTTTCGGCAAACGCGGCGAACCCTTCGCCTTGTCCGACAACCTCAGCCCGCACCTGGCGTGGAAGGATGCACCGCATGCCACGCGTTCCTTCGTGCTGGCGGTGTTTGACTTCGACGTGCCCAGCAAGCCGGACGACGTGAACCAGGAAGGACGCACCGTGCCGGCCGATTTGCCGCGCGTGGAATTCGTGCACTGGCTGATGGCCAATATTCCGGTGGAATGCGGCGAACTGGCCGAAGGCGCCTGCAGCGACGGCATCGTGCCGCGCGGCAAGCGCGCGCCGTACGGCCCGCCGGGCAGCGTGCAGGGCGTGAACGACTACACCGGCTGGTTTGCCGGCGATGCCGACATGCGCGGCGAATATCTCGGCTACGACGGCCCGTGCCCGCCGTGGAACGACTCCATCGTGCATCACTACCATTTCCGCCTGTACGCGCTGGATGTGGAAAGCCTCAAGCTGGCCGATGGTTTCACCGTCAGCGCATTGCGCGCGGCGATGGACGGCCATGTGCTGGCCGAGGCCGAGCTGATGGGCAGCTATACGATCAATCCCGCAGCCGTTTAGACGACCTTGTCGCCAGCGTGAACGGCGACCAAAGGGCGGCGTGGGCTGAGATCATTTTCACGCTCGCAAGGCATGGGCTGTGGGTGAATGGTCGGCAGGACGATGTCATGTCCGCTGAGAGGATCGCCCCATGCTGCACTACGCCCTGGTATTCCTGGTCATCGCCATCATTGCTGCCTTGTTCGGTTTCACCGGCATTGCCGGTACCGCTGCCAGTATCGCGAAGATCCTGTTCGTCGTCTTCCTGATCCTGGCTGTGATCGCCTTTTTCAGGCGCGCGAGCTGAGCGAACGGCGCATCGGGCTGAATCCCGATGCGCTTCGCGGCACCGATTCAAGACCATTGCATGTCCGCTTCAACGGAGAACGTCATGAACAAGCAAGTCCAGGCGCACGAGGAAAACACCGCTGCCGAGCGCATCGAGGAACGCGCCGAGCGCATCAAGCAGGCGACCACCAGCGCCGTGAGCAGCACCAAGGAAGCGGTGGATCGCGCGGCCGACAAGGTCGAGGACAGCCTGCATCGCGCCACCGACAAGGCCGCCGATACCGCCACCCGCGCCTCTGAGAAAGCCGACGAATATCGCCAGCGTGGACGTGAGGTGTACGACGAGGCCGTCGACCGCGCCGACGAATGGCTGGACCGTGCACGCGACTATGTGCGCGAGAAGCCCGTGCAGTCCGTAGCCATCGCCCTTGGCGCCGGCTGGCTGCTTGGCCGCATACTCCGTCGCTGATAGACGACTGAGGACAGGGGATGGACCAGACCGGACGCGAAGACGCGCCCGCCGCGCCTGACGAGACGCCACCTCCTGCGCCACCGGGCCTGCTGGACGATATCGGCCGTCTCGGTCGGGCTTTTCAAAAGCTCTTTGGGGCACAACTGAAGCTGTTGTCCGCCGAATTGGGGCTGGCGCGCAGCGCCGTCCACTGGCTGCTCATCGCCGGTCTGGTCGCCACCGTGGCGGCCGTAGGCATGGGGCTGACCCTGCTGGGCCTGATCGGCTGGCTGCTGGCGCAGTGGCTCGGCTCGTGGGCCTGGGCGTTGGCCGCGCTATCGCTGGTGGAGCTGCTGTTTCTCGCCGGCGCGATGCTGTTGTTCCGCCGCTGCATGCACTGGATGACGCTGCCCGCGACGCGGAACGAGTGGAGTGCGATGATGCGTGACACCCTGCGTCGTCCCGGTCCGCAGGGCAGCAACCCGGAGGACGTGCCGTGAGCCTCTTCAAGCAATTGCATGCGGTACGTACGGCGGAGAACCGTGCACGGGATGCCCGCGAGGAGCTGGCGGTACCCGCCCAGGCCTTGTTGGCGCGTGGACAACGCCATCCGCTCACGACCGTAGGCTTGGCCGCGGGCGCGGGTTTCGTGCTCGGCAAGCTCAATGTGCATCCGCTACGCGTGCCGGGCCTGGGCGCGCTGCTGAGCGGCACCGCAGCCGAAGTCGTGGGCCAGGCCATGCGACTGGTGGCCGAGTTCACGCAGAACGCCGGCGACGTCACGCAGGACACCGGCGACTTCACATGAACACGCCGATGTCATCGCTGCCGCCCGTCGCTGAAGGTGACGCGGCGCAACCGGAGGTACCCGTCGACGCGATGGTGCCCAGCCGCGAGCCGCGGATGAACCTGATGCGGGTGCAGCGCACGCAGAGTGCACGCCGGCACCTGCGCGGTATCCGCGTCGTGCTCAATATCTTCCTGGCGTTGGCGCTGATGTATACGGTGACCATCACCAAGCAGCTGCTGATACCGCTGGTGCTCGCCTCGTTCATCGGCCTTGCGCTCAATCCCATCGTGGCGCGTTGCTCGAGCATCGGGATTCCGCGCTGGCTGGCGGCCAGCGTGCTGATGATCGGCCTGATGACGGCCATCGGATTCGGCGTGGGTGCGCTCACCCAGCCCGCCCTGGGCTGGGTGCACGAAGCGCCGACGGCGATCCGCAGCTTTATCCCGAAGCTGCGCAACTTCACCCAGCCGCTTGAGGCGGCCAACCGCGCCACCCAAGGCCTCACGGGGCCCACGAAGGTACAGGCTTCGGCGCAGTCGCCGCTCTCCATCACCGTGTGGGACATCGTGGCGACCACGCCGAAGGTCCTGGCCGGCGTGCTCACCGTGGTCTTATTGGTGTTCTTCTTCCTCGTCTACGGCGACCTGATGCTGCGACGACTGGTGGAGGCATCGCCCAACTTCGGCTACAAGCGACACGCCGTCCACGTGGTGCGCGGCATCCAGTACGAGGTGTCGCGTTACATCCTCACGGCGACGCTGATCAACTTCGGCCTTGGCGCCGTCACCGCCGGCATGCTGTGGCTGTATCACATGCCCGATCCCTTGCTGTGGGGCACGGTGGCGATGCTGGCCAACTTCATTCCCTACGTGGGCGCGATCAGCACCACGACCGTGCTTGCGGTGGTGGGCCTGCTCAACTTCAACGAGCCGGGTGCGGCCCTGCTGCCGGCTCTCACGTTCGCCGGCATCACGGCGGTCGAAGGCAACCTGGTGACGCCGCTGATCCAGGGGCATCGCATGCGCCTGAGCCCGATCGCGATCCTGCTGTGGCTGCTCTTCTGGGGCTGGTTGTGGGGCATCCCGGGTGCGCTACTGGCGGTGCCGATGCTCACCAGCGCCAAGCTGGTGGCCGAACGCGTGCGCGGCTGGCGCTGGTTTGCACGCATGGTGCAGCGTTGACGGCTCGCTTCGCGATCCGCGCGGTTGGCGCGCAGGACTTCGATGCGTGGAAGCCATTATGGGACGGCTACAACGCGTTCTACGGCCGCAGCGGCGACACCGCGCTGGCGCAAGAGATCACGCGCGAGACGTGGTCGCGCTTTCTCGCGGCAGACGAACCGATGCACGCGCTGGTGGCCGAAGGCGATGGCCAGCTGCTGGGACTGGCGCACTACCTGTTCCATCGCAGCACCATCAGCCGCGCGAACAGCTGCTATCTGCAGGATCTGTTCACCATACCGGCGGCACGCGGCATGGGTGTCGGACGCGCGTTGATCGAAGCGGTGTATGCCAACGCACGCCAGGCCGGTGCATCGCGCGTGTACTGGCAAACCCATGAAACCAATACCAACGCGATGCAGCTCTACGACCAGCTAGCCGAGAAGTCAGGGTTTATTGTCTACCGCAAGCCGTTGTAGCGTCGCCGTAGACTCACCGACGCGGGTAAGCGCCATGCACGTTTCGTTCGCGGTCCGACTCGGCGCCATGGCGCTACTACTTGCGGGCAGCTGTTCCGCGATGGCAGCGACGACGTCGACGGACGGGCTTCATCGTTGCGAGGCGCAAGGCCGTGCCACGCCGACGGTTGCGCAAACGACGCTCAATGGCGTGCCCGCCATCGTGCGCATCCCCACGCATATCGACAAAGCGCCGATCATCCTGTGGCACGGCTTCGGCCCACCGGCCAGCGAGAGCGCCATGATGGAGGCGCTGCCGCTCGACGAGGTCGGTGCGGTGAAGATCTACCTCGGCCTCCCTCTGTTCGGCGCGCGAGCACCGTCTGGTGGCATGAAGGAACTCGCGCGGCGGCAGGGCGAGGATCTTGGCCTGGAAGTGTTCAAGCCCGTGGTCGCTGGCGCCGCGGATGAGCTGTCGAACGTGGTCGCGGCCTTGGTCGAGCATGGCTGCATGAAGGCTGGCAGCGCGGTTGGCCTGGTCGGCTTCTCCGCCGGCGGCGCAGCAGCGCTCTACGCGTTGTCGCAGGGCAGGGTGAAGATCGAAGGCGCGGTGCTGCTCAACCCGTCAACGGGTCTGACCGATTCGGTGCAGGCCTATGAGAAAGCGACGAGGCAGACCTACACCTGGTCACCCGCGTCGCGCGAACTGGCCCACCAGACCGACGCGGCCGCGCACACCGCCGATATCGCACGACATCGTCCCGCGTTGCTGTTCCTGCAAGGTGCGAACGACGCGGTGCTCGATGGGAAAGCGGTGTCGGCGCTGTGCGCCGGGCTAAAGCCGTTGTATGGCGATCAGGTATCGCGGCTGCAGTGTCGCCTGCTGGCCGGCATGTCCCATCAATGGGCCGCCGATCCTGCGTCGCTGGCGCTGGTGCGCAAGGCCGTCGGCGCATGGTTCTCGGATATCCCAGCCGCATCGACGACGACTCATTGATCGATGCCATGCGCCTTCAGCACATCGCTGATGTCGAACAGCCACACGTTGCGCGAACCATTGAGCGGTTCACCCAGGCGTTGCTGCAGCGACGCGATATCGTCCTTGGGCTTGGGAAAATTCACCGTGCTCTGGCGGCTGCTCGAAACATACAGCTCGCCGAATTGACGGCCCAGCGAGGGCGCATTTTCCAGCGCGGTGCTGTTGACGTCGCCAGCCAGATGCAGCGGCTTGCCCCAGCGGCCATCGGGCTCGCGAAAGGCAATGTACAAGTCCGCGCTGCCTAGCGAATCGCCTTCGTTGCCAGCGTAGATGAGGAAGCGCTGGTCCGGATCGACGCAAGGATCCATGCGATTGTGTTCCAGGTCGCCCAACGCCACGCGCTCAGGTTTCGCGTAGCCGTTGGCGGTGTGTCGCGCCACATAGACTTGATACGCCTTGCCCGAATCGTCGCGATGAGCCGAAAAATAGATGTCGCCATTGGACGCGACCGAAGGGTTGTAAATCATCGCGCCATCATTGAGTGCGCCATCGACATGGACGGGCTTGCCCCAACGGCCGTCCGACTGTTGTTCGACGTACCACAGGTTGGTGCCGGCAAACGTCTGGCCACCCATTTCGGCCATCACCGGCACGTCGCCATCATGCACAGGCCGATTGGAGACGAAGTAAAGGCGCTTGCCATCCGGTGACAGCGCCGGCTCGGAATCGTGCCATTGGCCGGAAAACGACACGACCTCGGGTGTGGTCCAGTCCTGGCCGCGCCGATGCGTGACAAGAATGGTGTCGTCCTTCTCGGCAAAATCCGAGCGCATGAAATACAGCGTCTTGCCATCGGGACTCACGGCCGCCGAGGTCTCCTGCAAGCCGGTGGAGATCACGCCTGGCCCGACCAACTCGCCCGCACCGGCATTGGCGGCTATCAGGGCGAGGGCCAACAGGCCGGCCGGGATGAACAGTTGCGACGGCATGCACGATGCTCCAGCAGAGGGGACGGTGGGTCCGCCACACCATGGAGCACAGGTGTGCGAGCTGCAGCAGGTTTGTGACTGGCGGCCAGAGCGGCGTGATGAGCGGTCGACGCAGGCGCGTCGGCGGTCAGGCCATACCCAGGGCGCGACGTGCGTGCAGGCGGAAGCGGCGGCTGAGGCTAAGCCGCGTGCCGTCCTGCAACACCACTTCCGCGCTGCCCTGGAACAGGGGATGCACTTCGCGTATGCGTTCCACGTTCACCACGATGCCGCGGTGTATGCGCAGGAAGCAGGCCGGATCGAGCACGGCAAGCAGGTGGCGCAGCGACTCGCGGTGGAGATAGGTCGCGCTGCCGGCATGGATATGCACGTAGTTGCCGTCGGCGCGGATCCAGTCGATATCGCTGGCGGCAATCACGCGGATATGCTCGCCATGCTGGACACTGAGCCGCTGCAGATAGGGCGATGCGGGCACCTGCGCTGCACCTGAAGTCGCGACCGGGACGGGCAGAGCGTGCAAGCCCTGCCAATGGCGCCGCACGCGAATCATCGCCTGGTCAAAACGCTCCTGGTCGATCGGCTTGAGCACGTAGTCGATCGCATTGGCGTCGAAGGCGCGCAGCGCGTGCTGGCCGTACGCGGTGGCAAACACCACCATCGGCAGACCGTCGCGCTTGAGTCCATGCAACAGACGGAAGCCATCCATGCCCGGCATGCGGATGTCGAGGAACATCAGGTCCGGTTCCAGCGCTTCGATCGCCTGTCGCGCTTCGCTCGCGTTGCCGCACTCGCCCACGATCGTCACATCCGCATGCGATGCCAGCGCCTGCCGGATGGCCAGCCGTGCCAGGACCTCGTCGTCGACGATCAAGGTGCGGATAGGCGGCGTAGTCATGCGGCCTCCCGGAACGGAAAGCGCAGTTCCACCCGTGTGCCGCCTTCGGGCTTGCGTTGCAGTTCCAAGGTGGCGTCCTGGCCGAACAGCATGTCCAACCGGGTGCGCGTATTGCCCAGGCCCAGCCCGTCCTTGGGACCGTCGGGCGGCAGGCCGATGCCGTCGTCGTCCACGCGCAGCAGGAGATTGTCGCCATCGCGTCGCGTGGAAATATGCAGCGTGCCGCGCTCCGTCTTCTCCAGCAGCCCGTGGCGCAGCGCATTCTCCACCAGCGGCTGCAGGATCATGTTGGGCACCAGCGCTCGCAGCGTGTCGGCGGAAACATCGATGTGGGTGCTCAGACGATCCTGGAAGCGCACCTGCTGGATGCCGAGATAACAGGTGAGGAATTCCACTTCACGCGATAGCGGTACCTGTTGCGCGTGCCGCTCTTCCAGGGTGAGGCGAAGAAAATCACTCAGTCGCGCGATCATCTGCCGCGCCTGCACCGGGTTGGCCAATGCCAGCGCCGAAATGGCGTTGAGCGTGTTGAACAGGAAGTGCGGCTGCAGTTGCACGCGCAAGGTCTGCAGCTGCGATTGCACCAGCTGCGTTTCAAGCTGCGAGTTGCGCAGGCGTTCGTCGCGCAGCCGGCGCTGTGAATCGATGGCGCGCAACACCACCAGGATCACGCCGTAAGTAAGCCAGCTGAGATGGAAGTTATAGGCGAACTGCATGCGCGAGAACGCACTGAAGCTGATGTTCGGTCGCGAGAGGGGCGGCCCGCACAGCGTCCAGTAGATGGCCAGCACCAGCATCACCTGCAGCGCCGCGAGCAGGATGCTGGCGGGCAGGTGCACTGCCCAGAAGCGACGCCAGCCACCGTGGCCGCCGATGCTGCCCAGCCACGCCACGACGGGCGTGAGCAACATCCACAGATAGGCGTTGGTGAGGTTCCAGGTGAATGGGCGGGTCCAGGTGAACACCTCGCCCTCGCTGATCATGGAGATCACCGAGCTGGCCGTGTAGGACAGGCCCAGCAGGGTCCAGAAGACGAACACGAGCGCCCAGATCTTCCAGCGTGGCGCAGTCATCAGGTCGGACACCGGAACCTCGCAGGCACGAGCCGCTGCAGTGAACTCCCCCAGTCTGGACGCCCGTAATGTACGGCAACAGTGCCTGAAGACATCGTTAGTGCGGCCTCGCTCAACTTGCCATGCAGGCTGCAGCGGCCGCCACCAGGCGATCGCCCAGTCTGGCCAGCCAGGGAGCGAGCGAGACGCGCCAGATATGGTCCGCGTTGGCGCTCGACGTTTTCCCTGAAAGCGAGGCGGGCAGGGCGCGATCGCTGGAGAAATACAGCGTGCGATGGTCGCAGCCCAGCTGAGAGCCCATATTGTGCGTGCCGCCGTTCACCGCGTCGCCCAGGTCCTGCGGCGTGCTCCAGTTGTCGTCGGTGTGAAAGGCAATCGCCAGCCGATACGGCTGCGAGGGTTCGTGCTTGATGCTGAAGACCATGAACGAACGATCGGGGGCAATGGCGACATCGCGGATCTGCGCGTCCTTGTCGCCCACCGCCACCACATAAGATGCCTGGTACTGACCGTGCTCGTACGCCGCGCGCAGCGGACGCAGCACACCATCGGGTGCACAGCCGATGTAATAGACGCTGTTGTCCGCCGCGATGCTGGGCGCGAACGTGCTGGTGCAGGTATTGACGGCGTCGGGCAAGCGCACGGGTTCGCTCCAGCCGTCGCCTTTGCGATCGACGCGCCACAGGTTCATGCCCTGGCCGACCAGACGCTGGCCTTTGCGGATGGCGTCGAGGGCTTGCCCGTCCTTCGTGGCGGGCCGGTTGGAGGCGAACAACAAAAACGAACCGTCCGGCGCTATCGCCGGGTCACCGTCGCGCCATTGGCCGGAAAAGGAAGCGACCGCTGGCGTCGACCAGTGTCCGTCGACGCGGTGCGACGCCATCACCGTGGCGCCATGGTCGGTTCCGCGCATGAAATAGACCGTGTTGCCGTCCGGTGTGAAGGCCGGTGAGGCGTCATCGGAGGCATGCAGGTCGCCGCCGGGAACAAACACAGTCGGCGCGGCCGCCGATGGCTCGATCGATGAAGATGGCAGCAACGGCCAGATCGCCAACAGCACGACGCATATCATCTGTTGCCACATGGTGCGAACTCCCGGGCCAACCGGAGCCCTTCAGCACGCACAAACTAGAGCGATCACGGCATGGCGTCGCCGCATTTGTGACGACCGGCGTGGTGGGAGCCACGAGCGGTCTCTCGCCATGGACTACCGGTGGGATGCGCTACCAGTCGATGCGCTGTCTGTCGCGAAAGAAGCCGCCGTTGACGGCCGGGCGCGAGGGCAGCATGGCGGCCCAGACGATCCCCGCGGCGCCATCGGCGACGGGGCGTCCACCGTGGCCGCCCATATCGGTGGCGACCCAGCCGGGGCATACGGCGTTCACCAGGATGCCGCTGCCGGCGAGTTCCGCGGCGAGCATGCGCGTGTGGCTGTTGAGCGCGGCCTTGGACACGCGATAGGCGGGACAACTCGCGCCGTCGCTGTCGTTGGCGCCGCAGCCGCTGGAGACGTTCACGATGCGCCCGTAGCCATGCCGCTGCATCAGCGGAAGCATGGCCTCGGTCAATTGCCAGGCGCCGATCAGGTTGGTTTCCAACGCCTGCCGGACCAGGCTGAGGTCGACCGACGATGCCTGATTGTCCACATCGAAATACGCGCCGGCGTTGTTGATCAGGATATCCAGCCGGCCATATTCGCCCTCGATGCGCGCGGCCAGTTCGCGCACGCACTCCAGCGAGGTGACATCCAGCGGCACGGATACCACCGTGCCGCCTTCGCGCCGCAATTGTCGTGCTGCCTTTTCGCCAGCCAGTGGACGGCGTGCACCCAGCAACACGGTGACGCCTTCGGCGGCGAGCTGGCGCGAGATCTCAAAACCCAGCCCGCGATTGGCGCCGCTGATCAGCGCCACGCGCTGTGACGGCTCCGGGTCGGCCGTCGCCGCGCGACGTCGTGAAGGCCTCCCCGGAAACGCCACCGCGTTCATGGCGTCGCGGCCAGCTGGTCGCAACGCTCGCTGGCGCAGGCCTGCCAGCCACCGCCAAGCGCCTTGTACACCGACACGGCGCGCAGATTGATGGCGGCCTGCGCATCGGCCAGCGAGTCCTCCGCTTCCAGCTGAGTGCGCTCGGCATCGAGCAACAGCAGGAAGTCGGCAGCACCTTCGTTGTAGCGGATGCGCGCGAGGTCGGCCGCGTGGCGGCTATTGGTCACCTGATCCTGCAGCTTGAGCACGCGCTCGCGCTGCAGGTTGTAACCGACGATGGCGTTGTCCACATCTTCCACCGCCTGCAGCACGGTGCGCTGATAGCTCGCCAGCGCGGCATCGGAACGCGCCTCGCTGGCCTTCACGTTGGAACGCACGCGCTGCACATTGAGGCCCGACCAGGTGATGCTCGGCGCGATCGACCAGGCGCGTGATTGCGCCCCGCCGAAGTCGTTGCTGCGGCCAGCAAGAAAGCCGAGGAAACCGCCCAGCTGGATATGCGGGTAGTAATCCGCCTTGGCCACGCCGATGCGCGCATTGGCGGCGGCCAGTTCGCGCTCGGCGATGCGGATGTCCGGACGGCGTTGCAGCACGTCACCCGCGTTGCCGATATCCAGTGCCACGTCGATCGGCTTGAAGCCCTTCGGCGAGACATCGATATCCAGCTCGCCCGGACGCTCGCCCAGCAGCACGGCAAGACGCGAGGTGTCGTTCTGGGCCAGGGTCTGCAGGGTGGGCAGCTGCGCTTCGACGAAGTTCAGTCGCGCGGTGGCGCTCGCCACATCCTGCTCCGAACCCGTGCCGATATCGGAACGGGCATGGATCAGGCGCAGCGATTCGCGCTGGTTCTCGATGTCGCGATTGGCCACGTCGATGCGCAGTTGCACGCCACGCAGATCGAAGTAGTAGCGCGCGACTTCCGCGAACAACGTCACCTGCGCATCCTGCAACGATGCTTCGCTTGCGCCGGCGTCGGCACGCGCGGCTTCCACCGAGCGACGCACGCCACCGAACAAGTCGATCTCCCAGCTGGCATCGAAGCCGGCCTGGTAGCTGGTGATGGTGGTGCGCTGGTCGGTGAAACCCGGCTGCTGTTCGCGGGCTCGCGAATAGTTGGCGACGGTTTCCACGTCGGGAATCTGCTGCGACTTCGCCACGCCGAGCAAGGCGCGCGATTCACGCAGGCGCGCATAGGCGATCTTCAGGTCGGGGCTGTTCGCCGCCGCGCGCTGGATCAGTGCTTCCAGCGTGGGGTCGTTGAACTGCTTCCACCATTGGGCCTGGAAGGTCTGGGTGGATTCCTGCGCATTGACGCCTTGCAGGGCCACCGGCTTTTCCTGGGGCGCATGGTAGTCGGGGCCAACACTCACGCAGCCGGACAGCATGATGGCGGCGGCGATGGCGGTGACTTTCTTGGCGGTGTTGCGGCGCGATACGGGTTCGCAGGCGCAGTCATCGACCAGTGCGAAATCCATGTGGCCGACGCCCGACTCTAGCGTGTCGCTCCGCTGGCCCCTCTCCCGCGTGGGGAGAGGGAGCAGTGAGGCTTTGAGGTTCTTGAAGAAGGACATATCAACGCTCCTCGATAAGGTTGCCGGACTGCGCAAGGCGCGCGGCCTTGCGAGCGCGGCGGCGTTCGCTGTTGCGTTCGCCCCAGCCGCGCACCAGCACATAGAACAGCGGCGTAAAGATCAGGCCGAAGAAGGTGACGCCAAGCATGCCGGCGAATACCGCCACGCCCATCGCATGACGCATCTCCGCACCCGCACCGTGCGAGGTCACCAGCGGCACCACGCCCATGATGAAAGCGAACGAGGTCATCAGGATCGGGCGCAGTCGCAGGCGAGCTGCCTCCAACACCGCCTGCGTGCGGTCCATGCCTTCGAGGATCTGCGCTTCGCGGGCAAACTCCACGATCAGGATCGCGTTCTTGCACGCCAGGCCCACCAGCACGATCAAGCCGATCTGGGTGAAGATGTTGTTGTCGCCACCGGTCATCCACACACCGGAGATCGCAGACAGCAGCACCATCGGCACGATCAGGATCACCGCCAGCGGCAGCAACAGGCTTTCGTACAGCGAGGCCAGCACCAGGAACACCAGCAGCACGCACAAGGGGAACACGAGTACGGCGGTATTGCCGGCGAGGATCTGCTGATAAGTCAGCTCGGTCCACTCGAACGTCATGCCGTTGGGCAGGTTGTCCTTGGCCAGCTTTTCAATCGCCGCCTGGGCCTGACCGCTGCTGAAGCCCGGCGCCGGACCACCGTTGATCTCGGCCGTCGGATAACCGTTGTAGTGCTGCACGCGATCCGGGCCCACGGTCTGATTCACCGTAAGGAACGAACCCAGCGGGATCATCTCGCCAGTCGAACTGCGCGTCTTCAGGCCCAGGATGTCCTGCGGCTCGTGACGGAAGCCCGGCTCGGCGGACACGTTCACTTGATAGGTGCGACCGAAGCGGTTGAAGTCGTTGACGTAGAGCGAGCCGAGGTAAGCCTGCATGGTCTGGTACACATCAGCCAGATCCACGCCTTCGGCCTTGGCCTTCTCGCGGTCCACGTCCGCGTCGATCTGCGGCACGCTCACTTGATAGCTTGAGAACAGGCCTGCCAGCGTCGGCACCTTGGTGCTTGCCTGGATCAGGTTCTGCGTCTGCTTGTACAACTCCTCAAAGCCCGCATCGGAACGATCTTCCACCTGCAGGCGGAAACCACCGATCGTGCCCAGGCCGTTCACCGGCGGCGGCGGGAAGATCGCGATGTAAGCGTCCTGGATGCCCGCATACTTCTGCTGCAGGGCAGCGGTGATCGCACCGGCCGACAGCGATGCATCGCGACGTTCCTCGAACGGCTTGAGCGTCACGAACACGATGCCGGAGTTGGTGCTGTTGGTGAAACCGTTGATCGACAGGCCCGGGAACGCCACGGCGCTTTCCACGCCCGGTTGCTTGAGCGCGATGTCGCTCATGCGACGGATCACGTCTTCCGAACGGTCGAGCGAGGCGGCATCCGGCAACTGCGCGAACGACACCAGGTACTGCTTGTCCTGCGGCGGCACGAAACCCGTCGGCACGTGGGCGAAGCCAAACAGGCCGAGCAACACCAGGCCACCGTAGATGATCAGCGCAATCGAACCCGAACGCAGGATGCGCTTGACGCCACCCACGTAACGGTTCGCACTGCTGATGAACAAGCGGTTGAACGGACGGAACAGCCAGCCGAAGGCGCGATCGATCAGCAGGCTCAGCTTGTCCTTCGGCGCATCGCGATCCTTCAGCAGCAAGGCAGCAAGCGCCGGGCTGAGGGTGAGCGAATTGAAGGCGGAGATGACGGTCGAAATCGCAATGGTCAGCGCGAACTGGCGATAGAACTGACCGGTCAGGCCACTGATGAAGGCTGCCGGCACGAACACCGCGCACAGCACCAGCGCCGTGGCCACGATGGGTCCGGTTACTTCGTTCATCGCCTTGCGCGTCGCTTCCTTTGGCGACAGGCCGTGCTCGATATGTCGTTCGACGTTCTCCACCACCACGATGGCGTCATCCACCACGATGCCGATCGCCAGCACCAGGCCGAACAGCGACAGCGCGTTGAGCGAGAAGCCCGCCATCAACATCACCGCAAACGTACCAATCAACGACACCGGCACGGCGACCAGCGGGATGATCGAAGCACGCCACGTCTGCAGGAACAGGATTACCACCAGCACGACGAGCGCGATAGCTTCGAACAGCGTATGCACCACCGCTTCGATCGAACCACGCACGAACACGGTCGGGTCGTAGACGATCTGGTAATCCACGCCCTGCGGGAAATCCTTCTTCAGATCCGCCATCAGGCCGCGGACTTCATCGGAGATCTGGATGGCGTTGGAACCCGGGCGCTGGAAGATCGGCAACGCCACGGCCGGCTGGTTGTTGAGCAGGCTGCGCAGCGCGTAGTTGTTTGAACCCAGCTCCACGCGGGCCACGTCGCGCAGATGCGTGAACGAGCCATCGGCATCTTTGCGCACGATGATGTTGAGGAAGTCTTCCTCGGTGATCAGTCGGCCCTGCGTGTTGATGTTGAGCTGGAAGGCAGAGTTGGTCGGGCCCGGCGGTGCATTCAGCGCGCCAGCGGCCACGGTGATGTTCTGCTCCTGGATCGCATGCACCACGTCGCCCGTGGTGAGCTGGCGCGAGGCCAGTCGCTGCGGGTCGAGCCACACACGCATGCTGTATTCGCCGGCACCGAAGATCTGCACGTCGCCGACGCCATCGAGGCGGGCGAGCTGATCCTTGATGTGCAGGCGCGCATAGTTCGACAGATACAGCATGTCGTAGCGCTGATCGGGCGAGATCAGATGCACCACCATGGTCAGGTCGGGCGAGCTCTTCTGCGTGGTCACGCCAAGACGCTGCACTTCCTCAGGCAGACGCGGCTGCGCCTGCGCGACGCGGTTCTGCACCTGCACCTGGGCGTTGTCCAGGTCCGTGCCCAGCGCAAAGGTGACGGTCAGCGTCATCGCGCCGTCGCTGGTGGACTGCGAGCTGGTGTACAGCATGCCTTCCACGCCATTGATCTGTTCTTCCAGCGGCGTGGCGACGGTTTCGGCGATCACCTTGGGGTTGGCGCCGGGATAGGAAGCACGCACCACCACGGTAGGCGGTACGACTTCGGGGTATTCGCTGATCGGCAGCTTGAACAGCGAAATGCTGCCCGCGATGAGGATCAGCACGGAGAGGACGCCGGCCAGAATCGGCCTGTCCACGAAGAATTGTGCGATTTTCATTGCATTCGTCCTGGTTGCTCGCTGGCACCAATGCCCGCGCGAGGCGGGGACTTCCGGCGCTTTGCCTGCGTGATGCGAAGACAAAGCGTCCCTGGCCCTCGGCTCAAGAGAGCGAGGGCGTTCGTTTCTTGCTTACGGGTGTCCTGACCCGTCATCCCTGCTTGACCAGCCTTCGGCTGTTGAGAAGCGCCTCGCAGGAATGACGAGCTATAGAGCGTTACTTCTGTTGCGCCGCGTTCTTGCCAGAAGCGCTGCCGGCCATCGCAATCTGCTTGCTCGGATCCAGACTGCGCGTCTCCATGGCCACCTTGGTCGGGTTCACTTCCACGCCCGGACGCACATGCTGGATGCCCGAGACGATCACGGTGTCCTTGGCGTCCAGACCTTCGGTAACCACGCGCAGGCCGTCCAGTAGCGGGCCGGTGACGACGCGGCGGTATTCGACTTTGCGGTCCTTGTCGACCACGTACACGTACTTGTTGCCAAGGTCGGCGCCGACGGCGCGGTCATCGACCAGCGCACGCGGCTGGCGGCTGTCGCTGCGGAGCTGGATGCGGACGTAGAGGCCGGGCGTGTAGCCCGCGTCGGCATTGTCGAACACGGCGCGCAGGCGGATGGTGCCGCTGCCGGCGCGTAGCTGGTTGTCGACAAAGTCCACGCGGCCCGTGTGGGGAAACCCTTTTTCATCGGCGAGCGCCATCGAGATCTGCGGCGCGGCGCCATGTTCGCGACGCTGGCGATCGAATTTCAGATAGCTGTGCTCGTCGACGTCAAAGTACGCATAGATCGGATTGACGCTCACCACGCTGGTCAGCACGTCGTTGCTGGTCACCAGGTTGCCGGGCGTCACCAGGGCATTGCTGACGCGACCGTCGATCGGCGCGCGCACTTCGGTGAAGCTGAGGTTGAGCTTGGCGGCGTCCAGTGCAGCGGTGGTGGAGGCCACCTGGGCCTTGGCGCTCTGTGCCGTGGTCTGCTGGCGGTCGGCCTCTTCCTTGGAGATCGCATGCTGGTCGAGCAGGCGCTGGGCACGCTCGCCATTGGACTGGGCCAGCACCTGCTCAGCCTTGGCCTGGCCGAGGTTGGCGCTCAGGCGGTCCACTTCAGCCTGATAGGGACGCGGATCGATGCGGAAAAGAAGATCGCCTTTTCGCACGATCGCCCCTTCCCTGAAGTGCACCGAGTCCACATATCCGCTGACGCGGGGCCGCAGCTGGATGGTGTCGACCGCCTGCAGCCGGCCGGTGAATTCGTCGGCATCGTCCACCGGGCGGACCAGAACCTGGGACACGGTGACGGCGGGTGCGGGCGGCGGGCCGGCCTGGGCGTGGCTGTCGGCGCTATGGCCCAGCAGGGCCCAGCTGCCGCCCATCACGGCGAGGGCAAGAATGGCGAGGATCCATCGGTTTTTCATGTTGCGCTCCCGGAATGAACTCGTCGACGTGGGGGTACCCCGACGATCAGGAGCGGAAGATTAGGTGTACTATCTGGTTCAATAAATGGTTTTTGATGCAATGCAATAGTGACTCCCAGTCACGAATGGGGTGAAAATCCAGCCTATGGAAGACTTTGCCGCAATCTCTGCCTTTGTCCGCGTCGTCGAAGCCAAGAGCTTTGCCGCGGCCGCCGCCCAACTGGGCATGACCCCCTCCGGCGTCAGCCGTGCGGTGTCGCGACTGGAAGAACAGCTGGGTGCCCGGCTGTTGTTCCGGTCCACGCGTTCGCTGCGTTTGACCGACGATGGGGCCTCGTTCCATGCACGTTGCAAGGAGATCCTGGCCGATCTGACCGAGGCCACCGAGGCCCTGGGCTATGCCCAGCGCAAGCCGACCGGCAAGCTGCGCATCGGCGTGCCGGCCGCCGTGGGCCGCACCGTGATCATCCCCAGGCTGGCGGAATTCGAACAGCGCTATCCGGACATCCGTCTTGAGCTGTCGATGTGCGATTACCCCTACGACCTCAATGAGGAAGGCATCGATTGCGCTGTCCGGGTCGGGCCGCTGGAAGATTCCAGCCTGATCGCCCGCAAGATCGGCTATCTGCGCAATGTGATGATCGCCTCGCCGGACTACCTGGTGAAGCATGGCGCGCCGCAGAGCATCGAGGATCTGAAGGATCACCGCTGCATCAACTACATCCTGCCCAACGGCCGCCCGCGCCAGTGGCAGTTCGAGACGCCCAGCGGCCAGGTCGCCGTGGACATCGACGCGCACCTGCTGATCAACGATGCCGAGTCGGTGATCCAGGCGGTAGTCGCGGGGCTGGGCATCACCCAGGCGCCGCATGTCATCGCCGCCTGCATGCTCGACTTCGGCAAGCTAGAGCTGGTGATGACCGACACCACCTCCACCGGCAAACCCGTGTGGATCGTCTACCCGCAGAAGAAACACCTGTCCGCTCGCGTGCAGGCCTTTATCGAATGGGTGCGCGAGGTGTTCGAGCAGACCAGCGAGCCGGGCAAGCACAAGAAGCCGGTGATGGCGGCGGTGCCGGAGCGGCTCAGCGCCTGACCGCACAACGGCGGAAAAGCGCACGGCTGTGCGCTTTCAGAATTCTTCATACGCATTTCAGGCGCTTCATTCGGTGACCTGTTGGGCTGGGCTCTGTTTTCCCACGGAGCTCACCCATGTCCAATCGTTCTCACCGATGGCTGCTGGCGCTGATGCTGGCGGTGCCTTCTCTCGCCTGCGCCGACTATCAGCCGCCCGTCGCCCGCGGTGATGGCTGGGCAGTTGGCGATGCCCGCACTGCCCATTGGGACTTGGCGTCCCTGGCTGCGATGGAAGCGAAGCTCAACGACGGCAGCGTCAAGGGCATCACCAGCGTCGTCGTCGCCCAGCACGGCAAGCTGGTCTACGAGGGTTATTTCAACGGCAGCGATGCCGCGCGGCTCAACGACGTGCGTTCCGCCAGCAAGAGCGTGACGGCCCTGCTGGTTGGTGCAGCCATCGATCGCGGCCTGATCGCCAACGTGCAGGCGCGCGTGTACGACTTCTTCCCCGACAAGCAGCCGCTGCAGCATCCGGACACGCGCAAGTCGGCCATCACGCTCGAAGACCTGCTCACCATGAGTTCCTTGTGGGAGTGCAATGACGACAACGAGTTCTCAAGCGGCAACGAGGAGCGGATGTACGTCACCGAGGACTGGCTGCAGTTTGCGCTCGACCTGCCCATCAAGGGCTTTGCGCCGTGGATGCCGAAACCGAAGGACAGTCCGTACGGGCGCTCGTTCTCTTACTGCACGGCCGGCGCATTTACGGCCGGGGCGGTGGTGGAGCGCGCCGCGCATCGAGGCCTCGCCGCGTTCGCCGCGGACACGCTGGAAAAACCGCTGGGCATCACCGCGGTGCAGTGGAACCAGTCACCGCTAGGCATCGGCATGGGTGGCGGTGGCACGCGCTATCGCAGCCGCGACCTGGCCAAGCTCGGCGAACTGGCGCTCGACGGTGGACGCTGGGGCGGGCGCCAGGTGATCTCTGCAGCCTGGATCAAGCAGATGCTCACCCCCCATGCGCAGGCGCGCGAGGACGCCGACTACGGTTACCTGTGGTGGTGCTTCCGTTTCCCCGTGCACGGCACGGAGCAGGTGGCATGGGCCATGTCCGGCAACGGCGGCAACTATGTGTTGGTGATGCCGTCCCAGCAACTGGTCGCCGTGATCACCAGCACCGCTTATAACCAGCGCAACGCGCATCAGCAGTCGCAGCAGATCTTTCGCGACTATGTGTTGAAGGCGTTGCCCTAGCGCGACGCGCCTTTCAATTCGGGCGGACACCATGTCGCTGCCAGCACGCGCTGGCGCTGTTCGGCCACGCGGCGGTTGATCACGGCGATTGCCGCCGCGTAGCGCGGATCGGACGACAACGACTTGAGCAGCGGCGACAGCTGCAGATAAGCCGCATCGCTATAGCCCTGCCTCACGGCGGTCTGCACGGCATCGATGGCGGCATCGCGCTGGTCTTGCGCCTGCAGCAGCATCGCCAGTTCGAGCCATTCGCCGGGATACAGCGTATGGCGTGAAGCTTCGTCACGCACCGCATCGACGCGCGCGGCAAGCCAGCTGGCGCTGGGCGCGTCCTTGCCATAAAGCCCTTCAAGCGTACCCGGCAAACCCATTTGCGGGCGAAGTTGCCGGGCGTGCACGAAGGCGGCAAGCGCCGCATCGCGATCGTTGCGCAGCAGCGCGAGTTCACCCTGCAGCACGTACAGCTCCACATGCGGTGTGTTGCGCGTCAGCGCTTCGTCCAGTGCCTGCTGCGCCTCCACCAGGCGACCGTGCAGAAACAGGTGACGCGGCCAGGCGATGTTGGAAAACACATTGTCGGGATAAAGCTGGAAGCTGCGCGCGAGACGTGCTTCGGCAGCGTCGTCGAAACCAAGCAAGGCCATCTCACGGGCAATCTGCACTTCGCGGAAGCGCACGCGCGTAGCGTCGCCGCGCATGTCCAGGTTGGCATGGAGCGCCTCGTCGATGCGTCCGCGCTCCTGATAGAGGTAGGCGACGGAGGCGCGCGTGGCGTCATCACCCGCGTCCAGTGCCAGGGCCTTTTCGTAGGCCGCGATGGCGGCATCGATGTCGCCCAGGCAGTCGCGTGCATAGCCCAGTGCCGACCAGGCGGAAGCGCGGGAAGGTTCGCCAGCAACGGCGTCGTCGGCCAGCGTCTGCGCTTGCTGCGCCCACTGGTAGGGAAAATTGTAGAGGCAGACGCGCGCACTGTACGCGCGGCTCAGGCCGATCCGCGCATCGGCATTCTGGGGCGTCGAGGCGAGCGCTTGCTGATAGAGCGCGATGGCGCGTTCGTTGTTGTCGCGCTGGCCGATGCCGGCGTAATAGCTCGCGCGCTGCACCACCTCCTGCGTGGCGGAGGGTTTGTGGATGCGCTGGGGCATGAGCCACCAGGCGATGCCAGCCGCCGCGAGCAGGAGCACGCCAATGGCGAGCGCGATCCATCGCCGTGGCACGCGAGTCGCTGCCGGTGCATCTGTTTCCTCGACCACCGGCATATCGCACAACTGGTAGCCGCGCCCTCGCACGGAGCGGATGTAGCGCGGTGCGCGGCCGTCATCGCCCAGCGCCTGGCGCAGCAATTTCACGCGCTGCGTGACGGTTTCCTCGTTGACCACGGCGGGCGCCCAGACTTCGGCGATCAGCGTGTCGAAATCCACCACGTCCACGCCGTGCTGCAGCAGGCACGCGAGCAACTGAAACGAGAGTCCCTGGACATCGAGCGTCGCGCCATCGCGCGTCACGCGCTGGCGCATCGCGTCGATGGAAAGATCCAGCAGTCGGTAACGCGTGGCGCTCATGCGGTGAGGAGGTCAGTGTGCCGACATCATCCTCGCATGGTTTGCTCAGGCGCCTGCAGGGATCAACAACAGCAGGGCGATGCCCAGCACGATGCGATAGATCGCGAACGGCGTGAAACGATGGCTGCGGATATAGCCGAGCAGCCACTTCACTGCCACGAAGGCGACGATGGCCGAGACCACGAAACCAATGCCGAAGGCCGTCCAGTCTTCGTGGTGCGCCCCGCCATCCTTCAACACTTTCAACAGCTCGTAGCCGGTCGCGGCATACATGGTGGGAATGCCGACCAGGAAGGCGAACTCCGTCGCCGCCGCCCGATTGCTGGTACCAAACAGCATCGCCGTGAAGATCGTGGCCGCCGAGCGCGAAGTGCCCGGGAAGATGCCCGCGATCATCTGCGCGATGCCGACCAGGATGGCCACGCGCCACGTCACCTGCGTGCGATCGGGCTGGCGGGCAGCGAGACGTTCCGCTGCAATCATCCAGATGCCGCCAATCACCAGCGCCCACGCCACCGGCGTCACCGCTTCGGGCAGCTTGAAGCCGAGCTTCACCGCGATAAAGCCGAGCACCGCCGTGATCATGAAGGCCACGAACAGCTTGGCCAGGTAATCGCGGTTGGCCGGGTCACGCCACTGCGTGAACAACTGCCAGATGCGGCTCCAATAGATGAAGGTCACCGCCAGGATCGCACCCGCCTGAATGCCCACGTTGAACAAGTCCGAGCGCTGGCCCAGGCCGAATTTTTCGGCGATCAGCAGGTGACCCGTGCTGGAAATGGGCAGAAACTCGGTGATGCCTTCGATGATGCCAAGCAGGATGACGTTGATGATGTCGCTCACACAGACTCCGGCAGTGAGGTCAGCACCGGTTCCATACCGGCGCAAAGCGGCATAGCTTAAGGGACTGGCGTGGCGTTTTTGGGGCACGTTGCATCCGATGTGGCTGATTTCGCCGCACGGCAAATCCCACAAAAGCAGGAACGCCCGACCCGCCGTCATTGCACCAATATGGTGCTTTGTGATGTTTCATCATCGTGCAATCAAGCGGCGTCATCATCGATTTGCAGTAATTAAACCATTGATATAAAAAGATCATTCCCCTTGGCACGCGGCTTGCTCAGACGCCTGTCGATTACTCACCTTTTCGCCCGTCGAGGTTGTCCATGTCGTCCCCCGTCCAGAAAGTGCTCGATCTGATCCAGGAACACGAGGTCGAATTCGTCGACTTCCGCTTCGCCGACATGCTCGGCAAGCACCACCACGTGACGTTCCCGGCCCATGCCATCGACGAGGGCACGTTCGAAGACGGCAAGATGTTCGACGGTTCGTCGATCGCCGGCTGGAAGGGCATCAACGAATCGGACATGGTGCTGATGCCCGATCCGGACACCGCCTACCTCGACCCGTTCAGCGCCCACACGCAGATGGTTCTGCACTGCGACGTGCTCGAGCCGTCCACCATGCAGGCCTATGGCCGCGATCCGCGTTCCATCGCCAAGCGCGGCGAGGCGTTCCTCAAGTCGACCGGCATCGCCGACACGGCGTTCTTTGGTCCGGAGCCGGAATTCTTCATCTTTGATTCCGTGCGCTGGCAGAACGACATGGGCCGCGTGTTCTACGAAATCGGCTCCGAAGAAGCCGCGTGGAGCTCGCGCTACAAGTACGAAGACAACAACACCGGCCACCGTCCGGGCGTGAAGGGCGGCTACTTCCCGGTCAGCCCGGTCGACTCGCTGGGCGACCTGCGCGCCGACATGTGCAAGGTGCTCGAGTCGCTGGGCCAGGTGGTTGAAGTGCATCACCACGAAGTGGCCAATGCCGGCCAGTGCGAGATCGGCGTGAAGTTCAACACGCTGGTGAAGAAGGCCGACGAACTGATGACGATGAAGTACGTCATCAAGAACGTCGCCCACCAGAACGGCAAGACCGTCACCTTCATGCCCAAGCCGATCGTCGGCGACAACGGCAGCGGCATGCATGTGCACCAGTCGCTGGCGAAGGATGGCAACAACATGTTCGCGGGCGACCTGTACGGCGGCCTGTCGCAGACGGCGCTGTGGTACATCGGCGGCATCTTCAAGCACGCCAAGGCCATCAACGCGTTCGCCAACTCCACCACCAACAGCTACAAGCGCCTGGTGCCGGGCTTCGAAGCGCCGGTGATGCTGGCCTACTCGGCTCGCAATCGTTCGGCCAGCTGCCGCATTCCGTACGTGTCCAGCCCGAAGGGCCGCCGCATCGAAGTGCGCTTCCCCGATCCGATGAACTCCGGCTACCTGGTGTTCACCGCGCTGATGATGGCCGGCCTGGACGGCATCATCAACAAGATCGACCCGGGCGCACCGGCCGACAAGGATCTGTACGACCTGCCGCCGGAAGAAGAGAAGAACATCCCGCAGGTCTGCGCCAGCCTCGACGAAGCGCTCAACGCGCTCGACAAGGACCGCGACTTCCTCAAGGCCGGCGGCGTGTTCACCGACGACTTCATCGATGCGTACATCGCGCTGAAGATGCAGGAAGTGACCCGTTACCGCGCCAGCACGCATCCGCTGGAGTTCCAGATGTATTACGCGCTCTGATCGCAAGTTTCCGCGATCACTGAGAGACGAGGGGTGCTTAGGCGCCCCTCGTTTTTTCTGTGGCTAGAATGCGTGCAGGGACACAAGGGGAACACGCATGCATCGCGCGCTGAAGGGATTGCTGTGGGCGGTCGCTGGACTGGTCGTCGCCGTGGTGGCGGTGTTTGCATGGGGGCGGCTGCGTCCGCCGACGCCGGAGCAAAAAGAGGCGCTGGCCGCGCTGCAGGCGGATAGCAAGCCGACGCAGGGTCGCAATGCATATCCATGGCTTTGGTTCGTGGACTTCGATGTGCCGGCCGACCAGCTCGACGCGGCTTTCGCCAAGGATCGCCAGCGCGTGCTCGCGTGGGAGTCGCATTTCAAGCCTGGAACCGGCAGCACCGACCCCCTACCCGATCCCAAGTCCGATTTCCCCTCGATTCCCAGGATATCCAAAGCCGATCGCGACGTGCTGTGCAAATCGCGCGAAGCCGATTGCCTGGGCAAGGTGCGGGCGCATCGCGATGCCGTCAGCGAGGTGCTGGCCCGCCATCAGCAACGGCTTGTGCGTGACGAAGCGCTTAGCGGTTTTGACTACGTCTGGACGGACAAGCCCATCAGTCCTGTGACATCGACACCGTCCTTCGGCGCGTCCATGGGGCTATGGCAAACCGCGATCGCAGCAAGCTTCCTCGACGGACACCAGGCGCAAGCGATGGATGCGGCCTGCACGCAGGTGGCCACGATGCGTCGCCTGCATGCGCACAGCGATACCCTGATCAGCAGCATGATCTTCGCCGCTCGTTTGCGCGGCGCCATACAACTGTTTGCGCAATTGCTGGCGGCATCGCCGATCGATGAACCCATGCCTGAGTCGTGTGCCGCGGCATTCGCGCCAGTCACCGACGCGGATGTCGATCTGTGCCCCAGCATCCGGTCGGAATTTTCGCTGCTGGCGTCGCCGGACCTCTTTGGAAAACAGGAACACTGGTACGACAACCTCAGCTTGGACGTGAAAGGCACGCAGCGCCTGTTGGCGCCACGCTACAGCGCCGTATGCGATGCCACCCTGCCGCAAAAGCTGCTGGCAGACGAACACCTTGCCATGCCGGGCGCGAGCCCACGTTTCGACATCTTCGACCTGGTGGCCAATAGCGGAGGCACGATGCTGTCTCGCATGCCGGGCCCTGAGTTTGATCTTTACCTTGCACGCCAACAGGACGTGGCGGCCAGTCTTCGCATGGGCGCTCTGATGCTTTGGTTGCGAGAGACCCGGGATCGCCACGAAACCTTGCAGCAACGCATGGCCGCGCGTCCGGCGTGGATGCATTTTGCCGATGATCGCCACGTGGCCGTCACGGCCGACGGCAAAGCGCTCGCCATGGGGCTGCGGGACAACCGGGCGGACGACCCATGGCTTACAACGTGGCCGCTCGCGCCCGGACTTTGAGCGCGACAAGCTACGTCAAGGTGATCTGACTGCCGCTAAACCTCAAACACCGGTTGCGTTCTGATCATCCGGAAGTACAAAGGTGAACCCGCGGTGCTCCAGGTCGGTAAGGATCTTGTCGAGGGCTTCGGCGGTGCCGGCACGCTCGTGCATGAGAAAGATCGACATATCGCCGGGACTCTGCGTGCTCAATTCGTAGATCTTATTCGGGTCGTGGTACATGTAGTCCTTGGAATTGACGTTCCAGAACACCGACTTCATGCCGGCCGCCTGGACAGCCTGGTCAGCGTAGGCTGACGAATGACCAAAGGGCGGCCGAAAATATTTCGGCCGATGCCCGGTGATGTCGGCGATGCGCGAACTGCATGCATCGACCTGATGCCAGGCATCCGCGTAGGACAAGCTGGGGACGTGCAGATGGTCGAGGCTATGGTTGCCGATCACGTTCCCGCTGCGCTCCATCTCTCCCAGCACGGGCAGCGTGCGCTCGTTGATGTTTTTGCAGACCAGGAAAAATATCGCGTGCGCGTGGTGGCGGTTCAAGACTTCGAGAAACTTCTCGTCGAGTCCGCCACCGGCCGGGCCATCGTCGAACGTCAGCATGGCGTACGAGCGATGTTGAACGCGATCGGTGAATTTGTACCAGGGCGAGTAAGCCGACGGGGCGATGCCGTGCTGGCCTGGATCAATCCTGAAATGCTCGGGTCGGGGCGTGAGCCAAGCGGTCGTCAAAAGGATGATGTCCAGCGCCACCACCGTGATGGCGATGGGTTTGGCCAGGCGAAATACGGCATGGATGGCCCGCACCCAAGGCAGTGCTGCGCACTTGGAAGGTAGCGATTTGACACGGTCGGCGAGCCAGCGCACCACTTCGAGCGTGCGAAGATCAGTGTCCAGGAAAAGAACAAGCTTTTGCATTGTGCGATCTATCTGGCAGTTCGACTGAGAACTGCCAGAGCACAGAGCGTGCCAACCTGTTCGCACCAGGTCTGGACCAGTAAATGCAACGGCAGCAGTGACGATGTTTCGCCTGCAAAGCGCGGTGCTGGACGAAAGGCCAGGAAAGGGGGCGACGTAATGAGCGCATGCCAGCGAGAGAGCGGGTCACTTTTTGCCCTAAACGGTCTTCGGGCCTTGGCGCCGGCATTCGTCAGGTTCGCGTTTGGTCGCTCCTGCTGCGTTCCCCGCATGTCTGCATGGTGCAGCGTCAACGACCAACGTCGAAGTCGACTACGGAAAGCGGCGCAGGAAATCCGTTGCCGGCCGCGGGCGACGTGGCCGCCGTCCATGCTCGGCCTTGTGCGAACTCCTCGATGGAGGCATAGGCGCCAAGGACACGGAATGATGTCAGCACGTATGGCAAACCTTCGGCGGCAAGCGGCGCATTGGCATCGCTCACATGGAAATGCAGATGCGGACCGGTGGACTCGCCGGTGAAGCCCAGTTGCCCGATGACGTCCCCACGGCGCACGCGTTGCCCGGCTTTCACACGGATGCTGCCGGGCTTGAGATGTTCGTAGAACGCGTAGCGTCCATCACCCAGATCCAGCGCCACGTAGTTGCCGGCGGCATCCTCCAGCGACACCTTGTGCGCGGCGCCGTCGGCCAGCGTGGGTGGCTCGGACACGCCTTCACCGGTCGATGCCACGGTCGCATCGGTCACGGCGAGCACATCGGCGCCATAGCCAAACCACTGCTTGGGCGACTCACCCTTGCCCTGCGCATAACCGCCGTGCGGCCCGACGCGGATCCAGTCGATGGCGAAGCGGCCCGGCACTTTCACGCTGCCGTCGGTGGCGTAAAGCACACGGCGATGGCCTCGCTCCCAGCGCGCATCGTAGATCGCCACCCATGGGCCGCCACGCAATGGCGGACCCAGTTGCCGTGGTGCGTTACTGACTGACGCGACGTCGCCGCCTTCGGTGGTGAGGTTCTGATGGGCCTGATCGACGTAAACCACACGGTGACGCAGATGCACGGCGGCGGTGTCGGCCAGCGGAACGGAAAGATATGCCACCGCCGACATGCCCGGCGCCACACGCAGGCGCTCGTCGCCTTTTGCCCGGTCGGCCCTGCCGATGGCTGCATGGAGTTCGCTGCCAGTCAGTTCGGCACGGAGGTGTTGCTGGTCGTCGAGGACGTCGATGCGCTGGATGGTCAACGTCTCCTGCGCCTCGTTGGTGAGATGCAGTTCGTATACCAGCGAGACCTTGCCGGCGACCGCCACCGGCTGCGGCATCCATGGCACGCGTAGGTCGAATGACTGATGCAGCGGTGCACGTTGCGCGATGACGGCGGGTGCCGCGAGCAACATGAGCATAGCGAGCAGGCACTCGCGCCAGAAACGCATAGCCGTCATCCGTGGTGGATAGCAGCGCGAGCTTTGATCCGTACAGAGTGGGGCGCCAATGCCAGAGGTCACTGCGCCCGCTGCAGCGAGGTAAAGCAGCGTGTGACGCCACCACGAGGGGATGGCGGCGTCACACGCTTGTTGGTGGTCAGTGCAGTTCCACCACCACCAGACCCTGCGGCGGGATATCGATGCTCAGGCGGCCGTTCTGCAGGGTGGCCTGTTCCGGAGCGGCGAGTTTGCCCGCCTCACGTAGCTGAGTGATCTCATCGCGGCTCGGGGTTGCCGGGCGGCCCATTTTGTCGAACGCGGCCACCGCGTTTCCGTGATCCTGGTCCAGGCGCCACACCGTGGCCTGCCTGGCGCTGCCCAGATGCTTCAGGTCCACATCAAAGTGCTTGGCTGCACCAGTCGGCACGCCCGGCGTGTAGTCGGCGGTGTCGCCCAGCGGCTTGGTGTAGTTCCACAGCGCCAGCACCACGGTGCCGTCGGCGCGGCGCGTGGCCAGCGCGCTGTCGGTCTTCAGCGGCAGCTGGGTATCGCCCAGCTTGTGCAGCATGGCGAACGCGTTGAACGCCGGCTTCTCGATGCGGTCGGCGGCGATCAGGCCGAAGCCGCCGTAGAACGGGGTCTTCACCACGCCCTGTTCGTCAAACACGTCCGAGAACGACCAGTAGCTCATCAGCTCCACCTTGCCCGCGCATTCGCGAATGGTGTTGGCCATCCACGGGCCCATGTAGACCGTGTCGGTGACGTTGGGCAGGTTGGCGTACGAGGCGTTGTATTCGCTGTAGATCAGCGGCAGCTTCGGGAACGGCGAGGCGACGATTTCCTGGTGCGACTTGTCCACCGCACGGCACACCATGTCGCGACGCGGAATGTTTTCCTTGGTCTTGAACACGTTGTCGGCGGTGTCATCGCCGTACACATGTGTGCTGACGAAATCGATCGGCGCGCCGCTCTGCTTCACATGCTTGAGGAAGTCCGGCAGCCATGCGGCCTGTGCGGTGGCAGGGCCGCCCACACGCAAGCGCTTGTCGACCGACTTCACCACGCGGGCCGAACGGTCATACAGGTCGTAATAGGTGGATTGTTCGGGCTTGCCGCCCCAGAACGCGAGGTTCGGCTCGTTCCACACCTCGAAGTACCAGCTGGAGACTTCCTCGATGCCGTAGCGCGCGATCTCGTGCTGCAGGAAGGCGCGCACCAGCGCGTCCCACTCGGCCGGATCCTTCGGCGGCATCACGTTGGGGTGATACCAGAAGTCGTGATGGCTGGCCGGATCGGTGCTCATTTCCGGCGGCATGAAGCCCAGCTCCACGAACGGCTTCACGCCGCGCGCGAGCAGGCCGTCATAGACCTGGTCCACGTAGCTGAAATTGAATTGCAGCTTGCCCTGCGGATCGCGATAGGCCACGCCCATGTCGCGGTCGAAGATGCCGTGGAAGCGGATATAGCTGAAGCCGGTGGCGCCCTTCACCGCTTCCAGATCCTTGCGGTAGTCATCGCGCAGCGCGAGCACGGCGCGGCCGGAGCCGAACATGTTTTCCCAGAAGTGGGGCAGCGGCGTGCCCTTGGCCGTCGCGTCGACCTGCAGTTGCACGGCGTCGCTACCGGCGGGCGCCGCATGCACTGAGCCAAGCAGGGCGAGGCAGGCCGCGGCGCAAGTGCGCAGGGCAAGGCGGCGGAGCGGCGACGGGGTAGTCATGACGAGTCCTTCGATCAACGGGGAGTGGGTTGGCCGGCCGTGATCGGGCGGCTACGATGTAAACGTTTACGGCGATGGTGACGGAGTCTCTTACAGACCGGGTCACCTGATCAATAAGGGAAGTTCACAGAATCCGGCGCCGCTGCGCTGCAGCATGAGCATGCATCCGATGTCAGACCCTATATCAAAGGCTTTTGCCCCTCTGCGGCGAGTCATGCTTTGCTGCATGGCATGGCTGGTCGCCACCGCCGCTTCCGCTGCACCGGCGGCCCCGCAGACCTGGGCCAACCCCATCGACATCGACTACCGCTACAACTTCGAGCAGATGAACGAGGGTATTTCCTATCGCACCGGCGCCGACCCGGCGATGGTGCGCTACGGCGACGCCTACTACCTGTTCATGACGCTCGCCGACGGCTACTGGCACTCCACCGATCTGCTGCACTGGGATTTCGTGAAGCCCGATCACTGGCCGTTCGACAGCGAGGTGGCGCCGGCGACCCTGGTCGCCGATGGCCGCCTGTTCCTCATGCAGTCCGCCACTGAACCGCGACCGCTGCTCGTATCCACCGACCCCGCGCATGGCCATTGGACCTTCTGGACCCGGCTGCTGCCGCCTGTGCCAGGCGCAGTCTCCAGCGTGGGCGAAGCGACCATGAAACCGGACGAGCTGCCGCCTGGTCCCTGGGATCCGGCGCTGTTCCAGGACCGCGACGGCAAGGTCTATCTGTACTGGGATTCGTCCAACGTCCACCCGCTCTACGGCGCCCGGCTCGACCTCCGATTTGCCGACATCGACCAGGGCGAGGGCAAGCGGCTTGCCTTCGTCACCCGACCGCAGCCGCTGCTTCAACTGGACCCGGCCCAGCACGGCTGGGAACGGTTCGGCCAGGACCACACCGACGAAACGACCAAGCCGTTTCTCGAGGGCGCCTGGATGAATCGACACGGTGACCGCTACTACCTGCAATACGCAGCGCCGGGTACCGAGTTCAATGTCTACGGCACGGGCGTGGTGGTGAGCGATGCGCCGCTCGGCCCGTTCCGTTATGCGCCTTACAACCCCGTCGGCGAGAAGCCCGGCGGTTTCGTCACCGGCGTGGGCCACGGCTCAACCTTCGAGGATGCCCACGGCAATGTGTGGAATAGCGGCACGTCGTGGATAGGGTCCAACTGGACCTTCGAGCGACGCATCGGCCTGTACCCGGCCGGTTTTCATACAGACGGCCAAATGTGGATCGATACGCGCTTCGGTGATTTTCCGCATCGCATGCCTGACCATGCCCTGCAGGACGGCGAAGACACCTTCACCGGATGGATGCTGCTGTCCTATCGCAAGAAGGCCACTGCATCGTCGTCCCAGCCCGGGCATCCTGCCTCGGCAGCGACGGATGAGAATCCACGCACGTTCTGGCTTGCCGCGAGCAACACGGCGGGCCAGACGCTGACGGTGGATCTGGGTGGCGAGCGCACGGTACGCGCCGTGCAGGTGAATTTTGCCGACTACCAATCAGGTCGCTACGGCGATGCGCCCGACATCGTCACGCAGTTCGTGCTGGAGGGATCGCGCGACGGCACGCATTGGAGCACGCTGGCCGATCTCTCCCATGAAACGCGCGATCGCGCCAACGCGTATATCGAACTCGATCAGGCGGCTCTTGTTCGCTATGTTCGCTATAACCACCGACATGTCGGCGCACACACGCTGGCCATTGCCGATCTACGCGTATTCGGCAACGCCACTGGCGCGCTGCCCGCGGCACCCACGCTGCTATCGGCCAGGCGCTCGAGCGACACGCGCGATGCCCAGATCGTCTGGGCGCCCGTGCCTGGCGCCGTGGGCTACAACGTCCGCTGGGGGCTGGCGGCCGATCGCCTGCATTCGACCTATCAGCGCTTCGCCGACCAGCCCACCCGACTTGTGCTGCATTCGTTGAACAAGGGCGTGAACTACGTGGTGGCGGTGGAAGCGTTCGATGAGCACGGTGTATCCGTGCTGTCGCGCGTACAGAACCTGCCTGCGGGCGATTGATCAGCCCGCCAGCGTCTGGCGCAACTGCTGCAGCGCCGGCAACAGCGTGTCGGGTTCGCGCAACGACTTGCGTGCGGCGCCGATGGCCTGACGCAGCCGGCCCGGGGTTTCGCCTCGCGCAATCACCTCGATGGCCGGTGCGCGGCAGGCCAGCAGCGTATCCACCCAATCGGCAGGCTGGATGCCATGAAAGCCTTGGGTGAATCGCCGCGCGGCGCGAAATGGTGCGGCCATGTCGGCCAGTTCATCCAGCGCCTTGGCCACGCGTGCGGGGCTGCGTTCGGGCGTCGCCGGATCGGTGGCCTCGGCCATCGCCGCAAGCGCGTCCGCCAGTCGGCGGCGCAATACATCGGTAGAACGCACCGGCAACACAAGCCACGCCGAAGCCAGGCCGATCACGGCGCCGATGACGATCTCCTCAAGTCGCTGCCACAACAGCATGCCCGGCGGCTGGGGCTCGAAGCCCTGCAGCAGCGCCAATGCCAGCGTGACGAACAACGCCCACCACGCATAACCGAGCGGACGCAGCCATACACCGAAGAACAACGCCGCCAGGATCCACACGCCGGTGGTGCCCGGGTTCGCCTGTGCATGAAAGCTCAGCGACATCGCGAGCACGGTGCCTGCGGCCGCGCCCAGGACGCGCAGGCCGCTCTTGTAAGCCACATCCAGCCGCCCGCGATTGCCGCTATGAACGATGAACGCCGTGAGTACGATCCAAGCCCAGCGTTCGGCAAAGCACAGGTAGCCGACCACAAACGAAAGCGTCAGGGCCACTGCCATCTGGATGGCCATACGCGTGCTGGCGGTGGGACGCAGCCCGCGTTCCTGCGTCGGCGTCGCGTGCGCATGCGACGGTGCCGTGATCGGCGGCAGCAGGCCCAACCGACGCCCCAGCAGATGGAACAGCGTGACCCAGAAGAGCGCCAACAAGGCCACCACGATCGGCACCAGCAGGACAGGGAGCGCGCCGCTATGGGCAGCGTGCACATGGGGCACGGTCAGCAAGGTGACAAACGGCAGGGCGATCAAGTGCCCCGCGCGGCGTGCCATCGGGCCGAAGTTGCGCAACCAGATCGACAGGAACATGCCGGCGACAAAGGTCAGCGCACCCACCCATGGCGTCTGCCGCAGCAGCATGCCCACGCCGATCGCCACCAGGCCCACCAGCGGCAGGACCACTGCTGCTTCCAGCCGACCGCGCAGGTCGCGATCCAGATGACTGCGCGACAACGACAGGCTCAACACCACCGCGAGCACGGCCGGCCCGCTGCCGGGTGCGATACCCAGTGTGCACAGTAACGTGGCCAATACGGCAAACATGGTCACCACCGCTTCCACCAGCGGTTGGATCAACACCGACGCACGCGTGCGGGCGATGCGGATCCAGGTGGGAAGGGCGTTGGTCACGTGCGCGTTCCTACGGTTGCGGTACGGTCAAACCGAACTTGCTGGCATGTCGTTCGATTTGCGGATCAAGCGCGCGCGCGGCAACCAGGTCGGCGTTGCCTGCATCCGGTTGACCACTGCGGACTTTCGCCAGGCCAAGTCCGTAGCGCGACCACGCGGAACCCGGGCCCAATGCAACGGCTTGCTCATAAGCCTTGATGGACTCGGGATAATGTCCCAGGCGCAGTTGGACCAGGCCCAGACTGTCGAGATAAGCCGGATCGGCGCCGTCGCGCTTGATGGCTTTGCGGCAATCCTTCAAGGCATCGTCCAGCACCTGATTGCTGAGCGCGCGCGCCCAACAGCGCTCGTTGAGTACGGAGCCCAGCATGGCGTCGTTGTCATGCAGACGGATCCAATCGTCGAGCAAGGGCAAGGCCGCGGCGGGCTGGTCGAGCCTGATGTACAAGGCGGCAATGGAACGTGCCCGGGCAGATCCAGCCGGCGCCAGCGCGCCAGCCGCCGCTGCATCAGTGGCAGCTCCAGCCAGGTCGTTGTTGGCGTAGCGATGTTCGGCGCGCATCTGCAAGGCATCGAGATTTTTTGGATCCAGGCTCAGCGCCTTGTCCAGGTCAGCGAGCGCTGCCCCAGGCTGCTTGTCCGCCATATGGGCTCGCGCACGGGCGGTGTAGTAAGCCGATTGATCGGGCGCCATGCGGATTGCTTGATCCAGCTCGGCCACGGCAGCCTTCGCTTCGCCGCGGGACAGGTGCGCCTGGCCCAGCAGGGCATGGTCGCTGGCGCTCTGGGATGCCGTGCCATTGTCTTGGGTCATCGTGCCAGCGGGTTTGGTTTCGTCGTCCGCCGCGGTTGCGAAGCTGAAGACGCGCCCACCGTTATAGGTGAAATAGGCCTTCTTCTTGCTGTTGGCAATGAACATGTGATGGGCGAGCAGGAAATCCACGCCCAGCAGCATCTCCGTCTGGTCGCCAAAATTCCCGTCGAGCACCATCATCTGGCTGTGCTGGATCGTTTCGGACCCCACCGAAAACGTATCGATGTTCGCGGTCCATGTCCTGACCGGTTTGGCGCCGATGCCGAAGGTGCTGGTGCCGGCCTGGAGGCCCAGGGCTTTCACATCGATGCCCGCGCGCTTGGCCGCATCGCGACTCAGCACGGTGGCTGCGGCGCCTGAATCGAGCACCGCCCGCACCTTTCTGCCATTGATGATGACCGTGACAAAAGTGCGCCGGTCGTACTCCCGGTCAGCTGGCTCCAGATCCACGACGTTGTAGTTGCCGTCCTTCACCCAGTACGCGAGCGAGCTCTTCTCGCAGTGCTCCGCCTTGAACAGCGTCACCTTGCCGTGGGCGAGATCGATCTCCAGATCGGCGAAATCGAGCAGGTTGGCGCCGAGCAATCCATCGCCTATGTCGGTCCCGCCCACGATGAAGTCCACGTTCTTGAGCGTGGTGCCAAGGATGCCGAACTCCTTGACGTGGGCCTGCTGGATACTCGTCTGGCCTCCTACGCCACCCATGCGATAGCCAAAAGGTGCGGGTTCCAGCTTGAGCCCCAGCGATGCGGCGTTGGCAGTCGACATGAAGTTGAAGAATGCCCCGGTGTCGAGCATGAAGCGCGTATCGGTGCCATTGATCTTCACCATGGTGGTGGCACGACTGCCGACCATGGCTACTGGCAGGCTGCCGTAGTCGCTCAAATGGCAGTCGTCAGCCCAGGCCTGGCCTGCGAGCAACATGCCGATCCCCATGCAGCACAACCGCAGCATCCCCATGCCTCTCCCCCGTTTGGCCGTGGCCGAAGCATAGAACGGCGACCAGCGGCGTTCAGCAGCGGCATGTCGAAACTCCCAACCTTCCAGGCTGGCAACCCGGAGGCATAGCCGCTACTCTTTCGTGCTGCAGCGCACCACTGCGCTGCCCCACGGCCCGAGTTGTCCCCATGTCCGCCTCTTCCCCCGCCCTGGCTCCGGGCGCGCCGCCTGTTCGCGTTCCCCACGTTGGACTGGTCATCCTTGCGCTTGCGGTCGGTGGCTTTGCCATCGGCACCACCGAATTCGCCACGATGAGCATGCTGCCGTTGTTCGCGCAGGGGCTGGGCATCGATGCGCCGACAGCGGGCCACGCGATCAGCGCCTATGCCTTGGGCGTGGTGGTCGGTGCGCCGGTGATCACCGTGCTGGGTGCGCGCATGCCGCGTCGCCGTCTGCTGGTGATGCTGATGGCAATGTTCACCGTGTTCAACGGTTTGACCGGACTCTCGCCCAGTTATCACTGGATGCTGCTGTTCCGTTTTCTCAGCGGCCTGCCGCACGGCGCTTACTTTGGCGTGGGCGCGCTGGTGGCCAGCTCGCTGGTGCCTGCCAATCGACGCACGCGCGCCGTGGGGCAGATGTTTCTGGGCCTCACCTGCGCCACCGTGGTGGGCGTGCCGCTGGCCAGCTGGCTTGGCGAGGCCGTGGGATGGCGCTGGAGTTTTGCGCTGGTAGCCCTGTTGGGCGTGGCGACCATGAGCGCCGTGTTGGCCTTCGCACCGAACACGCCGGCCGACGCCAACGCCAGCCCGTTGCGTGAACTGGGCGCGCTCAGGCGCTCGCAGGTGTGGCTGACGCTGGGCATCGGTGCGATCGGTTTTGGCGGCATGTTTGCCGTGTACACCTATCTGGCCGACATCCTGCTGCACGTGACCCATATGCCGCTCGAAAGCGTGCCCTGGGTGATGGGCGTATTCGGCATCGGCATGACGCTGGGCAATATGATCGTGCCGGCCTTTGCCGATCGCGCGTTGATGCGCACCGCCGGCGGCCTGCTGCTGTGGAGTGCGCTGATCCTCGCCTGTTTCCCGTTCGCCGCGGGCCATGTGTGGGCGCTCGGTGCCACGGTTTTCCTGATCGGCATCGGCGGTGCGCTTGGCACGGTGCTGCAGACCCGGTTGATGGACGTGGCCGGCGACGCCCAAGGCCTCGCCGCATCGCTCAATCATTCCGCCTTCAATGCCGCCAATGCGCTCGGCCCCTTCCTGGGCGGGCTGGCCATCGCACACGGCTATGGCTGGACCTCGCCTGGCTGGGTCGGCAGCGGACTGGCGCTGGGCGGCTTGTTGCTGTGGTCCGTTTCCGTGGCGATGGATCGTCGTGGCGATGCGGTCGTTGCGGCCCAATCCTGCTGACGGAGCACATGCGCCGCGTTGCGCGCAGGCGCTGGCCAACTGCTTGCCCGAAAAATTCCATCAGCGCAGCAGCAGCCGGGCCGATGCGTCAGTCAGGATCGCGAAGGTGGGAAATCCCCATGGATTTCTCTCGACCGCACAACACTGGCCGAGCGCCAACAGGGAGGAGCGCAATGAAGTGGTGGATGATCGCCGCGTGTTTGCTGGCTGCGAGCGCAAGCGCCAATGCCGAACCGTCGGTATGGCAGCCGTCAGCGGGACATACGCAAATACCGATCTGGCCGGGCGCTGCGCCTGACCTGCAACCGGTGCCAGGGCCCGAGAAGGAAACGAAAGGTGCGGTGACCAACGTGACCCGTCCGACAATGACGGTGTACGCCCCCAAAGGCGTCAACACCGGCGTAGCGGTCGTGGTGATTCCGGGCGGTGGCTTCCAGATTCTGGCCATCCAACTCGAAGGTACCGACGTCTGCGACTGGCTCACCTCGCAAGGCATCACCTGCGTGTTGCTGAAGTATCGCGTGCCCAGCATTCCCTACGTCTGGCAGACCGACAGCCGCCCGCACAACTTTCAATTGTCCGTGCCATCGCTGCAGGACACCCAGCGAACCTTGAGGCTGGTGCGCTCGCATGCCGCCCAATGGCAGATCGATCCGCACAAGATCGGCGTGCTCGGTTTTTCTGCAGGTGGGTATCTGGTCGCCGAGGCGAGCACCAACTTCAAGCGCCAGCTGTATAAGCCGGTTGATGATGCCGACAAGGAAAGCAGCCGCCCCGATTTTGCGGTGGCGATTTACCCGGGCCATCTAGCCACCGAGCACAACACCTTGAATCCCCGTGTGCCGGTCTCTCACGACACGCCGCCGACCTTCCTGGCGCAGGCGGAAGACGATCAGGTGGATGGCGTGGAGCAATCGCTCGTTTACTTCGCCGCGCTCAAGGACGCCGACGTGCCTGTTGAAATGCATATCTATGCGCACGGTGGGCATGCGTTCGGCATGCAGCATCCGGAGTTCCCGATCAACGAGTGGCCGAAACTCGTGCAGGTCTGGTTGCGGACGATCGGCGTAATCCCCCACTGAGCATGTCAGAACCCGGCGTCGCGATGGCGGCGCCGGGTTCCATTGTTTACCGCACGGGTGACGACGCATCAATCGCGCGAGCGGGCCACCACGCTGCCATCGGTGGGATCGACCAGGAGATTCACGTCGGTGCCCCGCTTGCTCTTGGCGTCGGCGCTCCACAGCCCTTCGGCGAACTTCACGTGCTTGACGTTCTGGAAGCCTGCCGTCGCCAGCTGTGCATTGACTTCGTTTTCGTTGAGCTTGGACGGCGCATCGGCCGGGTAGACCTTGCCATTGACGGGACCGACGGAGAGCTTGACCCACTTCTTGTCGCCGCCGCGGGCCTCGCTGCGCCACACGCCGTCCTTGAACTCCAGGCCCTTGACCTCCTTGTAGCCAGCGTTGGCGATGGAGGACTTGATCGCCTCTTCGGTCAACGCACCGGTCGGAGGCTGGTTGCTCCAGGTCGTGACGGTGGTGGTCTGGGTCGTCTGGGTGGTGGCACTGGTAGTGGACTGCGCCGCGGCGGGCATGGTCTGCGCGGACGCCATACTGGAAACAGCCAGTCCAATCACTAAGGGAAGCATGCGCTTGATCATGATGAACTCCTTTGCTGTTGGCGGCGCATCGTGCCGCCGGCGCGCGCATGTCCCAGTCAAAGGCTGCGTGAAACCGTCCGTGACACTTACCCGCGATTCATGAAAAAAAGGCCGCGCACGGCCCTGAGCGTCGTAGCGGAGCGCGGCGATGAACGCGTGCCAACAGAGCGTGGCGATGCGTTGAGAGGCTATGGATAAAAGACGCGACGGGCATCCCGCGAAGATGCTTCGCACGAGCTTGCTGGCTTTGCCAGCTGATCCATCCGCGCAGGCCGATGCGGCCATTCAATGCGCTCGGCCACAGTCAAGACGGCGCAGGTTCGCTATGCTGCGCGCATGGCATCGGGTTCATGCCGGGGTTTTGGCGCAATGAATCCGATCCTGTCGCCGTGATCGGCCAGGATCTTGTGTTGATGCGCAGACCCGGGAGTTTCGTGATCCAACTGAACTGCAGCGCGAGCGTAGGGTTTTGTGTGCGCCATGGATGAGCATCGATCCGAATCCAGGTGGGCCACGCTTGTCCCGGTCGGCTTGATTGCCCTGCTGACCCTGACCGCCCTTTATGCGCCGCGCTTGGAGCGTCCGGTGGTCGGCGCCCACATTGCACCTGCGACGCCGTCGCTGCTGCCCGCGGTCGAGCTATGGTTGAGCACGGCCGACCGTCGCCTGAAGCTGGCCCGACAACCCGACCTTGCGATGCGCGCCCGCGGCTCGGCGCCTGCCGATGTGGTGATCGACGTGCAGACCACCTACCAAAGCATGGTCGGCTTCGGCGCCGCGATGACCGACTCGTCGGCGTGGCTGCTGCAGAACGATCTCAGCGATACGCAGCGCAGTGCGCTGTTGCACGAGCTGTACGGTCCGCCGCCCAACCTCAACTTCAACATGATGCGCCTGACCATCGGCGCGTCGGATTTCTCGCTCAAGCCTTACACGCTGGACGATGTGCCGTTCGGGCAGACCGATCCGACATTGGAGCATTTCAATATCACGAGCAATTTGCGCGACGTGATTCCGAGCGTGCTCGAAGTGCTTTCCATCCATCCGGACTTGCAGATCGTGGCCACGCCATGGAGCGCACCGGCCTGGATGAAGACCAGCGAGAACCTGATTGGTGGCGAGTTGCTGGAGCAGTACGAGGAGACATACGCGGACTATCTGCTCAAGTACCTCGATACCTATAGCGGTTACGGCATCCCCATTTTCGCCCTGACCGTGCAGAACGAGCCCGGCTTCATACCGATCACTTATCCGGGCATGCAGATGCCGGCGGCCACGCGGGCACGCATCGTCGCGCAGTACCTGGGTCCCAAGCTGGCAAGCCGCAAATCCAACACGCGCATCCTGGAATGGGACCACAACTGGAATGCGCCCGAGCAGCCCCTGGCCGTCCTGGGCGACGCCGAGGCGGCACGCTACATCGACGGCGTTGCCTGGCATTGCTACGAAGGCAGCCCTTATGCGCAGGGCCGCGTGCATCGTGCCTTCCCCGACAAGGACGCCTATATCACCGAGTGTTCCGGTGGCGACTGGGCCTCCAGCGTCAAGGGCGAATTGCTGTGGTTCTCGCGCGACCTGTTGATTGCAGGCATCCGGCAGTGGGCGCGCGGCGTCATCTATTGGAACCTGGTTCTCGATGAGAAACATGGCCCGCACTTTGGCGGCTGCGACGCCTGCAAGGGCGTGGTGACGATCGACTCGGCCACGGGTGAGGTGAGCCGCAACGATGAATACTACGCGTTGGCGCACTTCAGTCGATTCGTGCTGCCCGGTGCGCTGCGGATCAACTCCACCGCTACCGAGAAGGGTCTGGACAACGTGGCCTTCCTCAATCCCAGCGATGGCTCGATCGTACTGGTGATGGTGAACAGCAGCGTGGACCCACGCAACGTCTCCGTGGCGGAAGGCCAGACCCGTTTCGACTACACCATGCCGCCGCAAAGCGTGGCGACCCTGGTGTGGAATCCGAACCAGGCGAACGCATGGCTGCGACGTGCGCTCGAGTGGCTGCAACGATCCCGTTGACCAACGTCAAGTGAACCGCCCACGTGGCATGACGACGAACAGTTGCCACATCACCCTTACGTAACAACCACACGTGCATGCTGCATGGGCGCCAGGATAGAAAGTCTCCTCCTTGGCAGGCGTCTCAGCCTCGCGGTCCTCTCCCTAACGCCATCTGAGTATTTCTCCGATCTGTATCGGAGTTGCGGCTACGTCCGCTCTGGATCCGCATTTCGGATCTTCACTAAAGGCAAATACTCATGTCCACCAACGATTCCAACGTGTCTCGCGTTAGCAGCAAGAACCTCGTCGAAACAGCGGCTGCCAACGGCAGCTTCCATACCCTTGGCAAGGCGCTTGAAGCGGCAGAACTCACCAACGTGTTGAAGGGCACCGGCCCGTACACGGTCTTTGCGCCGACGGATGAGGCATTCGAGAAGCTGCCCAAGGATGTGCTGTCCAATTGGCTCAAGCCGGAAAACAAGGCCGAATTGATCTCGGTGCTGAAGTATCACGTGCTGCCGGGCCGCGCTTCGGCCGCGGACGTCGAGAAGCTCACCACACCGAAGATGATGCAGGGTCAGACCGCGACGGTCACCAAGGATGGCGACAAGCTCCGCATTGGCGCAGCCACCATCACCAAGGCAGACATCACCTCGAGCAATGGCATCATCCACGCGATTGATACCGTGAACGTGCCCACCAAGCACTAACCAGTACGGGTTGTGGTGGGGCAGCGCCCCGCCACAACACCTGTCGACCCATCGACAGGGATTCGCGTCCACCGGGGCGCAGCGTCAAAACTCAAGGTGACTATCATGGCTGGCCATTTTCGCTTTACCTCCCGACCCACTCGGCTAGCTAAGCTCATCCAGTCCGTCGGTGATCTGTTCGATCACGTGTTTGGTGAACCCTACAGGCAGCTCTCACCGGTGCTGTCGCAGCGGCAGCAGCTTGCCGCAGCGATGGAAGCGGCGCGCCGGCTCAAACGCGGCGCCGGACGATGATCCTCGGCGCCGTCACGCGATTCGGATATTTCTTCCGACCTTTTCGACGAGGCGCGTATCGACACGCGCCATCGATCGAAGAGCTGCATGTGATGCGCAAGAGCTGGTTGTCGCGAGTCACCGACTTGCGCCGCCGTTGGGTACGCGCCGCCGTGGAAGCGGTCTCGCGCTAGCCCATGGGGCCCTGCCGGAGCACGGATTGGCGTGCTCCCCTTTTAAGTCAGCGGCATCTCAGCCCTGAACAGCGCCACCTTTCCAACCTGCCATACAGTGACCTTGGCGAAATATTCGCTGAGTGCCGACTGCAAACTTGCCAGCGTGTCGTGGCGGTTTCCAAAGATGCCCTTGCGGTTGTAAAGCCCCATGAGGCGGCGCCCCAGCCAGTTGTGGTTGGCCTCATCGCCGAGGATGGTCGCGCCATACAGCTCGCCGCCCGGGGTCAGGTGAGTACCAAGCGTGGAAAACACCTTGCGCGCCTTGTCGGTCATCGTGCCCGGCAGGCAATGCAGGAGATAGAACAGGGAAATCGAATCGAACGTCCTGTCGCCGAGCGCACCGCTGGGCTGCAATACGTCATCGCGCACCAGCGTTGGCTGCAAGTTCGCGATGCGCGACGCTGCAGCCTTCAAGCTGTTGTCATTGAGATCCAGCAAGGTGACTTTCTGCCCGGGCTTGTCCGCGCTATGCGCCAGGTAGTAGCCCGAACCGACGCCCACATCGAGATGGTTGGAGCTCAGGTGTTGCTGGAAAAAAGGCAACAGCACGGCGTCCGTTGGACACTTCCACGCATAGTTGTTCGAGAAGCCCAGGACCCAGCGGTCATAAATCTTCAATACGCGATCTGAGTAGACGGCTGCGCCGTGCTCGGAATCGAGGGGGGCGAAAGGTTTGCTCATAGGTAACAGTGCTTCAGGCGGGGATGGGGAAAGGTGCGAAAGCGTCGATAGGGTACACGGCGACAGCATCGTGTTTTCAGCGCTGAGTCTCATGCACCTGCTGGCGACGTTCTTGCCATCACGTCGATCCATCCATCAGGACGCTTGGGCGTGCGCACGTGGCACGCATGTCAGATCTTGCGATGCAAGGGTTGAGAAGTCCGGTGGCGGAAAACTGATACCAAAGCTTGATAGACCCCTTTGCAAAGCCGGGGCAATCTTCGCGGACAGAGAACCGAACCATCGATCCATCGAGCGTGGTCGCCTGAAGCGGGAGGCATTCCATCGGGCGAGATGACAGGTCCTGGTCGCATCTAACGAGGGGTTACGGCATGAAGATACTGATGGTACTCACCTCACACGACATACTCGGAAACACGGGAAGGAAGACCGGCTTCTGGCTCGAAGAATTTGCGGCGCCGTATTACGTTTTTACCGATGCCGGCGTATCGGTGACGGTCGTATCACCCAAGGGCGGGCAGCCACCCATCGATCCCAAGAGCGATGACCCGAGCAATCAGACTCCTGCGCAGACCCGTTTCAAGGAAGACAAGGTGGCACAGAAGGTCTTGTCCAACACCGCACGCCTCGACTCCGTGTCTTCGAAGGACTTCGACACCGTGTTCTATCCGGGTGGCCACGGTCCCATGTGGGATCTCGCCGAAGATCCGGTCTCGATCAAGTTGATCGAATCGTTTTACGACAGCGGCAAACCCATTGCCTTTGTATGCCACGCTCCCGGCGTGTTGAGGCACGTCAAACACAAGGGCGAGCCACTGGTGAAGGGCAAGCACGTCACTGGCTTCACCAACGGCGAAGAAGAAGAAGTCCAGCTCACCCACGTCGTTCCCTTCCTGGTCGAAGACGAGCTGTTGAAGCTCGGCGCCACTTTCGAGAAGAAGGCCAACTGGGAAGTGTTCGCCGTCACCGACGGTCGCCTCGTCACCGGTCAGAACCCTGCCTCTTCGACGGCCGGCGCGAAGGCACTCATGGCCCTGTTCAAATAGGTTGGCGAGGAGTGGAGCCGACCGCGACGAGCATCGGGCGCTGACAGAAGCGCGCCTGGGCGACCGGCTTCGTGTTCTGAACCGCAAAGTCTGTGCGGTTTTGTGAGCCAAAGTTTGTGCGCATGGGTATCTACTGGCACAAACTTTGGCTCAGATGTGAGCACATAGTCTGTATTTATGTTTAAAATCAAATACGTAGAGTGGCATCGCCTAGGCCGGCGCGAGCCGAAAGGGGACCAAAGTTTGTGCAGCGCGTCCGCGGCCCGCCCGTCCGTCAGTCGTAACTCAAGCCGAGCGCACAACTCGCTTCGGTGGCCTTCCATCCTCCGAGGACCTCGACAAGCAGGCCAGCCGCAGTAACGGCGGCGAGATCCTCTGTCGGGACTATCGGATTTCCCAACCGCTCCGCCGCCCTGTCGGCAAAAAGGCGAAGAGCTCTCTTTGCACTATCGGTTAGCTGGTGAGTAATCATGCGTCAAATCCTCATCCAGACGGTTGAATAGATGGCTGTCACAGCGACGCGGATCTACTTCGGGCGCGTTGTTCGCCGTCCGTCCAACCACGCCACAGCCTCGCGCACCTCTTGCTCGACACGCGGCGGGATTTCAGAGCGCGGAGAACCCGTGTCCGGACAGACTCCCGTTACTTCGCGACTAATGCAGCCGTTACGCATGATGCGTGCGCGCCAGCTCACACCATCTGGGATATCAGTGATGGAAACAAGGCAATCCGCACCATCAAACGTGACTCGGAACTGCGACATGACGACGTCCCCTTTTGCGTGCCAACATTCCACGTCGGCGGAGAGCTTCGCGCGGAGGCGTAGGCCAGTCAAGGCGTCACCGAAGGGCTCACACAAACCTGAGATAGCTGGGGGAATGGCCATCTCTCGAAACGTACAGCCCGCCGGTCGAGGTCTTTGTGGAAGGGTTGCCGACGGAGCAGGATTGCCGGCGAAACGCCGGGATGACTGCATGTCAGTCACCATTGTGTTTTGGCTATAGGGTTGCCTCCCGGACCGAGTGACCAGTGAGGAGTTAGTGGCGTCAGCTCCCGGCTTAGAGGAGACATTCCTGCACCACTGCAGCAAAGTCCGATGCATGGAAGCTTCACGCCGGCTTGGGCATCGTGGGCCATAACGATTAGGCATCGGCGAAGACGTGGGAAGATGGATGCGGTGGCGCATTTGCACCGGTTATCTGCGTGCTGACGGTGCCCAACTCCACCAATGATCGCGGGACCAGTGAACTTATGCGGCATGGTGCGTTTGGGCATGGCCTGGGGCAGATGTTCAAGCAACGAAATCCGCCTGCGCTCCTTTCCAGCGTCGCGGGTGGTCCGGTTCTGGCTGCGACCGAAGTATGGTTCGACGGCCCCGGCTACGAAAAAGCTCGCGCGGATGATCTCCACGCGAGCCTTTCTAATAGAAAGCAAACCGGAGGCTATGCCAGGACTATCCTTCCCCAAGCCCCACGTTCACTTCAACGCGGCGGTTCTTAGCTTGGTTTGCAGGGGTGTCGTTGGGCACGAGTGGGTTGTTGGGCCCGTACCAGAACAGCACCATTCTGCTATCGCCGATGCTGTGCTTTTCCTTCAGGTAGCGCGCGACCATCTCGGCGCGGCCGCGAGACAGGCCCTCGTTGTGATCCCTGGTCCCAACATTGTCGGTATACCCGGCGATCACGACGTATGACTTGGGCCTGTCGTTCATGAACTGCGCCAGCTTATCCAGCTCAGCCTTGTCCTTGGCCGCAAGCTCGGTTTCATTAAAGGCGAAATTGATGTTGTCGACCTTGGCACCGACGATCTTGGTATCGGTGGTCGTGACGACATGTTCGGTAGCCTTCACATCGAACAGTGCTCCGCTCATGAAGTTGGGCTGGTTGAAGAAGCTGGCCAGCGGGATGACCCGCGAGCAGGCGTTGAGGCTGGCGACATCCTGCGTGAGAGTGGCTTCCCTTGACGGCCTAGCGCTGCTTATCACGTAGAAGCAGACGTCGTATTCCTTGGCCAGCCTCCTGGCGGTGTCGGCGGGGTTATCGCCGGTGTAGTCACCATCCCAGAATACAAACACTGCGGTTCTGCCCTTTAATGGCTTGAGGACACCCTCGAGTTTCTTCAGGCCTGTGTTGAGGGGCGTGATGCCACGGCCGCGATCCGGAATTTTGTTCAACGCCGCATCAACCTTCTCGCGGTTGTACAGCTGCACGGGATAAAGCTCCTGCCAGTCGGTATAGATGTAGATGCCCATCTCGTAGCCAAGATCAGGAAGGTAGGCATTCCTGCTCTTGAGCTCGTTTTTCATGACCTGGACCACCGGCTTGTCCGTATCGCCGAAGTCGCTGTTAGTTGATGACGATGTGTCGAGCAAGAAAATCGCGTTGTCGGCAACCTTAACCAGTTGGTTCGTCTTGACCACGTTATTGATGATGTCCTGCTTGGTGATGATTTCGACGGCCCCTAGGGGCCACACCATGACGCTGATTACAAGCCCCATTATCAGGCCATTCCAGATTCTCGATTGGTGCTTCATGTCCGCTCCCAACATGCGGGCCCACGCCCGCTTAGCCCCGAATCTTGAGCGTAAGCTCCTTGTCCTGATGTGAAGCCGGGACCTTGGCGTGCGCGAAAATCTCGATGCGATCCGGTGCGTACGCATTCGAAGCCGCGGCGGTGTCAGCAGAAATACGCAGGCGACGCTAGGTAGATTTCCAAACGTACGCTTCGTTCCTTGAGTGGCGTGTTCGGCCCCTGCACTTACGAAGGCTGCTATACATCAACTCGTATTTCGCGGTGCCGCGCCCACCAATCTGGCGAGGCGAGAGATTCAGAGGGCAAGGTGGCCACGAATTGCTGGAGGCCTCGCACATTGGAATCTTGGATTGCGGACTTCGATCAGGTTGAAATAGGCTCCGGCAAGGCTGAACACCTCGTCGCCGCTCAACAGAGGACAAACACCACGAAGGAGCGCTAGATCATTAGGTAGTCTTAAAACAACTTCTGCGGGACAAACCGGGGCCGCTACTGCTAAGCGCAATCGGCAGCGGATCGAAAGGGCCCCCCGGCACCTTCGTGGTCACCGGTTGAAGTCACGGGCGATAGCGGACCTTCACTGCTTTGGCGAGAGTAAGGGTGCAATGCGACTCTGCACCAAGGCATGGATGAACGCGCTATCGAGGACTTCAACGTGCGAGGCCTCTAGTAGTTCGCCGCCAATTTCCCCCTGAAATTTCCCGTCTCGCCATAGCACTGCGCGCCATACTGCAGAAGTTTTGGTTGTGGTGTACGAGCCTTCGTAGGTGTAGGGGCCGAACACGCCACGTAGAATCGTCATTGGTGACCTCTTCAGACTGAGCTGAGGGATTGATTCTTCGTCAACGGCGTGACCTGTCACGCTATCTCAAACTAACAACCACCCTGATCCTCCGCCGTGGCAAATGACGTGTCTATACGTCAATCAGTCCGTCTTTCGGTGTAGGTGCGCACACGACTTACACTCCCGGCGACCTGTCGTCGCCGCTCGCACGGCGTCCGCGAGCTGCTTAGGTTAACGTGCTATGGGTATCGACGATTGCCGCTTCGGATCCACTGCCGACACTACCGATAGTACAAACCTCCTCCTGGGAAGTCAGCGCAGCTTCCGATCAGTTTCTGGAGTCCCTGGTGCTGACCGATAAATAGACACCGTACTTTTACCCAAGCCAGCGACCACAGATCGTGGTTTGATAATGGGACAGACGATGACGCCCCAAACGCACTTCACCCCAGCGAGAGCGTCGTCCGATGGGGAACGGGCGGTGCAGAGGCGCCGCCCTGTTCTTTAGCCCTCTTGCGACCGAAAGGTTATGTGAGGAGCCGCATGATGGCGTTGGAGCAAACTGGTCAGAATGGCGGACTTGTCAGACAGGCATTAATGTAGGCGGCGCCGGATTTCGCTCGCAATTTCATTGTGGCTAACTACGTATTTACCCTTAAGCAATTGCTGGATATATAGTGTTGTATTGCGCATTCACGCTCGTTGAACGTGAATAGTTCTATTTACGCAGAACGACATCAACGCAAAGATTTATGGCGTGACGGTGCTTGGGGATATTGCGTTTTCGGTCGTTATCTCGAGCGAATCGCGGCGCCTGTCCTTGCCGTTGGGACTCCTTGATCCGGAAAGGCCCACATCATGTTTGGCAGGACCGCCATGACTTCTAACGTCGTGCAACGAGTCGCGCTGGTGGCGATGATGGTGCCGAGCGTCTTCCTCATCCCCAACCACCGCCCAGAAGTCAAGGGTAGCTTCTGATTAGGAAACGCCGGTTGTGCCGGCAGAGGCGGCATTCTTTCTTTGGACCGATACCACATGTCCCTGCTTTCCTGTGGATATGGGCTTGAGGTCGATCCAAAAGAGCAATCCAACTTCATGCTTAAACACGCACGCGAGTGGACAACCTAGCGAGCATGGTCCGAGTTCAGCGTTGAAGTCGCAGTCCCGCAGGGATAGCTAAAACTCCGTCGAAGCAGGTGTCAACTCATGTACCTCAAGTCAATGTACGAGAGGGCCCTGTCCCGCGGGGCGCTCGATGTCTTGATCCGCGCTGGGCTGATCGCTGTGCTCCTGATCTTTTGCTTTGAGATCTTCAGCCCCTTCCTCCATCTCATGCTCTGGTCGCTGATCCTTGCCATCACCCTCTATCCGCTGCAGCGCAGGCTGAGGACTCGACTAGGCAATCGTGATGGCCGCACCGCGACTCTGATCATCTTTGTGGCGATCGTCATCCTGATGGTGCCGGTCTATTTATTAGGGACGTCGATGACCGAGTCGGTCGAAAAGGCGCTTGATGTGGTCAAGGAAGGCAAGGTCCGGGTCCCCTCGCCGTCCGAGTCAGTGGCTAGCTGGCCGCTAATTGGGAAGCGGCTGTATGGCTTTTGGCTACAAGCCGCCACCGACTTGACTGGCTTGGCACAGAAGCTTGCGCCGCAGCTCAAGGAGTTCAGCCTTGGTTTGTTGGGCAAGCTTGCGAATGCCGGCTTGGGCTTTCTGATGTTCATTGCTGCACTGATCATCGCGGGCATACTCATGGCTTACGGTGAAGGCGGACATCGCAGCGCTGTGAAAATAGCCTCACGTATCTTTAGCCCGGGGCGCGGGCCGCAGATCACCCGCTTGTGCACCGCAACCATTCGGGCGGTGGCACAGGGTGTGATCGGCATTGCCTTCATTCAAATGCTGCTGGTCGGCGTTGGCTTTGTGCTCATCGGTCTTCCTGGCGCCGGCCTCCTGGCCCTCGCTGTCCTATTGCTAGGCATCATGCAGCTCCCGGCCACCCTGATCACAGTACCGGCCATCGCTTACGTGTTCGCGACTGAAGGTGCCAGCGTGGGTACCATCATCTTCGCGGTCTATGTGTTCGTCGCCGGCTTGGCCGACAACGTGCTCAAGCCCCTGTTGCTTGGTCGCGGTGTGGATGTGCCGATGCCGGTCGTGCTGATTGGTGCGCTGGGCGGCATGGTCACGGGCGGCATCATCGGCCTGTTTATCGGTCCCGTGGCGCTTGCCGTTGGTTACCAGTTGTTCTGGCAGTGGGTAGAGGATCAGCCGCAGGGTGACGAATCAGAGGTGCCGAAGCAGGTCTGACCCAGCCGGGCATGCCTCGTACCATCGTCTGTCACTGTCGTCACACGGAGGATGTCGCCTGTGTTGCTCAATCTTCTGGTCGGCCTACCGGTAATGTTGATTTGCCTGCTGCTGCAGGCATTCTTCCTCAACATAAGCCTGCGTAAGTATGCCCGGTTCAAGCATGCCCATCGGGATCACCAAGCGGCAAGCGTCAATGTATTGCTGCTTTACACGGTCTTGCTGTTGCTGACGCTTGCCTATTTCACTCAGATGAGCATCTGGGCTGGGCTGTTCATGCTACTTGGCGAATTCGCTGATTTCCCCACTGCGCTGTACCACTCGGGAGTCAACTACGTCACGTTGGGTTATGGCGATATCGTCATGACCAAGGGCTGGCGCCTGCTCGGCCCAATTGAGGCGGCCAACGGCATCCTGATGTTTGGCTTATCCACGGCCGTGATGACCGCTGCGGTGCTCGATATCATTAAGAAAAGCACGGCTGCTTCCGATCCATAGCGGAGCTGAGAAAAGAGGGCTGATGGAGTTGCAAGAATGAGCGAACAAGGGATCATCTTCTTCATCTTTCTCGTGCTGTTCATCGGCATGCTTCAGGGGCTCAAGTCCGGCAGCGTAGTTCTTCTGGTGCACACCTATAGGAGGTCAGAAGACCCCGGGTTTTATTGGGTGGGCATTGCGGTGGCGGGCGCGAGCTCCGTAGCGCTACTCACAGTGTTGATTTTTGGCTAGTTCTGCTTGCGTCGTGTATGCACGCTGTTACTAGTAGGGGATGTGTCTGGTTCCGACCCAGGATGGACCTGCGCGTTATGGCTTTTTGTACGCAATCCAGGATGTGTAGAGGGCGAACCAGGACCTCGCCATAGGGGCACGTACGAGCGCGCGAATGTCAGTCCAACCAACGGATGGAACGAGTGACAGGCCGATAACGTCTGCCTGCAGATCGAGAAATAGACTAACGATCAATCTTCTTGAGGCGCTCCTGCAATATCCGTCCGGCGAGCTCCCGGCGAGCGTCACCATTGACCAAGTCGAAGAGGGCCCCAATCGGCAGCTCGCGCCGTGTTGGAGAATAAAAGGGAGTAGCTCACCTTTTGTCTCGGTGGCGCGAGGTCCGTGGAAACGGGCCCCCATATACAAAATCTGAAGGCGGACGATAGCATCACTGTTACGGGCGAGCGCACTAGCCTTGATTCTGAGAAAGAGGAGCGCACAGCCCTCTCCTTTTTGCCGCAGTGGCTGAAGCGGTTGGAGCTGGGGGCTCACGATGTTCGCGTACGGTGGTTGATAGAACGCGCGGGGATCTGTCCATCATTGTTAGCTGAGCGACCAGACTGTGACATGACGACTTTCCTCTAGTGCGTGACCATCTGCCTTCTCCGGTGAAATTCGCGGGAGAGGAGTAGGCCAGTTAAGATGTCACAGAGCGGCTGCCACGATACTTGCGATGTCTTTTGCCATGCTTACGGCAATGGCTTGGCTGGCCACCAATTCCGTATCGCCGAAACGTATAGGGTCGTCCCAGGGAGAGCGTGGCAGTCTGTAGATGATCCACGCACCTACCCAGCCGTCGCCATCCGGCATCAACATCTGATCGGCATAGATCCGTACCAAGTAATTGCGCACGGTAAATTCCTGGGCCGAGGCGTTGGACATGCGTGAGCGTCCGTCCTGTTGAATGCCAAATGTTTGCGCTGCGCTTCAGGAGCAGCCTGCAACGATGGCGAAGTCAGCTTCACGATGGCCTTGTCCGTTTCAGACGACTCGGTCATATCGGTATCGCCGTAGGGGATTATTCTCTGCGAGGTCTCGCAGGTCTTCCATCAGCTGGTTGCGTTGGGCTTCGAGCCGTCAGCGCTCCTCACCGTTCTCCTTGAGGCAATGGGCGCAGGGGATAGAAATGAAACGCAACGGAGCATGCTGAATAGCCGGTCCAATACTCGCCACAGGCAAGCGTGGTCTTTTGCACTCGCTGGTCATGCCGCCATTTTGAACGGGGCGGTAAGGTCTCCAGTCGATAGGCTAAGAGGCGTCGGTGCATGAAGATGGCTCCTGCATGGCCCTAGATCACGCAGCGCCGCCAACGGCCCGCTCATGCCGGCAGGCCCGGCGCCCATAGCCGCGACATCCAAGGCTCTTTCAGCCATTTGCCGGAATCCCCTAGCGATCAGAAACGCCACGTGTAGCTGAAGCTTGGGCCGCTTAGCTGTACTTTGCGCAGGAATTTCTCATCGGCACTTTCGTGATACTCGACGTCGCGGTAGCTAAGCGCCAGGTCGCCCCAGTGGAAGGCGTAGCCCACGCCGACGTTCAACTGATACGTATTGTCCGAATCGCCCGCGCCTACGTCGACGTAGTAAGGGAAATACCAGCCACTGTTGTCGAAGGGGGTCCAACGACCACGTATGCCGACGATGGCATCGGTCACGTGGGTTTGATTGTCGAGGTGGCCGCTGTTCTGGATGTCCAGCCGATTGCCGTTACCAGTCGCACTGAAATTCCAGTCGAGGTTGCCTTTCAACCACAGATAGCGCCCACCGAACAGCAGATCAGCATAGCCCTGATCACCGTGAGCCAAAGTGTAGAGGCCGGCAAAATTCACCATGCCGCCCTTGATGCCCCAGCGCGTGTCGAGGTTGGCGTTGCCACCGATGCGCTCGTTGCCGATGGATGTGAAACGTCCCTTCTCATCGCTAAACTTCACCCAGTCGATGTCACCGTACATGCCCCAGTCTCCTTTTCGGAGTTCGCCCTCGAGCATGAACGCGCCGCTGAGCGTGCTGAACAGGTCGTTGTCCGATTTGGTACTAACGCTGGGGCCGTTGTTGGGTAGCTGGAAGCGGGTCTCGCCAGACACGCCAGGCAGCCATCCATACGGCGTAATACTGCCGTGCCAGTTCCCGTCCCATGGATCGGGAGTATCGGCGTGTGCCGGCCATGCGAGCAGGGTCGCCGTGATGATTAGCCCGAGTGCGGGAACATGGCGTGCGATGCGGGAAACCAGGGGGCTGATCATAATCCACCTGCGATGGGTGATATTCCCTGACATAGTGAAGCGATTCCTCTGTCACGCCCACTGCATTAATACGTAGGGAGGTCTTAGTAAATCTACGGGACGAGGAGCTACAAATGGCGGCTAAGAGACGTACTGCGGTGATCGTGTTCGTTGTAGTTCTGGTTGCCCCGGCATTGGCTTACTACTTCGCCTGGCGGATGGAGATGCCTCGTTGGTAGCTAACCATGATCGCTTGCGTCGGAGGGCATACAGCTGGCTATCTTCGACGTCGAATATCAAGGCGGCGAGCCAGTGGCGACGTCGAGCTCGATCAAAATATCCGCTCCCGACCCGAAGGTGAACTAAAGACGACGACTAGTACGCCTCGATTCTGCGCCATATTCACAGTCGCTCTCCGTATGTTTTCCATTTAAGCTGCGACGAATGTGGTTATGTGCAGAAAGCGGGCATGAGTGGCACCTAAAATCCTACCGACCACAGTCAACTTTAATATCGCTAAGTTCTGGACCTATCAGTGTCGGAAAAGTGCTTGGACATCATCAGGAATCTGGCCTGCAGCCGCACAAACGCATCCGTGATGTCGGGATCAAAGTCGATAGATCGCCTACCCACAATGAACGCCACAACCTGGTCATGCGGCATGGGGGCTTTGTAGCTGCGCCGCGTGACAAGCGCGTCGTAGACATCGGCAACGGCCATGATGCGAGCTGACAGAGGGATGTCGTCACCCATCCTACCCTCGGGATAGCCGTGACCATCCCATCGTTCGTGATGGCTATAGGTAAGCTCCTTGACCACGCCGAGAAACGGCACGCTGATGCCCAGTTGATCCTCCGCCTTTTGAATGGCGTCACGTCCCAGTGTGGTGTGAGTCTTCATGAGTTCACGCTCGTCCGAGGCGAGCGGACCGGCTTTGAGGAGAACAGCATCGGGTATCCCAATCTTGCCGATGTCGTGCAGTGGGGCCGCGTTGAAGAGAAGTTCACGCTCTTCCAGGCCTAGATCGTTCGCGAACTTTGGGTCAGACGCTAAATCGTCCACTAACGCCATCACATAGTGTTGAGTGCGTCGGGCGTGCTCTTCCGTTTCAAAATCTCGAATCTCCGCGAGAGAGGCCAGGGCGAGAAAAGCGACCTCCTTGAGGAGATTGATCTCTTTTGAATGTCGGTCGACTTCTTCCTCAAGGAAGACCCTTCTGTCTTTGATAAAGGCCGCAGCGGATTTGAGGCGGAGTTGGTGAGCGATGCGAATCAGAAGGGAAGCCGGCTCGATTGGCTTGAAAAAGTAATCATTGATGTCCAGCGCAGCGGTCAAAGGCGCGATTGCCGTTCCTGCTTGTTCGTGTAAGACAATGATCGGAATGTCGCGTGTTTCCGAACGACCCTTCAGCTGTCGGCAGAACTGGGTGGCCGCTTCTTCCGAAGGATTCTCATCAATCAGAATCAGATCCGGTAGATCGCGAGATCCTAAATACATCCACGCCTCTCGTGCCGTGCTTGCAGACACCACCACGTACAGCGGGGTCAGTACCGCGGCCAATGCAGATCGCTCTTGATGTGAGTCGATCACGATGAGCACAGATGGCCGATAGATGGCCTCGGGGATATCCATGAGGACGCTCCAGACTACCTCGTCGAAGTGTATGCCTTGGCGCACTCCCTTTGAATCCCAAGAGGGCGTGCGATGGTTACGCGAAGCCGATATCGCCGGTAGGTCAAGCCGGGAGAGATTTTCGAAGTGAAGAATTACGGCATGACGCTGCGTAGTTCTACGAGCTTCTTATGGCTCCCTGATGAGTTCCATGAGATTAGCTAACGTCTGCATTCGACTCGGAGTGAACCTATCGCAGTCGAGCTAGAGGGTCATTGCGTCAATGATCGTGTAAGCAGTTCGAAAGGCTTCAGGTGCAATGCCGTTTTGCATGAACGCGATGCGGCATTTGGCATGAGCTTAACGAGAGACCAGCTATCCGAGCGGTTTGATCAGCTCGATGCCGAGCTAATCAAGATGAAAGCGGAAGGGCGGCCCGAAGAGGCCTTGTCACGTCGCATGGATTCATCCTGACGTCGACAGCGACTGCCAAAGTGATGGGCTTTTCGAGTACCGACGCCCTGCGCTTTGCGCGCACGGGTGGACGCCTTCCGATCCAGATGTTTCTGGTAGAAGGGCGACGGGGCTGGTTCGCGGCAGCAGAAGACGTGGCCAAATGGCTTGATGAAACGACGGCTGCTAACCGAATTCGGAAAACCAAAACTGAAGCCAAGCCAAAGCCAAAGACGACCAAACAAAGAGCCACCGCTGGTTAAGCGGTGGCTTTGTCATATCTGGACTGAGAGACGTAGGCGTCTCAGGAGGGCTAAAGACACAACGCCATATAACAAGCCGGGAAAATAGAAAGGGCCACAAAAGCTGGCGGCTCTTGTAGCCCTTCAAAGTGCAGACATTGACTCCGTCGGCACCTCTACGATCCTGCGCTCCCCATCAAATGTCAATAGGCCGTTGTGAGGCCTACTAGCAAGCTGCGTCTCAGGGCGGTGCCTTCGGGCCCGCCATGGAGAGGTGCGGCCTGGAGAGATCGCATGGCAAACACAGCACCAAAACTTGAACTTCCTGCCGTTGATCAAGATCGACTGGGCGGGCTAAGCGAGGCCAGACGGAAACAAATCTACGCCAACGGCGGATACACAAAGCATCAGATCGCCCTTTACGAAACGATGATCGCGGCAAGCGGCCAGCGTGACGTCGGCAAAGGGGCTTTGAATAATCTTGTGACCCGTTTCGTATCGCTCAAAAACAACGGCGCGGTGCGGGTATTGGAAAGTCACACGTGCGAGCGGATGTTCGCGTACCTCTGCGAACTGGATCCCACTGTAGAAGGTTACTACGTGCAGGTTCCGTGCCGCGGCATTGTCCGCATGTTGGCGGGCGACAGGAAGCACGTGTCCCATGCCACGCTCGACTTCCTGGTGCTTCGTACCAACGGTGTCGAACTCGTCGAATGCAAACCTGACCGACCGCCTGTGGAATTGGATGTCGCGCCGGGAGTTTGGCCCAATTGAGCTCAAGCTAGGAAGGCCGCGCGCGCCTTACGAGCTCAACGATAAGTGCAGCAAGCTGCGCGCCAAACTTCGCGGACGGGACGCCCCCCCGGCATTGAAGGGCGCCTTCGAGGCATTGGATAAGCTCCTTGGAGTCAATGCCGCTGCCATCGAATGGCGCTATTTGAATTCAGGGGTCCATGACGCTGAGATTAGCCATGAATTTGACCGCTCAGTCGTTCGGACGATAGTGGAGGCCTTGACGCAGTTGGACCAATCACTTGCGGAGCTTCAACCGCGGCGAGATTGAAATCGTTGGGGCTCTGTGCGGTCGTTGGAATAACCACGGTGACACTATCCGGATGGCGAATCGCGAGACCTGACCCTCTTGGGCATTGGTTAGACGCGTAGGCGGGGGGAGTGCGGATGGCACCCAAACTACGGCTGCACTGGCGTAAGAGTTTCATAGGACCCGCCAGCAGCTTTCTTCTAGCAAAAGCCGTCAAAATCATAGGCGCTAAGGCATGAGTCATGCAGATCCTTACGAGGTTTTCCTCCAGACTTGGAGGCCAAGCGAGCTCTTGAAGTTCGCAACCCTGGATTCGAACGTGCAGGACGTGTATTTCAAAAGTCAGGTTTTGGCAGATATGAGCGGAAGCTCTAAGGTCACTGGCGCAACGAATCCTGATGGCCCCAAGTTCATTACGCCGGAGGAACAGGAAGCTAGACACTTCCATTTCTTTCGCGACGGACAACAAGCTTGGTCCGATGAATTTGTCGAGCGCTTGATAGACAGCGGAATCGGCAGGGATCGCGTAGAACAATTCTTCCATCTATTAGCGAACGTATGGGTGGATGGAAAAGGGCGTCGCCAGAATGAATCGGGCATGTTGGCCATCAAGTCAGCAATTCAGGCTCACGATCGCAGGTATCACCGCGATTACGCTGGAAAGTTCGTAATCAACAAAGTCAAGAACGTACTTCCCATGTTCGAGCCCCACGAGATGCGAGCGATCTTTAGGACGAATGAGAACATGCTTGCGAACATGGCGCATGCTTACCTAACTGATTTGCAGGGTGATCGCGAGGGTTCGATCAACAATTTGACTGTCCGCCGAGGTGCGCGCATGTCTGTCACGGAGCTCGTTCGACGCGAGCTCAATTATCTAAGTTCGTACTCGCTGGCGATCACCCCTGCGGAGCAGTTTTCTCAGAACCTGTCATCAGGTGCCGGCGATGACGTAGCAGCGTGCGTGTTTAGTGCGAGGCTGCCAGCGATCCAACAACGGACGGTGGCTTTTGCACCCTTTATTCGTGGAATGTCTATCGAGCAGCTCGAGGTTGTGGTCGCGCCTCCCATTAGGCCCACGCCTCTGCGAGACGATGGAAGGTGGGCCATATTTAGTCATTACTCGTTTGATTAGAGCGTCGGCAAGTTGAATTTGGTTCCATGACGGTGACAGGAGTAATTCATTTAGGTACGGAACCATTGAGACGAATAACCAAGGTTGGGCGTCAGATACAGCCGTTGTTGGCCCAGCAGCGGACAAGGCATCGCTGCGATAGGATGTCTAAGGAAGTGCGCAAGCGTGCCGTTAAGGTCAACAGGGACTAGCCAGGGAGGCCAGCCGGGTGCCCACACAAAAAGATGATGGCCGCTACGAACTCGACCCTGAGGATGGGCTGCGCCGGGCCATCGTCGGGGATTGGGCGCCCGAGAAACATTTGCGCCTTCAAAAGTACGTGGACATCACCCGTGCGGTCAGGCGGAAATTTGGCGGCAACGCCACCTACATTGACCTCTACTGCGGCTCTGGCCGCGCCCGCTTGCGCAAAACAGGCGAAGTGGTGGAAGGAAGTGCGTTGGTGGCCGCTACCGAGGCCATGCGGGGCCGGAACCCCTATCGCGAGGTCATCATCGGTGACCTCGACCCGGTCAACGTCGAGGCTTGCGAAGCCCGTTTAAACCGTCTTAGGGTTGACAACGTTCGCGCCTACGCGGGAACCGCGGAGGACGTGGCTACCAGAATCCTTCCCACCCTTCACCCCACTGGCTTCAACCTGGCCTTCCTGGACCCGTTCAACCTCGAATCGCTTCCTTTCCAGGTGATCCAGACCCTGTCGCAGGCCAAGAGCATGGACCTCCTCATCCACGTCAGCATCATGGACTTGCAGCGGAACGTCCGGACCTTGATGGCCTCGGGCAAGCTCAACAGCTTTGCGCCTGGCTGGGACAAGAAGATCAACAGTGCGGCCACCAATCCCAAGCTGGTCATGGCGGTGTTTGAATACTGGCGAAGCCTGTTGTCGCAGCTCGGCTATCTGGTCAGCGACAACATCGAGCGTGTGACGGGAAACCGAAATCAGCCCCTCTATTGGTTGGTGCTGGCCTCGAAGCACGACTTGGCGGACAAGCTTTGGGGCGAGGTCAGCCAAGTGGAACCCCAGGGCCGGCTGGTGCTCTGACCGGTGGAGGCTGTCCCGCCGCTGGGGACTATGTTAGAAATGTCCGGTTTAGGCCGGGTCGGCCGGATCGTCGCGGTTGGCGAGATCCGCCGCGAGCAGGATGGCCCACAACGGGTGGACCATGACGACAACATCACGCATCGAATGGACTGAGCAGACCTGGAACCCCGTCGTCGGGTGCACGAAGGTGTCCGCGGGCTGCAAACACTGCTACGCGGAAGTGATGGCCCAGCGGCTCAAAGCCATGGGCACGCCTGGCTACGAAAAAGGGTTCGCCCTCCGGTTGATCCCTGAGCGGCTCAACGATCCCGTGCGGCGCAAGAAGCCCACCGTCTATTTCGTGAACTCCATGTCGGACCTGTTCCACGAGCGGGTACCGGTGGACTACATCGACAAGGTCTTCGAGGTCATCACACAGACCCCGCACCACCACTATCAAATCCTGACCAAGCGCGCGGAACGCATGGCCAGTTACTTCACGTCACGCCCTGTCCCCGTGAACGTCTGGCTGGGCGTGTCCGTGGAGAACAAGCGCCACGGGGTGCCCAGAATCGACTTCCTGCGCAAGGTGCCCGCCAAGATTCGGTTCCTTTCCGTTGAACCCCTTCTGGAAGACGTGGGCGCCCTTGACCTGAAAGGCATTCACTGGGTGATCGTGGGAGGGGAGTCGGGACCCAAGGCCCGCCCCATGAAGCCCGAATGGGCCGATGCTGTCCGCATCCAATGCCAAAAGCAGAAAGTGGCCTTTTTCTTCAAGCAATGGGGTGGCTGGGGCGCCGACGGGAAAAAGCGCGCCAAGTCGAAGAATGGCCGTTTGCTAAATGGCCGCACCTGGGATCAAATGCCCGCCGGTGTCCAAATCTAGGCAGGTGCAATGCCACGCAAGCCCTTTGAATGGCCAGCGGATGGGTCTGGGGCAATTCTTCAACAACACAGCGTCGCTAAGCTGGAAGTGCTGCGGGAGTATCTCCTTGCCTACTTTAAGACGCTAGCCACCGCTCCTGGACAGGAAGAGATTCGCGTAACGCTCGTGGACGGATTTGCGGGCGGCGGTGTTTATCGTCACGCGGATACGCAAGAGCGGATTCTGGGTTCTCCGCTGGTGTTCCTGAAAGCGGCCGAGCAGGCACAGGCCATCATCAATGCCGAACGCCAAAAGCCCCTGCATTTCAATATCACTTACATCTTCGTCGAGAAGAATAAAAACGCGATCAAGTCATTGATGATCACGTTGAAGAACGAAGGCTATGAGTCTCGCGTGGGTGGGGACATCCACGTCATTAATAGCATGTTTGAACAGCAGCTCGATGCCATCATCAAGACCGTCAAAGAGCTCACTCCCCGTGTAGGGCGAGCTCTGATCTCTCTGGATCAGTATGGCTACAAAGATGTGCCGGCCCCCCTAATCAAGCGACTGCTGCAAGAACTGCCCCGTGCGGAGATCGTGCTGACGTTTGCGGTCGACGCCTTCATTAACTTTGCCAGCGATAACCTGGCCACCCAGGCAACCCTGGATCACCTCGGCATTCCCGATGTCCTCAAAGGGCGCACCTTGCAGGAGATCAAGGCAAACGAAAGCCATTTCCGGCTCTACATCCAGAGTTGCCTCTACCACGGGCTCACTGAGGCCTGCGGTGCCGGCTACTACACCCTGTTTTTCATTCGGACTGACGGCCACGGCGATTACTGGTTGGTGCACTTGTCACAGCACCCAAAGGCCCGTGATGTCATGACTCAGGTGCATTGGACCAAGAACAACCACTTTATCCACTATGGTGGTGCTGGTCTCGATATGTTCCGCGTCATCGGTTACGACGCCGGCAGCGATGCGCGATACACAGGGCAGAGTTCACTGGCTTTCGGCTTCGACGACCCCGCCAATGAGAGAAGCATTGCCTTACTGACGGAGCAGTTGGTTCGACTCGTCCACGCACGTGATACCGTCCGGTTTGGTGAAATGTATTCGACCACCTGCAATTCCACGCCGGCGGACAGTCAGCGCTATCGAAAAGCGCTCGAAAACCTGGTGACCCACAAAGAGATCACCATCACCAGTGTCAAAGGTAGCCAACGCAGAAAGGCAACGACCATTGAGGATGACGACATCATCCAGATGGCTGCACAACGGACACTCTCCCTGTAACGCTGCCAGTCCTTTCTCTCTTCACTGACAGACCCATTTACTTCGCGCCGCCATGCTCACCATCACCCATCCCGAACGAATGGCCGAAGGCGTAATCCTCGTGGCGATGTACCCGTCGGGACCATAGGTGGGAACGGAAAAGAAGCCAACCTTGTCATCGTCCAAAGAGGCCTTCGAGAGCGTGATCTGCGACGGGGCCAGTTCGGCGGCCTTCCCGTGTGGCACGATCTTGGGCCAGTAGACGGCATAATCCTTTGGCCGAGCTTGGTGTTTCAAGAGGTTTGCGGCTCGTTTTTGCTTCGATACCACCCCGGAATGAGCTCGCAACACAATGATTGAAAGGGCTTTCTGGCAAGAATCCGAACGGCATAGTTTGTTCAAGGGCCGAACGCCATAGTTTGTGCAACCCACACAAACTATGCGCTTAGGAACATTCGACAACCCCATAGATCGGCCCCCGCCCCATGCGGCGTTGCACCAAGCCGGCGCATTGTCCATGATGGTGCAATGAACGATACAGCAGCGCGAGGGTGGGCGGAGCCGTTGGCGACCGGGATGGCGCTGGCGGACGAGCGGCTGCGCCTGTTGTGGGTGAATCCGGCCTTGGCGGAATTGCTCGATATCGGTCCGCGCAGTGCCGTGGGGCAGTCGCTGGTGGTGTTGTTGCATCGACCGGAGTGGATGGCGCTGGCCGAGCGCGCCCTGCAGGAGCCATCGCCGCACCAATTGCGTGGCATCGACATACCGTCGGCGCGCGGCGAGATGGCGCGGGTCGATGTGTCGATGCAGCGGCTTGCCAGTGGCGAGCTGTTGCTCGAAGTGCATGCGCTGGCGCCGCCGGCTCCCTCGGGCACGCCGCTTTCGGCTACGTTGCGCGGGTTCGCCCATGAGGTGAAGAATCCCCTGGCCGGTTTGCGCGGTGCGGCGCAGTTGCTGCAGCGGCGCGTCGAGGACGACCAGCTGCGCAGCCTTGCCGGCCTGGTGATTGCCGAAGCCGATCGGCTGGCCGCCCTGGCCAATCGCCTGTTGCACCATGACGGCGCCGCAGCGCAATTGGGTGACGTCAACATCCACGTGCAACTGGAGCGACTCGGCGACCTGCTGATGGCCGAACCCGCGCCACCGACCGTACGCCACGACTACGACCCGAGCCTGCCTGACATCTACGGCGACGCCGACCGTCTGCTGCAGCTGCTGCTCAACCTGGCGCGCAACGCCGTCGAAGCAGGCGCGAAAACCCTGGTGTTCCGCACCCGTGCCGAACCATCGGTACGGCTGGGCGAACGCATGGCGCGCATGGCGCTGCGCGTGGACGTGGTCGATGACGGCCCGGGCGTACCCGAACATCTGCGCGATACCTTGTTCGAACCGCTGGTATCCGGTCGCGCCGATGGCAGTGGACTGGGACTGGCGCTGGCGCGGGAGATTGCGCGCGAGCACGGTGGCGAGCTGCGCCATGTGGATCGCGCAGGCGAAACCACGTTCTCCCTTTATCTGCCCATGGGGCACGCGCATGACTGAATCAGCCCACGAGATCTGGATTGCCGACGATGATCGCGGCGTGCGCTTCGTGCTCGCCGAAGCGCTGCGCGACGCCGGCCTCGACGTGCGCGAGTTCGGCGACGCCGAGGCGGTACGCGACGCACTGCGCTCCTCGTCGCCCGCCTTGTTGCTCACTGACGTACGCATGCCGGGCGAGGGTGGACTTGCCCTCATCGCCGCGCTGAAGGCACAAGGCCTGGGCCCGGTGATCGTGATGAGCGCTTTTACCGATGTGGCGACCACGGCGGCGGCTTATCGCGCCGGCGCGGTGGACTATCTCGCCAAGCCGTTCGATCTCGATCAGGCGGTGGCCGCCGTGCAGCGCGCGCTGGCCGATCTGCCGACTGCGACGACGACGCCTGAAGCGGCCCCTGCGCCAACCCACGCCTTGCTGGGCGATAGCCCGGCCATGCGCGAAGTGTTTCGCCTGATCGGTCGCGTGGCGGCAAGCGATCTCAACGTGCTGATCACCGGCGAAACCGGTACCGGCAAGGAGCTGGTGGCGCGTGCCCTGCATGACGAAAGCGCGCGCCGCGGCAAACCCTTCGTGGCGCTCAACACGGCGGCGATTCCCAGCGAACTGCTGGAAAGCGAATTGTTCGGCCACGAGGCGGGTGCCTTCACCGGGGCCACGCGCCGCCATGCCGGACGCTTCGAACAGGCCGAAGGCGGCACGCTGTTTCTCGATGAGATCGGCGATATGCCGCTGGCCTTGCAGACGCGCCTGCTGCGCGTGCTGGCGGGCGGCGAGTTCTATCGCGTGGGCGGTCGTGAACTGATCCGCGGCAATGTGCGCATCATCGCCGCCACCCACCAGGACCTGGATGCGCGCGTCGCCGCCGGCCAGTTCCGTGCCGATCTCAAGCATCGCCTCGATGTGGTGCGCATCGAACTGCCGCCGCTGCGCCAGCGACGCTCGGATATCCCGCTGCTGGCACGGCACTTCCTTGCCAGTGCCGCGCAGGAACTGCATCTCGCGCCCAAGCGGTTTTCCAAGGCGGCACTCAAGGTCGTGGGGCAGCGCGACTTCTCGGGCAATGTGCGCGAGCTGGAAAACCTGTGCCGTCGACTGGCGGTGATTGCGCCGGGCAACGAGATTCTTCCCGCGGACCTGGGCGCGGGTGCCGCGAACAGTCCGGCTGGCGGCTGGACCGACGCCTTGCGCGAATGGGTGACGCAGGCCCTGGCCGATGGCGAGCTCGACATCCACACACGTGCCCGGGCAGCGCTCGACCAGACCCTGCTGCAAGTCGCGCTCGAAGCGCACGAAGGCCATCGCCAGCATGCGGCCGCCGCGCTGGGCGTTGGCCGCAACACCTTGACCCGCAAGCTCGGCGCGTCACGAACGCGCGGGCCTGCCAAGCCTTGAGAGATCCCGCATGAGCATCGAGATACGCATCGCCCACCGCGACGATATTGCGCATATTGCGCAATGGAACACCGCCATGGCGTGGGAAACCGAGCAGAAGTCACTGGCGCCCGAGGTGATCGAGCGTGGCGTGACGGCGGTGTTCGACGAACCGCGACGCGGCTTCTATCTGGTGGCCGAACGTGCGGGCGAGCCGGTGGGATGCCTGCTGGTGACCTACGAATGGAGCGACTGGCGTGCGGGAGACTTCTGGTGGATCCAGAGCGTCTACGTGGTGGAGTCGGCGCGTCGGGAAGGCGTGTTTCGCAGCCTGTACGACGATGCGAAGCAGCGCGCGGGTCAGGCTGGAGCCGTTGGCTTGCGTTTGTATGTGGAGACGGAGAATGAGCGGGCGCAGCGCACGTATGCTGGGCTCGGCATGGAGCGGTGTCATTACTTCATGTACGAAGCGGAATTCTGAGGCGTTGGTCGCGCACAGGGTGCGCTCCTACAAGGGGCGCGGTATGGCTCAGGCGGGCAGCAGCTGCTGACTGAACTGTTCGGGCGGTATCGCGGTGCCGAACAGGAAGCCCTGCAGCAGTGAGCAGCCGGCGCGGCGAAGGTGTTCCGCTTGCGCCGCAGTCTCCACGCCTTCGGCCACCACGCTCATGTCCAGGCCGCGAGCCATGGTGATGATGGCGTCGGTGATGGCAGCGTTGTCCGCATCGGTGGCGATATCGCGCACGAAGGTGCGGTCGATCTTCAGCGCGTCGATCGGGAAATACTTCAGGTAGGACAGGCTGCAATAGCCGGTGCCGAAATCGTCCAGCGCGAGGCTGACGCCCAGGTCCTTGATGCCTTGCATCAGCGCCCGGCTCTGGTCGCCCGCGGACATCACCATGCGCTCGGTGAGTTCCAGCTCGATCAGCGATGGCGGCAGCTGCGCTTCTTCCAGCGCACTCTTGAGCGTGGCATGGAAACCCGGGTGCTGGAACTGCGGCGCAGCCACGTTCACCGCCACCACGATGGGCCTGCCGGCGCGATACCACGCACCGGCCTGTCGACAAGCCTGGCGGATGACCCACTCGCCGATGGGTACGATCAGGCCGCTTTCTTCGGCCACCGGAATGAACTGGTCCGGCATGTAGACGTCGCGGCCTTCCACCTGCCAGCGCAAAAGCGCTTCGGCGCCGACGATGACGCCGGTGCGCGCATCGACCTTGGGCTGGTAGTGCAGATGCAGGTCGCCACGTTTGAGCGCCTTGCGCAGATCCTGCTCGATGCGCAGGCGCGCCGCCGGCAGTTCGCTCATCTGCGAGGTGAAGAAGCGGTAGTCGTTGCGACCCTTCATCTTCACTTCGTACATGGCGATGTCGGCGTTGCGCAGCATCGCTTCGGCATCGAGGGCATCGTCGGGATAAACGCTGATGCCCACGCTATAGGTGATGTTGAACTCGCCCATCTTGCTGGCCGGTGAGGCCTGCCACAGCCGCATCAGTTTCTCGCACAGCTGGCTGGCACCCGAACGCCCGTCAACGTGCGAAAGCAGCACCACGAATTCGTCGCCGCCGATGCGGCTGACGGTGTCTTCGTTGCGCAGGTGATGGCGAAGGTGTGCCGCAAACTCACGCAGCAGATCGTCGCCGGCGCTGTGGCCCAACGCGTCGTTGATCAGCTTGAAGTGATCGATGTCGATGTGCAGCAGCGCGGCTTCGTCGTGACGGCGCACCGCGGCGGCCAGCACCTGCTCCAGGCGCGACTGCAGCAGGCTGCGGTTGGGCAGGCCGGTGAGCGTGTCGTGCTGCGCCAGGTGCGCCATCTTCAGCGCCAGCGCGCGCGTCTCGCTCACGTCGTGGAACACCAGCACGCCGCCGATGACGCTGCCGGCATGGTCGTGGATCGATGCGGCGGAATCTTCGATCGGCGTTTCGAAACCGTTGCGATGCAGCAGCACCGCATTGCCTTTCAGTTCCACGATGGCATCGCGCGTGATGGCATCGAGCAGCGGGCTGTGCAACGGTTCGCGCGTGCGGCTGTCGATCAGGCGGAACACCTCGCTCATCGGCTTGCCGACCGCTTCGGCCTGGCTCCATCCGGTCATCGCCTCGGCGATCGGGTTGAGCGAGGTCACGCAATGCCGCAGATCCGTGGTGATCACCGCGTCCCCGATCGAGCGCAAGGTCACTTCGGCCAGCTCGCGTTCGCGGAACAGGGCTTCCTCATAAGACTTGCGCTGGCTGATGTCGAGGATTTGCGCGACGGCGTGATACGGCTCGCCATTGATTGCACGCACCAGCGAAACGCTGAGCAGCACGTACACCACATGACCATCGCGGTGGATGTAGCGCTTCTCCAATTGATACGTCTCGCGCCGGCCCTCCCGTAGTGAGCGCGACAGCTCGCGCGAGGCGGGCAGGTCGTCGACGTGGGTGAGATCGGGCAGGGCGCGCGTCAGCAGTTCCTGTTCGCTATAGCCCAGCATGTCGCACAGTGCTGCGTTGACGCGGAGCATCTGGCCTTCGGTGGTGACCAGCGCCATGCCGATCGGCGCATGCTGGAACGCGCCGAAGAAACGCTGCTCGCTTTCGCGCAGCTGCAATTCCAGCGCATGGCGCGCGGTGATGTCGGTAAACACGGTGAACACGCCGCGCACCTGGCCGTCGTCATCCACGTCCGGCTGGAAATTGCCGTGCACATAGCAGCGCGCGGCGCCGGCAAACAGTTCGCCTTCGTAGACGGCGGGCTCGCCGGCCAGGGCTTGCTCAAGGCAGGCGCCGGCGCGTTCCAGATTCCACATGCCGATGACTTCGTCGACCGTGCGACCCATCATGCGTGCGGGGTCGATGCCCAGCCAGGTGCGATGGGTGGCGTTGACGAAGCGAAAACGCCGGTCGCGATCCACATAGGTGATCAAGGCGGGCGCGCCGTCCAGCACGTGGGCGGGCCAATGCGCCTCGCCTCCTGCTGGGACGAACTCGTGATCGGTTTCGCGCATCTTCGGTTCGGCCCGCTGGCGCACCCCCCGCGCCTTGTCAGCGCATCATGCGCCAACTGAAGCCGGCTGTGCAGGGTCCTTGCTCAACTCCAACGAGCAAGCATTCAGTGCAAGGCCTGGGCGGGCGCACCAAGCTGGCCATCGGCATCGAGCAGGATGCAGCCCAGCGCATGTAAATCGGCAGGCACACCATGGCGTTGCGCCAGCTCGGTCACCAGCGGACCCAGGGCCTTGGGATGCAGCGGATAGCCATGCGCGAGCACGCGGGCACGGCCGCCGTCGCCACGCTGCGCAAGCGTCACCGCCACCACGCCCAGGCCAGGTGCTTCGTGCGCATACAGCGCCGGCGCGTCGTAACCGGCATCAGCGTTGCCGAAGGTTTCGAGCAAGTAGCCCGAGCCGGGCTCGCCATCAGCAAACACCAGCGGCACGTGATGCGCATCGAGCAGTGCGGCGTATTGGCGCAGTTCGAATACCGCACCGGCGACATCGTGGGCGCGCTGATGGAGATCGTTCGGTTGACTGCGCAACCAGTCGGCAGGCGATTGCACTTCGACCTTGCCCTGGTGATAGCGCAGTGCCAGGCCACGCGCGCTGAGCGTGCTCTCATCGCGATAGGGCGTGAGCAGGGCGGCCTCGAGCAGGCTCCATAGCGGCGCGAGGTTGACGTGTTCGTATTGCACGCAGGTGAGCGCGAGCAGGTCGTTGCGGCTCAGGTAGCGCGCGTGTTCCAGCCGCACGCCAAACGTGCGCATCAGCCAGTCCGCCGTACGGGCGCCGGCTTCGCCGCGGCCCACCAGCTCCACTTCGAGCTTTTCCGAGAGGCTCTCGGCCAGCGCTTCGGGCGCCAGCAGCGAGATCGGCAGCAGGCGCATCGGGCCATCGGCAAAGGCGGCTTCGGGTTCCAGCGGCTGGGCAGGCATGTGGCCCTCGTGGGTGCCGAAGGCCACCACGTTCTCCAGATGGCCGCGCGGCACGCGCCGGGCCAGCTCGTCCAGCGTGGTCCACACCGGGAAACCCGGGCGCAGCAGTTCCACCGCGTCGAACAGGGCCCCGGCCAGGGCGAGGCGGGCCTCGTCCACCTGGGGCACCAGCGTGTGCAGGTCGGCGGCGACCAGCGCGGCCAGTTCGGCGGCCTCATCGCGGCTCAGCGTACGGTGCGAGGGCGTGTCACCGGCGGAAAGCTCCAACGCGAGGACCACGGGGAGGGCGACGAGTGTTTGTGCTTCCACGGTTGACGAACCCGAACAGCAAAGAACTGGATTCTAGCATTTGAGGCATTTTGGACTTTCTTGGCATGCCGGGGCGGGTTAGCCTTGACGACTCGGCTCTTCGGACTGCTCCAGCCATGGAAAACACGCTCAAGCGCGTCGGTGTGATCGGCGGTGTACGTATCCCGTTCTGCCGCAACAACACCGCCTACGCCGATGTCGGCAACTTCGGCATGTCGGTGAAAGTGCTTGGGTCCCTGGTGGAACGCTACGGCCTGCACGGCGTGGAGCTGGGCGAAGTGGCCATGGGCGCGGTGATCAAGCACGCCTCCGAGTGGAACCTGGCGCGCGAAGCGGTGCTGTCCTCGGGACTGGCGCCCACCACGCCGGGTATCACCACCGCCCGCGCCTGCGGCACCTCGCTGGACAACGCCATCATCATTGCCAACAAGATCGCCACCGGGCAGATCGAAGCGGGCATTGCGGGCGGCTCGGATACCACCAGCGACGTACCCATCGTGCTGGGCGAGCGCCTGCGCAAGCGTCTGCTGGCGGTCAACCGTGCCAAGACCTGGCAGGAGAAGCTGCGCACCGCCACGCAGGGTTTTTCGCTGAAGGAACTCAAGCCGGCGTTCCCCGGCGTGGCCGAGCCGCGCACCGGCATGTCGATGGGCGACCACTGCGAGAAGATGGCCAAGGAGTGGCATATCGCGCGTCAGGCGCAGGATCAACTCGCGCTGGACAGCCACCGCAAGCTCGCCGCGGCTTATGACGCCGGCTTCTTCGAGGATCTGGTGGTGCCGTTCCGCGGCCTGAAGCGCGACGGTTTCCTGCGTCCCGACAGCACGTTGGAGAAACTCGGCTCACTCAAGCCGGCATTCGACAAGAGCTCCGGCCATGGCACGCTCACCGCAGGCAATTCCACCGGTCTGTCCGATGGCGCTGCCGCCGTGCTGTTGGGCACCGAGGAATGGGCGAGCAAGCGCGGCCTGACCGTGCAGGCCTGGTTCCGCGATGCGGAAGTGGCTGCGGTCGATTTCGTGCATGGCGAAGGCCTGCTGATGGCGCCGACCGTCGCGGTGCCGCGCATGCTGGCGCGCCATGGACTCAGCCTGCAGGATTTCGACTTCTACGAAATCCACGAGGCATTCGCTGCCCAGGTGTTGTGCACGCTGCGTGCATGGGAAAGCGCCGAGTACTGCAAGCACCGTCTCGGCCTCGACCAGCCCCTGGGTGCGATCGATCCGGCCAAGCTCAACGTCAATGGTTCCAGCCTCGCCGCCGGTCACCCGTTCGCGGCCACCGGTGCGCGCGTCGTCGCCACGCTGGCCAAGCTGCTTGAGCAGAAAGGTTCGGGGCGTGGCCTGATTTCCATCTGCACCGCCGGCGGCATGGGCGTCACCGCCATCCTCGAACGCTGAGCGATCCGCTCGGCCCGCTCATCGCGATGTTTCGACTGCGCACCACCGTCTGCCTGAGCCTGCTCGCGCTGGCGATCGGCGTGGCGGGCACGGCATGGCTCAGCACGTTCACCGGCGACTGGCAAGGCCCGGCAGGCGCAGCGTCCGCCAGCAGCGACAAAGTCCGCCGGATCCTGCGCCGTCATACACGCGCACCGGCCGCACGCGAACCTGCAGCTCCGACCACGACTGCACGTACACGCATCGTGGCTGCAGCAGCGCGGACCACCGACGAGCTGCCCACGCTCACGCCCATCGACATGCCGTCACTGGCGACGCCATGGCTGCAGCGCGCTGTCTTCGCCAGCGGGCGCGTGGTGTTGAAGCTCAGCATCGATGGCGAAGGCCGCGTGGGTCAGGCAGCGGTAGCCGAATCCAGCGGCAACGCAGGCCTCGACGACCGCGCATTGCGTACCGCAACGCGCTGGCGCTTCGCCGTCCCCGGCGACCACCCCAACGGTCTGATGGGCCAATTGGTCATGCGCTTCGACGACACCCCGACAGCCGCACCCTTGTAGGAGCGCACTTGTGCGCGACCGCGGCATTGATGGGTACCTCGCCCTGGGGCTGTCGCGCACAAGTGCGCTCCTGCAAAAACAGGTTCCGGGTTACAACACGCCCTGCACGCTGTTTTCGGGCGTGTATCGATCAGCTCCAGGCAACGCCGCCTCCTGTGGGAGCGCACCCTGTGCGCGACTGCGGCCTCGATGTTCGCCGCACCGTGGGGCTGTCGCGCACAGGGTGCTCTTACAACGAGAGATTCCGGGTTACGGCACGCTCTGCACGCTTTCGCGAGAGTATCGATCAGCTCCAGGCAACACCGTCTCCTGTGGGAGCGCACCCTGTGCGCGACTGCGGCATCGATGATTGCCTCGTGGTTGGGTTGTCGCGCACAGGGTGCGCTCCCACAGATGAGGTCTCGCGCTACAGCACGCCCTGCACGCCCGCACCAAACGCCGTAATCAACCGCGTATAGATCAGCTTCGGCGACACATCGACATCGGGGAAATCGCCCACCGGCGTATAGCAGCTGAGAAAGGCCGGATCGCTGGGCCGCATCGGTATGCAACCGGCCTTGAGGTCATAGCTGGTGGCGTAGCGATACGGCCACAGGTCGAAGATCGGCAGGCTGGCGGAGAAATCGCCGATCGCCATGCTCAGGCTGCTCTGCTCTCGCTTTGCGATCACCCATGCATTCTCCGGCTGCGTGTCGCGCAGGATGCTGTCGCGCAACTCGCTGGCGAAACGGGCGTCGTAGACGATCACGCCTGCCTCGGTGTTGTAGTGATCCGAGCGGGGATCGAAATTGTGCGAGCCGACCATGGCGAAATCGTCATCGACTACCAGCGACTTGGCATGCAGGCCGAAGCGGCGGCCGGTCGTGGTCAGCGGGGCCGGGCGGTTGCGGCGCGCGGTGCTGCGACTGCCGAGCAGGCCGCGCTCCGTGCCGACCCGGTGGCGCGCCTGCGTGCCGCCTTGGGCAAGCGGGGGGGGACCTTCATCGGCCGCGGCATCGGCGTTGTCCTCGGCCGGACCGGCCGCATGCGGCTTCATCTCGTAGATCTCGAAACCGTAATCCTTGAGATAACGCTTGCGGTGCTTGTACGAGAGCGCATACACCGCGAACGCATCGGTCGAGGCAAGGGAGTTGGTCGACACCACGATGCGCGGTGGCGAGTCGCCCTGGTGCAGCCGTTCGAAAATCGCCTTGGCCCGGTCGCTCATCACCAGGTACGGCGTCTGCAGCACTACTTCGTGCTGCGCGGAGCCCACCATGCGCATGAGGTGCGTGGTGAATTCGTGGGCGCTGCGCTTGCCGGGCTCGTCGGTCTTGGCCGGGAGATCGCTGAAATAATCGACGCGGCCGGTGCGCAAGGTGTCGGACACCAGCACGTCGTCGATCCAGTCGGTGTCGCCTGCTTCCTCCACCACGCGTGCCACGCGCTGCGGATGCGCATAGCGCGGTTCCGGCAAGGGGCCGGGATGGAAGTCGTCGAGCAGATAGTGGTTGACGTCGCGCAGGTGGGTCAGCGGCGTGGAGCGCTTGTGGTTCCAGAACGTCGCAAAGCTCGAGGCCATCTCTCGTGCGGCCGGTCCGCCCACCATCACGTCACGATCGACGTAGTCGAAGTCGTTGTCCCAGTCGAAATAGCGGTCCTGGTAGTTGCGACCGCCGGTGATGCCGATCGTGTCATCCACCAGCAGCAGCTTGTTGTGCATGCGCTGGTTGAACGTCATGAAGCAGCACACGATGCTCGCGCTGAATTCCACCACCGAGGTCTGCGCCTCATGGAAGGTCGGGTTGTACAGGCGCACCTGGAGGTTCTCGTGCACCGTGGCCAGCCGTTCCAGCAGCACGGGGTCGCCGAAGGAGAACAGCTGGTCGGCAAGGATGCGCACCTTCACGCCGCGTCGCGCCGCCTTGATCAGTTCGTCCAGCACCAGCTGGCCGGCATCGTCCTGGTCCCAGATGTAGGTCTGCACATCGATGCTGTGCTGGGCGGCGCGGATCAGGTTGAGGCGCGCGACCATCGCCGCCTCGCTGTCGTTGAGCAGGGTGACCACGTGCACCGGCTCGTCGGGCGTCGAATCGCTGATCGCCTGATGCGCGGCATCGAGCAGCGGCGAGGCGATGGCGCAGTGGTCGGGATGGCCGCAATTGAGCTGGCGCTCCACGCCCGCGGCGACGGCGTCGTCGGCGCGTCGGATGCGCGAGGGCGAGACGCTGCATCCCGACAGGATCAGGATCGCTACAAGCACAAAGGAGACGGCGATCCAGCGTTGGCGCATGCCGCGATGATACGGGAGACCGCGGCGCACTCAGTCAGTGTTGGCTGAACGCGCGGCGTAATCCAGACTAATCATCATGCCCAGTTGCACCTGGTCCGAAATGGCCGTGCGATGGTTGCTCATGCCGAAATCGCTGCGCTGGATGGTGCCGCGCACCGAGATCACGCATTGCTGCGGCAAGTCGAGCGGGCAGTGCGAGGGCAGTACTTCGAAATGCGCCGGCTTGGTGACGCCGCGCATGGTCAGCTCGCCGTCCAGGTCGCCGCCTTTCTCCAGCATGGCGAGCGAAATCGGTTCGGACACGAAATGGATCGAAGGAAAACGCGACGCATCGAAAAACTCCGGCGCCAACACCCAGCGGCGGATGCGGTCAGAGTTCATGTGGATGCTCTCCACCGTGATATGGGCGTCGACGACGGCGGTGTCGTGCAGGCTGCTGAGCGTGACGTCGCCATCGATCTCCTGGAAGCGGCCGTTGAGCTGGGTCAGCCAGAACAGCTTCACGCCGAAGTCGGCATGCGAGCGGGCCGGATCGATGCGGTAATCCGCTGCTTGTGCCGGCAGCAGGGTGAGCAACAACAGCACAAGACAGCAGCTGACGTACGGCAAACTCATGGGGACCAGAAAGCATCCAGGCGGGCGTTGCCGGGTTCAAGTGCGCCATCGAGATGAAGCACGGCCAGGGCCGCGGGCGGCATGCCGCGGAATTCGTCGGAACGGCCTTCGACCAGCAGCGCCACCAGCCGTTCGATGCCGGGATTGTGGCCGACCAGGACCACCGTGCCGGCATCGCCGTGCTGGTCCAGCAGGGCCAGCAGTTCGCCGGGCGTGGCGTCGTAGATGTCGTCGGCAAACTCGGTGACCGGGACGTAGCTGTACGCGGCCAGGGCCAGCGCCGCCGTGGCGCGCGTACGCTCGGAAGGCGAGCACAGCACGCGGTCGGGCTTCACGCCGTGCGACGCCAGCCACTTGCCGGCGGCCTTGGCTTCCTGCTCCCCGCGTCCGCTCAGGCGCCGGCTGTGGTCGTCGCCGCCGGTGGGAGCCGGCTGAGCTTCGGCGTGACGCAACAGGATGAGTTCGTGCATGGTTGGCTCCTGGTAATACGCTGTACTACGCAGTGACAGGGCCACTGCTTCCGTGGGCCCGCGGGTCGCGATGCTCGACGGGCCCAGGCCAACCGCCTGCGCAACGCCGCGCCTCCCACCTCGCCGACTTGCTGGACATCATGCCACCCTCGCTGAGCAGAACAGAGCACCGTTTGGCCGCACCGGATCACGGTTAGACCATTCAGTGCTGGCGCTTGATCCAGCGGAGCAGATGTTTCCAGTCTTCCTGATGGCTACGCACGTTTTCCGACCCGTAATCAAAGATCCCTTTGCCCAGAGCCGTCAGCAGCACATAGGCCTGGCTGTCACGCAACTGCGCCACCAGCGGAAACGGCGCCTGCTCGGACAGCTGCGACATCGCGTCCTGACTGGCGTTGGTCCACGGCTTGAGGCGGTTGCCGACCAGGCCCACCGGCAACTTGCCTCGTTTGACGCGATTGATCTGCTTGAGTTCCTCGAGAAAGCCGAACGTGGCATCGAGGTCAAAGGTTGACGGCAGCACCGGCACCAGCACGATGTCGGCTTTCTCCAGATAGGGCTCCAGGTCTTTTTCCTGCGAGCCCGCCGGCGTATCGATGAGTACGCGCTGCGTATCGGGAGGGAGTTTTTCCATCGAGCGGCGGCCGCCTTCCACGGCCAGAACGCCGGGGACGTTGTCAGGGCGATTGGCTGCCCAGCGGAAACCAGACTTCTGCCGGTCGGCGTCGACGATGGCGGTGTGCTTGCCATCCTGCGCCCAGTGCGAGGCCAATTGCGTGACCAGCGTGCTCTTGCCGCAACCGCCTTTGCTGCTTGCTACCAGTACCGTCAGCATGATGCCGCCCCAGTGTCCAAGCCGGGCCCCAGCCTACACGATGGCCGGGGCGTCGACGCAAGCATGAGTGTCCTTCTGCAGGGCTGGCGTTGCCTGGATCGGCGTGGCGATCAGCCGGCCTTGGTCGGCTCCCATTCGGACGGCGCATCGACGGGCATGTTGTAGTCGTGCAAGGCGGTGAGCACCAGGCTCATCTGGGTGCCGCCCGAGCGGGCCAGCTTGAGCAGATGCTGGGCCACGGCGGTATCGCCCTTGGCACGCACGGAGAGCTGGGAGAAGCTCTGCACCTGCCACACCAGGTTGCGGCGCAGGCGCTTGGCGTCTTCCTGCTGGGACGCATCGTCGGCCAGTACTTCGCGCAGATGCAGGCCAAGGGAACGGGCCAGCGGGCTCGAGCCCCATTCCAAGAGTTTGCCCAGGGTCAGGCAATCCGCCTTGATCTGGGGTTTGTCGGCGTTCTCTTCGCAAAGGCGGGCGGTGGCCTGGAGGGCAGGCTGCGGCTGGCCTTCGGCCAGACCGAATACCAGGGTCAGCTGCACGTCGGCCCCATTGGTGGCCGAAAGTGGTCCCACCACGTTGGTGGGCGGCGGCAGCACGGTCACCGTGCTCGACAACGCCTTCAGCGTCGCCCCGGTGTAGTCGTCGTAAATCTTTGCGGCGGCCGCCTTGGCGAGATCCTGGCGGGCGTCGTCGTTCTTGCCGTCGCGCAGGTCCTGGCCCAGCTTGAGCAGCCACACGGCCGCGTTGTCCGGCGCCTGCTGCACCAGCTTGGCCACGGCGTCGGCGTTGGGACAGTCCGAGGCCTTGGCGTCGCAGTCGCTCAGGCGGGCCCAGCTGATCTCCGGGCCGGCTCCCTGGGCGGCCGCAGCCCGGTCGATCAGGGTGTGGTAGCTGTTGAAATCCGGCTGGTCCGACAGGGGCCGGGCCAGCAAGGCGGCGCCCATCAGCGGGATCGGATCGGCCTGCGGGGCGGTCACGCTGACCAGATCCTTCTGGTATTGCAGCAGCGCCTGGCGGCGGGCGGGCGAGGTGGCATCCGTGGCAGCGGGCGGCGTTTTTGCGGGGGCCTTGGCCGCCAAAGCCGGGTCACAGGCCGCGGCCAGCAGCAGGGCAAATGTGAAGAAGCGCCGTCCAAGCATCGAGTAGTCCTTACACTGAGCCAACAATCAGGATAACGTCCAAGGATTAAGCTCGCCTGATCCGCTGGACGCGACGGGCGGGAGAATGCGTCCCAGCTTGTTAGCATGGCCGCTTCGCGACGCCCCGGGGTGATACGTCATCCTGCGCAGCACAGGAGAAAACCACGTGAACGACATTTCCTTTTTGGCCGACGGCCGTGCGGCGCCCTGGTTCGTGGGCTGGGGCACGCTGGCGTTGATCAACGCAGGCCTCGCCCAGGGCAAGAACCGCAGCGGCCTGCTGTGGTTTCTGCTGTCGCTGGTGCTCGGGCCGCTGGCCACGCTGGTGCTGGTGTTGATGCCCAAGGCGCGCCAGACGCTGTTCTAAGCGGGTCCAGAAACGAAAAAACCCGGTGCGTTGCCGCACCGGGTTCGGGGAACCGGCAAAACTTACTCGCCCAGTGCTTCGCGCATGAATTCCGGCTGGGCCAGCGCCGCCTTGTGGATATCGGCGTTGTAGTAGCGGGTCGGGAAGTTCTTGCTCAGTGCGCCGCGCTCGCGGAAGCCGGCCAGATCGCCACCCTTGCGGACCATGGTGCAGCTCCACCAGCCGGTGGGGTAGCACGGCTGCGGGAACGGCAGCGTCTTCACCGCGCTGAAGCCGGCGGTACGCATGGCCGAGCGCATCGACTTGATCAGCTCCAGGTGCGCAATCGGCGATTCGGACTGCTGCACCAGGATGCCGCCGTGGCGCAGGGCCTTGTAGCAGCTGCTGTAGAAGGCCGCGTTGAACAGGCCTTCGGCCGGGCCGACCGGGTCGGTGGAGTCCACGATGATCAGGTCGAGCGATTCGGGCTCGGCTTCGGCCATGTACTTGATGCCGTCGATGAACAGCAGCTCGGCGCGCGGATCGTTGTTGGAGTCGCACAGTTCCGGGAAATACTGCTCGGCCAGGCGCGTCACGCGCTCGTCGATTTCCACCTGCACCGCGTGCTCCACTTCCTCGTGCTTGAGCACTTCACGCAGCGTGCCGCAGTCGCCGCCGCCGATGATCACCACGCGCTTGGCGCGCGCATGGGTGAACAGGGCCGGGTGCGTCATCATTTCGTGATAGAGGAAATTGTCGCGGCTGGTCAGCATCACGCAGCCGTCGATCACCATCAGGTTGCCCCAGTCGGTGGTCTGGTAGATCTCGATGGTCTGGAACGGCGTTTTCTCGGCGTGCAGCAGCTTCTCCACGCGGTAGCCGATGGAGGAGCCGGAGGCCTGGTGGGCTTCGGTGAACCAGCTGGGATGCTGCGACATGGGGATGTTCCTGACGAAAAGATGGGTTCAAAGAATCCGTAATTGTAGCCGAACGGGGTCTCTGGGGTGCCCGCAGATGCCCGGATCTTCGGCACATTGTCACAAGAGGCCGTTACAATAGCCGTCCGTACCGCCGCGCTTAGCCGCCCGCGGTACGCCAGGTCAGCCGCGGCCCCGCGGCGTGCGAGGCTTCCGGCCCGGCTGACTTTGTTTCGTCAAGGCTCGCCGCTGCGACGACATGTCCAGGGTGTTACACCCGTAAAACAAGGAGCCCTCCATGTCGAAGCACTGGAACATCGACGCTGCCCGTCATACCTACGCCGTTCCGCACTGGGGCGATGGCTATGTCGACGTCAACGAAGCCGGCCATATCGTGATGCGTCCCAAGGGCGCCACCGGCCCGGCGCTGTCGCTGCCGGTCATCGTCGATCGCGCCCGCGCCGAAGGCCTGCGCCTGCCGCTGCTCGTACGTTTTCCCGACATCCTCGCCGATCGTTTGAAGCGTTTGCAGGACGCCTTCGCCAAAGCCATCGGCGAATGGAACTACACAGGCGGCTATACGGCCGTCTATCCGATCAAGGTGAACCAGCAGCGCGGCGTCGCCGGCGAGCTGGTGGCCGCCGGCGAACACGGCTTTGGTCTGGAAGCCGGCTCCAAGCCCGAGCTGATGGCCGTGCTGGCGATGGCGCGCCCGGGCAGCATCGTGATCTGCAATGGCTACAAGGATCGCGAATACATCCGTCTCGCGCTGATCGGCCTCAAGCTCGGCCTGCGCGTGCACATCGTGATCGAAAAACTTTCCGAACTTGATCACGTGTTCACCGAAGCCAAGGCGCTCAACGTCGAGCCGCTGCTCGGCGTGCGCGTGCGACTGGCCTCCATCGGTGCCGGCAAGTGGCAGAACACCGGCGGCGACAAGGGCAAGTTCGGCCTGTCGCCCAGCCAGGTGCTGACCCTGGTGGAGCGCCTGGACCAGGCCCAGCTCAAGCACACGCTGAAGCTTCAGCACTTCCACATGGGCTCGCAGATTTCCAATGTGCGCGACATCGCCAATGGCATGCGCGAAGCCACGCGTTACTTCGTGGAATTGAAGCGCATGGGCGTGCCACTCGACATCGTCGACGTCGGTGGCGGCCTGGGCGTGGATTACGAAGGCTCGCGTTCGCGCAGCCACAACTCGATCAACTACTCGATCGAGCAGTACGCCTCCACCATCGTGCAGTCGCTGGCCGAAGCAGTGGCGGAAGAAAACCTGCCCGCGCCGCACATCATCACCGAGGCCGGCCGCGCCATGACCGCGCACCACGCCGTGATGGTGGTCAACGTGACCGAAGTGGAGCCGGTGCCCGAGGGCAATATCCCCGACGCGCACGACCACGAACCGGCCGTGCTGCGCCGCTTGCGCGAAACCTGGGCCGAGCTCGACACGCGCCCGGCGCTGGAGCTGTTCCATGAAGCCCAACATCATCTTGCCGAAGGCCAGGCCTTGTACTCGCTGGGTCAGTTGAACCTCGAACACCGCGCGCATCTGGACGATATGTACTACGCCATCGCCAATGCCGTGCGCACGCGCCTGCTGCCGGCCGAGCGCTCGCATCGACAGGCCATGGACGAACTCGACGAGAAACTGGTCGACAAGTACTTCGCCAATTTCTCGGTGTTCGAATCGGTGCCGGACATCTGGGCCATCGACCAGATCTTCCCGATCGCGCCCATCGCGCGACTGGACGAAGAGCCCACGCGTCGCGGCGTGATCGTCGATCTCACCTGCGACTCCGACGGCCGCATCGATGACTATGTCGACGCCGAAGGTGTGGACGTGAGCCTGCCGTTGCATGCCCTGAAAGAAGACGAAAGCTATCGCCTCGGCATCTTCATGGTCGGTGCCTATCAGGAGACGCTGGGCGACATCCACAACCTGTTCGGCGACACCGACGCGGTGAATGTGCGCGTCGACGGCGATTCGTATGTTTTCGCGCACAAGCGCCGAGGCGACACCACCGACCTGATGCTCGACTACGTCGGTTACGACCTGGAAGCCCTGCGTCGCAGCTACCGCGAACGTATCGCGGCGGCGGGTGTCGAAGGTGCCGCAGCGGAGCAGTTGTTTGTCACATTGAATGAAGGTCTCACCGGCTATACCTATCTGTCGGAAGGTGTGCGTTGAGGCGATAGGACCCGCTCGTCATTCCGGCCTACGCCGGAATGACGGAATAAAAGACACGCGGTCCATTCGTCTTATGGATGCACACCCCAGGCTGTGACAGCCTGACAACCGTTTCTGCTTTCCCCGTTCCCCATCGACAGGAGTGGTTATGGCAAGTCTCGACGGCAAGGTGGCACTCATCACTGGCGCGGCCAGTGGGCTGGGCAAGGCCATTGCAGAGCTTTACGCGAAGAACGGTGCGGCGGTCGCCATCGCCGACATCAACCAGCAAGCGGCCGACGCAGCGGCCAACGAGATCAATGCGGCAGGCGGCAAGGCCATCGGCATCGCGATGGACGTGACCAACGAAGACGCCGTCAACGCCGGCACCGACAAGGTGGTCGCGCAGTTTGGTCACCTGGATATCCTCATTTCCAACGCCGGCGTGCAGATCATCAATCCGATCGAGCAGTTCGCCTTCGCCGACTGGAAAAAGATGCTTGCCATCCATCTCGATGGCGGCTTCCTCACCACCAAGGCCGCGCTCAAGCACATGTACAAGGACGACCGCGGCGGCACCGTCATCTACATGGGCTCGGTGCATTCGCACGAAGCCTCCAAGCTCAAGTCCGCCTACGTCACCGCCAAGCACGGCCTGCTGGGTCTGGCGCGCACGCTGGCGAAGGAAGGCGCCGCGCACAACGTGCGCTCGCACGTGATCTGCCCCGGCTTCGTACGCACCCCGCTGGTGGAAAAGCAGATTCCCGAGCAGGCGAAAGAGCTCGGCATCAGCGAAGACGAAGTGATCAAAAACGTGATGCTCAAGGACACCGTCGACGGCGTCTTCACCACCGTGGAAGACATCGCGCAGACCGCGCTGTATCTGGCCAGCTTCCCGTCGGCCGCGCTTACGGGACAATCGATCGTGGTCAGCCACGGCTGGTACATGCAGTAATCGCGGTGATCCGCCCGGTTGTGCCGGGCGGTCGCCATCGGAGTGGGTCGATACCGCGCCACGCGCAGCAATGAGCAGCGCGTGGCCGTCTGTCCGGAGCCTTGCATGAAGATCGCCGACGTAAAAGCCAATGCTTTCGCCATGCCCTTGACCAGTCCCGCGTTTCCCGTGGGCCCCTATCGTTTCGTCAATCGCGAATTCCTGGTCATCACCTATCGCACCGACCTCGATGCCTTGCGCGCGGTGGTGCCCGAGCCGCTCGAAGTCACCGAGCCGCTGGTCAAATACGAATTCATCCGCATGCCCGATTCCACCGGCTTCGGCGACTACACCGAATCAGGCCAGGTGATCCCCGTCAGCTTCCAGGGTCAACATGGCGGCTACGTGCATTCGATGTACTTGAACGATCATCCACCCATTGCCGGCGGGCGCGAGCTATGGGGCTTTCCGAAAAAGCTGGCCAGCCCGCAGCTGGACACCGAGATCGACACCCTGGTCGGCACGCTCGATTACGGCAAGGTGCGCGTGGCCAAGGCCACCATGGGCTTCAAGCACCGCGAAGCCGATCATCAGGCGGTGCTGGCTTCGTTGGCGGCCCCCAACTACCTGCTCAAGATCATTCCGCACGTGGACGGCACGCCGCGCATCTGCGAGCTGGTCCGCTACTTCACCACCAACGTGACGCTCAAGGGCGCATGGACCGGGCCAGGCTCGCTGGAGCTACATCCGCATGCGCTGGCGCCGGTGGCCGACCTGCCGGTGTTGAAGGTGGAGTCGGCCCTGCATTTCATCACGGACCTGACGCTCGACCTGGGCACCGTGGTACACGATTATCTGGCCGAGTGAGTCGAGGCTGATCCGTATGGACGTCCGAAAGAAATCCGCGAGCGACAAGACCGCCGCACTCAACCTGCTGCAAGAGCACCACCAGAAGTACCAGACGATCGCGCTGGTGCTGCAGGGTGGTGGCGCGCTGGGCGCCTATCAGGCCGGTGTCTACGAGGCCCTGGACCAGGCCGGCTTACATCCGAACTGGGTGGCCGGCATTTCCATCGGCGCGTTGAACGCGGCAATCATCGCCGGCAACGCACCGGAGCATCGTGTGGCGCGGCTGCGCGAGTTCTGGGAAAGCATCACCCGGCCGCAGCTGTTCCCTGCCTGGTTCACGCCGCCGATGGACCCAGCTGCATGGGAGCTTCCGTGGCAGAACGGCCTGAGTGGCCTGGCCGCACTGCGCGCATTGACGGAGGGACAGCCCGGCTTCTTCACGCCGCGCCCGTTTCCCTTGATGCCGTGGCGAGCCTCGCCTGCCTCGGCGAGCTGGTACGACACGGCGCCGTTGAAGTCCACGCTCGAACGCCTCGTCGATTTCGACCGCATCAATCACAAGACATCGATGCGCGTCTCGGTGGGCGCCGTCAACATACGAACCGGCAATTTTGCGTATTTCGACAACACCGAAGGCAACCTGCGCGTCGAGCACTTCATGGCATCCGGTGCGCTGCCGCCCGGGTTCCCGGCCATCGAAGTCGATGGCGAGTTCTACTGGGATGGCGGCATGGTCTCCAACACGCCGCTCTACAAGGTCCTGTCCGATCCGGCCTGTCGCGATTCGCTGGTTTTCCAGGTGGATCTGTGGAGCGCCCGCGGCGAGCTGCCGCGCGATCTTGCCGAAGTCACCACGCGTTCGAAGGACATCCAGTATTCCAGCCGCACGCGACTGATCACCGAATACATGGCGCAGCGGCAGCGCCAACAACGCATACTTCATGACCTGATGAAGCTGGTGCCGGAAGAGCAGCGCAACCATCTCGCCTACAAACAGGCCGAGGTCCACGCCAGTGGTGCGCTGATCAACCTGTTCCACCTGATCTACCGAAACAAGCCGTACGAAGGGCATTACAAGGATTACGAGTTCAGCGTCGACAGCATGAGGCTGCATTGGACCAGCGGCATGGACGACATGTTGTGCACGCTCGACGAACCGGAGTGGTTCGAACGACCGACGCCCGAACACCCCTTCATCACCCACGACGTACACTGCGAAGATTGAAAACCCAGGAACACTCATGAGTCTCAAGGCAGCATTCATCGGACTCGGCGCCATGGGCACGCCGATGGCCGGTCATCTCAAAGCCCACGGCCTGCTGCACGCCGTCGCCAGCCGCACGCAGGCCAATGCCGATGCCGTGGCCAAGGACCTTGGCGTGCTCGCGCCGTCGCTGGCGGAGATCGCCGCGCAGTGCGACGTGATCGCGCTATGCGTCACCGCCGATGCCGACGTACTCTCCACCGTCGACGCACTCCTGCCGCATCTGAAGAAGGGCGCCATCGTGGTGGATCACTCCACCGTGGCGCCCGATACCGCCAAGCAGGCCGCTGCCAAGCTGGCCGCCGTCGGCGCGCAATTCCTCGACGCACCGGTATCGGGCGGCGTGGAAGGAGCGAAGAACGGCAAGCTTTCCGTGATGGTCGGCGGCGATGCCGATGTGCTTGAACGCGCTCGCCCGGTACTCGAAGCGTATGCCCTGCGCGTCACCCATTTGGGCGACGTCGGCGCCGGTCAGGCCACCAAGGCCGTCAACCAGGTGCTGGTGGCAGGCATCGCCCAGGGCGTCTGCGAAGGACTCGCCCTCGCCGAGGCACTCGGTCTCGATCCCGAACGTCTGCTGCCCACGCTGGGCGCGGGCGCAGCCGGCAACTGGTTCCTCGAAAAGCGGGGCGCCACCATGCTGCGCAACGAGTTCAGCGTCGGCTTTAAGCTCGGCCTGCTGCACAAGGATCTGGGCATCGTCCGCGGCATCGCTGAAAAAGCCGGCACCAACCGCAGCGTGATCGAACGCTCGCTCGCCGACTACGCCGAGCTGATGGCGCAGGGCCACGGCGATGACGATATTTCCGGTTTGATCAGGCTCAAGCGCAAGGGCTGATCAGGGCGACTGTGGGAGCGCACCCTGTGCGCGACGGCGCTGCGTTGTATCGAGACCGTCGCGCACAGGGTGCGCTCCCACAAACATGCGCACATAAAAAAAGCCGCGCAGTGCGCGGCTTTTTTTGTGGCTGCGTTGCAAGACCGGCCTTATCTGCCTTCCTTCAGCGCAATCGCGTTGATCCCCGCCGAGGTCAGACGCTGCTTGGCCGATTCCAGCTCGGTGGCCGAATGGAACGGGCCCAGGCGCACGCGGTTATAGGTCTGGCCGTTGACGTTCACCGGCGACACGTTGGCGACGAAGCCCTGCATGGCTAGCTTGGCCTTCAGCGTTTCGGCATCGGAGGGGCTGGGGAAGGCGCCGACCTGCAGCAGGTATCCGCTGGCAGCAGGTGCAGCCGCAGCAGCAGTCGGTGCCGGCGCCGGCGCATGCACCGCCGATTCGGGCGCAGGCGTGATGGCTTCAGCCACGGCGGCCGGACCCGGCGCCGGCTTCTGCGCGGCGGCCTGAGCCTGCTGCTGCGCGGCTGCCTGTTGGGCGGCTTGCTGCTTCTGCTGCTGCTCAGCCTTGGCCTGCGCGCTGATCACCGCGTCGGGAATGCGCACTTCCTTCTCCGACAGCACCGAATAGAAGTCGTATTGCGGCTTCTTCGCGGCGGGCGCGGCATCGGTGGCCGAAGTGGATTCCGTGCCGGCCGCGCCGGCATCGCTGCCGCGCTGCGCCGTGGCCTGCGCGTTGGGTTGCGGGCCGTCGCCGGCGCGCGGCGCCATCGGCAGGTGGCCGCGCATGGCGAACATGAGCACGGCACCGATCAGGATGCCGATCACCGCCCAACCCCAGCCCGGCATGCCACCGCTGTTATTGCGGACGGCCTGTCGACCTTTGCCCTTGCGTGCTGCCATTTACATCTTCTCCGGGGCACTGAGTCCCAGCAAATCCAAACCGTTGCGTATGACCTGGCGCGTGGCGAGCACCAGCGTGATGCGCGCATTGCGCAGCTCGGCGTCGTCCACGATCCATTTGTGCTCGTGATAGTAACTGTGAAGCGAGCCGGCGAGCTCGCGCAGGTATTGCGCGATCAGGTGCGGTTCCAGATTGGCCGCCGCCGCCTCCACCACTTCGGCGTAGCGCGACAGCTCGGTGAACAGCGCCTGCTCGTGCTCGGTGTCCAGACGCGACAGCTGGGCAACGCCGGCCTTGGTGTCCACCGGCGGCAGACCGCGCTCGGCCAGCTCCTCCAGCACGCGGCAGACGCGGGCGTGGGCGTACTGGATGTAATAGACCGGATTGTCGTTGCTCTGCGAGCGGGCCAGGTCGATGTCGAACACCAGTTGCGAATCGGCCTTGCGCGCGATCAGGAAGTAGCGGGTCGCGTCGCGGCCGGCTTCTTCGATAAGGTCGCGCAGGGTGAGGTAGCTGCCGGCGCGCTTGGAGAGTTTCACCTCTTCGCCGCCGCGCATCACCGTCACCATCTGGTACAGCACGTAGTTCGGATAACCCTTGGGAATGCCGGTGTCCAGCGCCTGCAGGCCTGCCTTCACGCGCGCCAGCGAGCCGTGGTGATCGGAACCCAGCACGGTCACCGCGTTCACATAGCCGCGCTGCCACTTGGTCATGTGGTAGGCCACGTCCGGCACGAAATAGGTATAGGTGCCGTCGGACTTGCGCATCACGCGGTCCTTGTCGTCACCGTAGTCGGTGGAGCGCAACCACAGCGCGCCGCCGTCCTCGTAGGTATGGCCGTGGGCGACCAGCTCGCGCACGGTCTCCTCGACCTTGCCGTCGTTGTAGAGCGAGGACTCGAGGTAGTAGACGTCAAAGCCGACGCCGAAGGCGGCCAGGTCCAGGTTCTGCTCGCGACGCAGGTAGGCCACGGCAAAGTGACGGATCGCTTCCAGATCGTCCGGGTTCTTGGCACCGGTGACGGCATGGCCTTCCACTTCGACGGTGTCGCCGTTGAGGTAGGACTTCGCCACGTCGGCGATGTAGTCGCCGCGGTAACCGTCTTCCGGCCAGCCGGCGTCGTCTGGCGTCAGGCCGCGCACGCGCGCCTGGGTCGACACGGCCAGGTTGTGGATCTGCACGCCGGCATCGTTGTAGTAGAACTCGCGCTTTACCTTCCAGCCGGTGGCGTCGAGCACGCGCGCGATGCAGTCGCCCAGCACCGCGTTGCGGCCGTGCCCCACGTGCAGCGGGCCGGTCGGGTTGGCGGAGACGAATTCCACACCCGCCGTCACGCCCTTGCCGGTGCTGCTGCGGCCGTAGGCATTGCCCTCGGCGAGCACCTGGCCCACTTCGGCGTGGTAAGCGCCCGGTGCGAGGAAGAAGTTGATGAAGCCCGGGCCGGCAATCTCGACCTTGCCCACCAGCCCATTGGCCGGCAGCGCTGCCACCAGCTTCTCGGCCAGCTCGCGCGGTTTGGCGCGGGCAGGCTTGGCCAGCAGCATCGCCGCGTTGGCGGCAAAGTCACCATGATCGCGGCTGCGCGTACGCTCGATCACGAAGTGGGGCACTTCGAGGTCGGCGGGCAGGGTGGCCTCATTCTGCAGGGTACGAATGGCCTGCAGCAGCAGTTCGCGCAGCTGTTCTTTCACGGTAAGTGTCTGACGGCGATGGAACCCCTAATCCTATCAGACCAGGGCCGGTCGAGCCGGCCCCGGTGTCGCGCGCCGGCGTGCTGCGATGCAGTGGCGAAGTCTGTGGATAACTCTGTGGGGAATGTCTGTCCCCGCAAGAGGCATCGCAGGGTTTTCCCGACGGAAATGTCACCGTCACAAAAAATAGCAATCTAAATCATGCAGTTGCGATGCACTTCTGCGGGACTCAAGAGAATGTGAACGGAAAGTGCCGTCTCAGGCCGAATGTGCATAAGTCGCAGGACCAATCGTTCTTGCCAGCCTTATGCATTTGTCTCGATCCACGTAACGACCCTGTCATGCGGCAGCGCCACACTATCTCTCGTCCCTTAGGCACCTCCCCGCCGACGGGGGCAGGAGCACGCCGTTACTCTCCTTTCTCCCCACAAGACGGCCATACGGCGCGGATCTCCCCCCGCGCCGTTGTTTTTTTTGGGCGACAGGAAAATTCTGATCTAAGTCAGCGTGCTATCAACGCAGCTAGATCAACCCCAGCATCGCCATCGACACCGGCTCGCCGCTGCCGATCACCAGATGGTCGAGCACCCGCACGCCGACCAGCTCGAGGGCGTCCCGCAGTTGCCGCGTGATGGTGCGGTCGGCGGCGCTTGGTTCGGCTACGCCGCTGGGATGGTTGTGGGCAAGGATGACCGCCGACGCGTTGTGGCGCAGGCAGGCGCGCACCACTTCGCGTGGATGCACATTCGCGCTGTCGATGGTGCCGCGGAAGAGTTCTTCGAAGGCCAGCACCCGGTGGCGATTGTCCAGGAACAGGCAGCCGAACACCTCGTAGGGCAGGTGCCGCAGCTTGGCGCTGAGGTAGCTGCCGCTTTCACGCGGGTTGCCCAGCGGCCGGCGATCGGTGAGTTGCTCCGCCAGCGTGCGCCGAGCCAGTTCGAGTGCCGCGACCAGACGGGCGCGTTTGGCCGGGCCGATGCCGCGCAGGCGCATGGTGTCACCCGGATCGGTGAGCAGGGCTGCCAGGCCTCCGCTGACCACCAGCAGTTCACGGGCCAGCGCGATGGCATCTTTGCCGACTACGCCACTGCCCAGCAGTACGGCGATCAGCTCGGCGTCGGAGAGGGCGCCGCAGCCGCGCGCCAGCAGTTTTTCTCGTGGGCGCTCGCCCTCGGGCCATTGATGGATGCTCATCGGAACAGCCTGCCGTCCGATGAAGGGCGCGCCCATCGGCGCGCGGCGAAGCGCATGTGGGTATGCGTGCCGACGATGAGTCAGTTTGTCGGCGGAAACCGGGCCGCGAACTCGCCGCTCAGCCAGTCGATGAAGACCCGCACGCGCGGTGAGAGCTGACGGTTCTGCGGATACAGCACGTAGACCGGCGAGGGCGTGGGTGGGTATCGCGGCAGCACTTCCACCAGCGTGCCGCAGGCGAGGTCGTCCTGGACGCGATAGCAGGGGACCTGGATGAGGCCCAGGCCAAGTCGGGCAGTGGCCACGTACATTTCCGCGCCCGCCACGCTTACCGCATGGGGCAACAGGCGTTCGCGCACACCGCCGTCCACGCAGAATTCCAGCGGCAGCGTGCTGCCGGAAACGGATGACACGAAAGCCACCATCTGGTGCCCGTCCAGATCGTCGGGCGATGTCGGCATGCCGTGCCGTTCCAGATAGGCGGGGCTCGCGTAGGTGCCTTCCACCAGGGTGGCGATCTGGCGGCCGATCATGCTGCTGTCGGTGGGCTTGCCTACGCGCAGGACGCAATCGACGCCCTCGCGGACCAGATCGACGTAGCGGTCGCCCTCGCCGATACGCAACTGGATGTCCGGATAACGCTCGAGAAACCCGGGCAGCCCCGGCAGCATGAAATGACGGGCCAGCACGCTGTGCACGTCCACCCGCAACAGGCCGCTGGGGCGTGCCCCGGTGAAGGCGGCCTCGGCTTCCTCGATCTCGGCCAGGATGCTCAGGCAACGCTGGTAATAGGCCTCGCCGTCCAGCGTGGCCCGCACCTGTCGGGTAGTGCGTTCGAGCAGCCGCACGCCCAGCCGGGCTTCCAGGCGCTTGACCACCTCGGTGACGGTGGAGCGCGGCAGCTCCAGGTCCTGCGCGGCCAAGGTGAAGCTGCGGCGCTCCACGATGCGGGCGAAGAGGCGCATGGCGTCGACCTTGTCCACTGTTCGACTTATCCGAATGATGATGACGGATTGAAGCAGATTATCCGGCCAAAGGAAAAGTCCATCCTTTGCTTGCGCCGACAACGGGTCGGCTCTTTCCGAGGATATTCCCCATGTCTGCACAGGTTTCCAAAGTCGCCATCGTCACCGGCGCTTCGCGTGGTATCGGCGCGGCGGTGGCCGAGCGTCTGGCCCGCGATGGCTTCACGGTGGTCATCAACTACGCCGGCGACGCCGCTTCCGCCGAGGCGCTGGCCCGCAAGATCGAAAGCGCTGGCGGCCATGCGCTGACCGCCCAGGCCGATGTGGCCGACCCGGTGGCGGTGCGCCGGATGTTCGACGCGGCCGAAACCGCGTTCGGTGGCGTGGATGTGCTGGTCAACAACGCCGGCATCATGCAGCTGGCGCCGCTGAGCGATACCGACGATGCGCTGTTCGACCGCACCATCGCGATCAACCTCAAGGGCAGCTTCAACACGCTGCGCGAGGCGGGCAAGCGCCTGCGCCAGGGTGGCCGCATCGTCAACTTCTCCACCAGCGTGGTGGGCCTCAATTTCCCCAATTACGGCGTCTACGTGGCCACCAAGGCCGCGGTGGAAGCGATGACGCACGTGCTGTCCAAAGAGCTGCGCGGCCGGGCCATCACCGTCAATGCGGTGGCGCCGGGCCCGACGGCCACTGACTTGTTCCTCAAGGGCAAGACGCAGGACCAGATCGACCAGCTCGCCAAGGCTGCGCCGCTCGAGCGCCTGGGCACGCCCGATGACATCGCCAGCGTCGTGTCCTTCCTCGCCGGCCCCGACGGCAGCTGGGTCAACGGCCAGGTGCTGCGCGCCAACGGCGGCCTCGTCTGATTCCACTTACCCGCATCGCCACGCGATGCCTTTTTGGGAGAACGCATCATGAAGTACGTCATTGTCATCACCGGCGCTTCGAGCGGCTTCGGCCTGATGAGCGCCCGCGCGCTGGCCCACGCCGGCCACATCGTCTACGCCGGCATGCGCGAAACGGCTGGTCGCAACGCGGATCGCGTGGCCGATATGCAGCGCTATGCACAGGAACAGGGCGTGGACCTGCGCGCCATCGAAATGGACGTGGCCTCGCAATCGTCGGTCGATGCCTCGATTGCGCAGATCGTGGCCGAGCACCAGCGGCTGGACGTGGTGATCCACAATGCCGGGCACATGTCCTACGGTCCGGCCGAAGCCTTCCTGCCGGAACAGTTCGCCCAGCTCTACGACACCAATGTGCTGAGCACGCAGCGCGTCAACCGCGCCGCCCTGCCGCAGTTGCGCAAGCAAGGCCGGGGGCTGGTGGTGTGGGTGTCCTCCAGCAGCGTACGCGGCGGCACGCCACCGTATCTGGCGCCCTACTTCGCCGCGAAGGCGGGCATGGATTCGTTGGCGGTGAGCTATGCCGGCGAGCTGGCGCGCTGGGGCATCGAGACCTCCATCGTGGTACCTGGCGCCTTTACCAAGGGCACCAACCATTTCGCCCATGCCGGCGCGCCGGCGGATGAGGCGGTTGCCAAGATCTACGCCGAAGGCCCCACCGGCGATTTCAGCGAAGTGGCTTTCAAGGGACTCGCCTCGCTGGAACCGGCTGATGCCGACCCGGAGGCCGTCGCACGGGCCATCGTCGAGGTGGTGGACAAGCCCTTCGGCAAGCGTCCGTTCCGCGTGCATATCGATCCCTCCGAGGACGGTGCCGAGATCGTCAACGGCGTGGCCGATCGCGTCCGCGCGGAGCTGCTGCGCCGCATCGGTCTGGATGACATCCTTCATCCGCGCGTGACGGCTTGAGCACAGGGCGGGCGGTGATCAGCCGCCCGCTTCACTTTTACCGAGCAGGACGAATGATTCCGGTAAGCTACCGCCCCAAACGGTAGTCAGGCCCAATCACATGAGTCTTGCCCAACGCCGCATCCTGCTGGGCGTGTCCGGCGGCATCGCTGCCTATAAATCCTGCGAACTGGTCCGTCGCCTGGGCGACCTCGACGCCGAGGTCCGCGTGGTGATGACCGAAAACGCGGCGCACTTCGTCAGTGCCACCACCTTCCAGGCGCTGTCCGGCCAGCCGGTGCGCACCAGCCTGTGGGACGCCGAAGCCGAAGCGGCGATGGGTCACATCGAGCTGGCCCGCTGGGCCGAGCGCATCATCATCGCACCGGCGAGCGCCGACCTGATTGCGCGTCTTGCCCACGGCATGGCGAACGACCTGCTGACCACCGTCTGCCTGGCCAGCGCTGCGCCGCTGTATGTGGCGCCCGCCATGAACCAGCAGATGTGGGCGCATCCGGCGGTGCAGGCCAATGTGGACATCCTCCGCCAGCGTGGCGTGCATATCCTTGGCCCTGCATCGGGCGACCAGGCCTGCGGTGATATCGGCTCGGGCCGCATGCTGGAACCGTTGGAGCTGCGCGAGGCGATCGTCGGCTCCTTCGGCGCGCAAGTCCTGCGTGGGCTCAAGGTCGTCGTGAGTGCCGGGCCCACCTATGAAGACATCGATCCGGTGCGTTTCATCGGCAACCGCAGTTCCGGCCGCATGGGTTTCGCCGTCGCCGAAGCGGCCGCGCAGGCCGGCGCGGAGGTCACTCTGGTGGCCGGCCCGGTGAGCATGGCGACGCCACCGGGGATGACGCGCCGTATCGATGTGCGCAGCGCCGAGCAGATGCGCGATGCGGTGGTGGCTGCCTGCGCCGATGCGAATATCTACATCGCCGCCGCCGCGGTGGGTGACTACCGACCGGCCACCGTTGCCGATCACAAGCTTAAAAAGCACGACGGCGCGCCCCTGGAACTGCGTCTGGCCGAGAACCCGGACATCCTCGCCACGCTGGCTGCGCAAACCGTGCGCCCCTTCTTGGTCGGATTTGCCGCGGAAACGCATGATGTGGAGCGATACGCGCAAGACAAACTCAAGCGCAAAGGATTAGACATGATTGCCGCCAACCAGGTGGGCGGTGGCCTCGGATTCGAAGCCGCCGACAACGCCCTCACGCTTTACGGTCCTGATGGGGCCATCGAACTGCCGCGTGCCTCCAAGACGGAACTGGCGCGACAGCTGGTGGCCAAGGTGGCCGAGCGTTACCGGGCGGTGCGCCAGTGACGGTTGGCAATGCAGTCGACGTCGAGCTGAAGATCCTCGATCCGCGCCTGGGCGATGTCATCCCCCTGCCGCAGGCTGCCACCATCGGCAGCGCCGGCATGGATCTGCGCGCAGCCATCGAGGCGCCGTTGACCCTGCAACCGGGCGACAGCGTGCTGGTGCCCAGCGGCATGGCCATCCATATTGGTGATCCGGGCTGGTGCGCGCTGATCGTGCCGCGCTCGGGTCTGGGCCATAAACACGGTTTGGTGATGGGCAACCTGGTGGGCGTGATCGATGCCGATTACCAGGGCCCCTTGATGATTTCATGCTGGAACCGCGGCACGCAGCCCTACACCATCGAAGTAGGCGATCGCATCGCCCAGCTGTTGCTGGTGCCGGTGGCGCAGGCACGGCTGAAGGTGGTGCAGGCGTTTGCGCCGTCGCAGCGGGGCGAGGGTGGGTTCGGTTCGACCGGGGTCAACTGAGTGCAAAGTGGTGCGGGCGCTCGCGCTCGCATGGGAAGCGACCAGATAGCCTGTGCGGGGACAGGACATGGCCAACATCTTCAACGTCGGTAGCCGAAGTTTTGCCGGATCCATCGACGGACGCCGGCTGCTGCCATTCGCCGCGGGCACCTTGCTGGTGCTCGGTGGCTTGTTCTGCCTCTGGCAGACCTGGCAGATCTTCGACGAAGGCAACGTGGTCGAGCGCGTGCACGCCGCCCAGAAGCAGGCAGCGGACGCCCTGGCGGCGGACATTGCCAGCGAGCGGGGCCGCGTGGAAGCGGCGGTCCATTCGCTGGACCCGGCCATCATCGTGTCCGATCCGGCCCAGGCCGCCACCGAACTGCGCCATCTCCTTCCCCAGGCGCTGGCGGTGGATGTCTACAGCGGCAGCCTCGACGAGGTGCTGCATGCGAACTATCGCGTATTCGGCTACGGCAAGGCGGCCCAGCTGATGGCGGCGCAAACCGCCGATGGCAAGCCTTTGGCCCAGTCCGTGCCCGATGCCCACGGCACGCGCGTGCTTGCGCTGGTGATACCGGTGGGGCCGGCCGCACACCCGCAGGCGTGGGCCTGGGTGGCGTTGCCGTTCGCTCCGCTGCAGGAGCGCTTTGAATCCATCCCCACCGCAGGTGGACGCCTGGAACTGCGTCAGGGCGACGATCGCGGTGACCTGCGTCTGCTCGCTACCGGCAATGGCTCGGCCGAGCGCGAAGCGAACGGCAGAGCGATCGAAGGCAGCACCTTCAGCGTGCTGGCGGCCCTGCCATCGGCTTATATCGTATTGCCGCGCGTCTGGCCGCTGACGGCCCTGCTCGGACTGCTGGGCCTGGGCGCGGGCATCTATCTGATCTGGATGCGCGATCGACTGGGCGTCCGCCGCGTCCGCAACGATGCGGCGGAACCGGTGCTGTCGGAACTGCTTGAAGCCGAGCAGGCGGCGGAAGCGCCTGTGGCGCCCGCCCGCATCGCAGCGCCCAAGCCTGCTGCGCCCGCGCCGGTGACTGTCGACCCGGTGATCTTCCGTGCGTACGACGTGCGCGGCGTGGTCGGCAAGTCGCTGACCAAGGAAGTGGCCCGCCTGCTCGGCCAGGCCATCGGCACGGTCATGCACGAGAAGGGCCTGCCGGAGATCGTGGTGGGGCGCGATGGTCGCCTGTCGGGTCCGGAGCTGGCGAGCGCCTTGTGCGACGGCTTGCGCGAAGCGGGCATCGACGTCATCGAGCTGGGCGCCGTTCCGACCCCGGTCGTTTACTACGCCGCCTACCGCTTCAATACGGGTTGTGGCGTGGCCGTGACCGGCAGCCATAACCCGCCCGACTACAACGGCTTCAAGATTGTGGTGGGCGGCGAGACCTTGTCCGAGGGCGCCATCCAGGATCTCTACCAGCGCATCGTCGGCAACCAGCTGGAGCGCGGCGGCAAGGGCAATCTGCGCCATGTCGATGTGATCCCCGACTACATCGACCGCATCACCTCCGACGTGCAGGCCGAGCGTCGCCTCAAGGTGGTGATCGACAGCGGCAACGGCATTGCCGGTGCGGTGGCGCCGCAGGTGCTGGAGGGCATCGGCTGCGAAGTCATTCCGCTCTACTGCGATGTCGATGGCACGTTCCCCAATCATCATCCCGACCCGTCCGACCCGCACAATCTGGAAGACCTGATCTTCGCGGTGAAGCAGACCGGCGCGGATCTCGGCATCGCATTTGATGGCGACGGCGACCGTCTTGGCGTGGTCACCAGGGATGGCGAGATCATCTTCCCCGACCGCACGCTGATGCTGTTTGCGCGCGACGTGCTGTCCCGCCAGCCCGGCGCCACGGTCATCTACGACGTGAAGTGCACCGGCCATCTCAAGGGCGTGATCCTGGATGCCGGCGGCAGCCCCATGATGTGGCGCAGCGGCCACTCGCTGATCAAGGCCAAGATGCGCGATACGGGTGCGGAGCTGGCCGGCGAAATGAGCGGCCACTTCTTCTTCAAGGAGCGCTGGTACGGCTTTGACGACGGCATTTATGCCGGCGCGCGCCTGATGGAAATCCTTGCCGGCGATCTGGAAGAGCGCACGCCGGAGGAACTGTTCGCCACCTGTCCCAAAGGCGTGTCGACGCCTGAGCTCAAGGTGGAGATGGACGAGGGCGCCCACTATCGCTTCATCGAAGCGTTCCGCCAGCAGGCGACGTTTGGCGACGCGACCCTCACCACCATCGACGGTGTGCGCGCGGACTGGTCCGACGGCTGGGGTCTGGTGCGCGCGTCCAATACCACGCCAACTCTCGTACTGCGTTTCGATGCAGACAACGAGGCCGCACTCGCACGCATCAAGAAAATATTCCGCGCGCAGCTGCTGGCGGTCGATCCCTCACTCAAGCTGCCGTTCTAAATGAAAAGCCCCGGCATGGCCGGGGCTCTCTCGCAAGCCGAAGTGGGCGTTACAGGCCCTTGGCCTCGGCAGCCTTCAGTTCGCGGTAGTGCACGAGATCCTGCGCGTTCTTCTGAACCTGGGCATCGCGGGTCTTCTGCTCACGCTCCAGCGCATCGCGCTGATGCGCCACCACGTCGCGTTGCTTGGTAATGCCCTCGCTCAGGAAGGGAGGGACCGGTTGCTTGGCTCGCTCCAGGTCGCCGGCACGAGTCAGCAGATCGGTCAGCGCCTTTTCCTGGCTGCGCAGATTGGACCGCGTGGTCGCGATCTGCTGGTCCATGCTGTCCAGATATTGCTGCTGCGAAGCCTTGTATTCCGCTTCCGAAGGATAGGCCGCGAGCATCTGCGCGTCGTTGCGCTTGCGCTCTGCGGCGGCGCGATCCACCACGGCCTGCTCTTCGGCAGCCTTTTGGGCGGCGGCGCGCTCCTCCGGGGTGAGCTGGCGGTCGACGTGCTGCACGACGATGCCGCGATCATTCACCAGCTCGTAGCCGAACTTCATGGCATCGGAGGTGAGGCTGTCGCTGTAGTGCGGCAGCCCGGCCGCATCCTTCCATCGATACCGATAGGTGGGCGCCTTGGTTTGTGCATAGACGACGGTGGTCAGCGCGAGCAACGCGATGACGAAAACTGTTTTACGCATGGAATTCCCCCTTGTAGGCGGAAGTATAGCGGGCGACATCGTGACACCATGACGTTCGCACGATGCCGCTGCATGCGGTGTGACCGGCTTCGCCAACCACCCGCCATTCAGGCATTTACGCCGTAGCGCTCGCGATAAGACACCAGGCGGGCGTGCTCCGCCGCCAGGTCCGGGCGGCCGCCCGCATAGGCCAGCACGTCGCCGAGACTGGTGATGGCAATCACCGGGATGCCGTAGTCAGCCGTGACTTCCTGCGCGGCGGAGAGCTCGCCCTGCCCGCGCTCCTGGCGGTCGAGTGCGATCAGCACGCCCGCCGGCGTGGCGCCCTGCGCCCGGATCAGCGCCAAGGATTCGCGCACGGCGGTGCCAGCGGTCATCACGTCGTCCACGATCAGCACGCGTCCCTTCAGCGGTGCGCCGACCAGCACGCCGCCTTCGCCGTGATCCTTGGCTTCCTTGCGGTTGTACGCCCAGGGCAGGTCGCGAGCATGCTGGTCGGCCAGGGCGATCGCCGTGGCGGCGGCCAGCGCAATGCCCTTGTAGGCCGGACCAAACAGCATGTCCACTTCGATGCCGGAATTCACCACGGCGGCGGCGTAGGCGCGGCCCAGCTGGGCCAGCGCCGCGCCCGAATCGATGCGGCCCATATTGAAGAAATACGGACTCTGGCGGCCGGACTTCAGGGTGAAGTCGCCGAAACGCAGCACGTCGCGCTGCAGGGTGAGTTCGATGAATTCGCGCTGGTAGTCGTGCACGGCAGCTTTCTCTCGTTCGGATTTGGTCAGAGGGGCAGGGCGCCCAGCATCACGTGCTGCGGCCCGGAACGCCCGCCATGGTACAGCCCGCCGGTCTCCCGGAAGCCGGCGCGCCGATACAGTGCAAGCGCGGACGTGTTGCGAACGTTGACGGTGAGCACGACGTTGCGCGCACCCGGATGGCGCTGCGCGAGATCGCGCATCACGACGGCAAGCGCGAGCGTGCCCAGGCCCTGGCCCTGCCAGCGGGCGTCGATGAAGAACGAGCGCAGGCCAAGGGTGGGCTCATCGAAATCCATGTCCGCGATGCTGCGGGGCTTGTTCTCGATGCGATAGAAGCCGATCGGCTCGTCGTTGCGCAGGATGGCCATGGCCTCGCTGTCTTCGCACAGCATCGCGTCGGCCAGCGACACCGCCACAGGGCCGACGAAATCGCGCTGCGGCTCGTGCACCTGAAGCAGCAACAACGACGGGTAACGCGTGGCGTCAGCAGGCACGACGCGGATATCGGGGCGATCGGACATGGTTGCTATGATGGCGCATCCCTCGCGAGCCCGGGCACCTTGTATGCGCATCATCAGTCTCAACGCCAACGGCATCCGTTCCGCCGGTACCAAGGGCGTGTTCGAATGGTTACGCCAGCAAAAGGCCGACGTGGTCTGCCTGCAGGAGACCAAGGCGCAGGAAGACCAGCTTTCCGATGCCATGTTCCGTCCCGATGGCCATCATTGCTTCTATCGCGACGCCAGCAGCAAGAAGGGCTATAGCGGCGTGGCCATCTACGCCAAGCGCGAGCCCGATGCGGTGCTCACCGAGCTGGGCTGGGATGCCTTCGACAACGAGGGGCGCTACATCGAAGCCCGCTTCGGCAACCTGAGCGTGGTGTCGCTGTACGTGCCGTCGGGTTCGTCGGGCGATGAGCGCCAGCAGTTCAAATTCAAGGCGATGGAATGGATCGCACCGATCTTCGACAAGTGGATGAAGAGCGGCCGCGACTACGTGCTGTGCGGCGACTGGAACATCGTGCGCAGCGAGCTGGATATCAAGAACTGGAAGTCCAACCAGAAGAATTCCGGCTGCCTGCCCGAAGAGCGCGCATGGCTCAACGACCTGGTCGAAAAGCACGGGTGGGTCGACAGCTATCGCACCCTGCATCCCAAGGGCGAGGACTATACGTGGTGGTCCAACCGCGGCAACGCGCGGGCCAACAATGTGGGATGGCGCATCGACTACCAGCTGGTCACGCCTGGCCTGCGCGATCGCCTGAAGCGCTGCTCGGTCTACCGTGATTCCTGGTTCTCGGACCACGCGCCGTATACCGTCGACTATGCCGACTGAGGCGGCGCCGCCCAAAAAGCAGAAGCTCGCGGTATGGCATGCGTTTACCCAGCCCGCTGCCTGGACGATGTTCCTGCTGGGCTTCTCCTCGGGCCTGCCATTCTTGCTGGTGTCCTACACCGTCGCCATCTGGCTGCGAAAGCATGGCATCGTGCTGAAGGAAATCACCATGATCGCGAGCGCGGGGATGTTCTACGCGCTCAAGTTCCTGTGGGCGCCATTGCTGGACCACGTCAGACTGCCTGGCGCCTTGGGACGGCTGGGTCAGCGGCGCAGCTGGCTGTTGCTGGCCCAGTTCGCCGTGATGGGCGGTCTGCTGGCGATGGCCAGGTTGACGCCGTCGCAATTGCCCCTGTTCGTGGCGGCGACCTTGGTCGTCGCGTTCTTCGGTGCCACGCAGGACATCGCGGTCGACGCCTATCGCATCGAGATCGCACCAACGGCCACCCAGGGTGCGTTGGTGGCTACCTATTCGCTGGGCTACCGCATTGCGCTCATCATCACCGGCGCCGGCGCGCTGATTCTGGCCGACCATCTGGATTGGCCAGTGATCTATGTCGTTTTCGCCCTGGCCATGCTGATCCCCATCTTGGCCACGCTGTTCGCGCGCGAACCCGATGTGGTTCGGACTACGCCGCCCAGCTGGGGTGCAGCGATGCAGCTAAGCGTGATCGATCCATTCGCGGATTTCTTCCGACGCTATGGATGGGCATTGGCGAGCGTCACCTTGCTCTTCATCCTGCTGTTCAAGATTCCTGAGCAGGCGACCGTGGGCGGCGTGATGGGCCCGTTCTATCTGGACATGGGGTTCACCCAGACGCAGATCGGCACGATCACCAAGCTGTGGGGCGTATGGATCGGCATCGTAGGTGTCTTCGTCGGCGGCGCGGCCGTGGCCCGCTGGGGCGCGTGGCGCAGCCTGGGGGTGTCGATGGTGTTGGCCGGAGCCAGCAACCTGGGCTATCTGTGGCTGATCGCACACCCCGGCAATCTGGCGGTGCTGACGGTGGTGATTTCGGTGGAGAACTTTACCCTCGGCGTGCTGGGTCCGCCGATCGTCGCCTATCTTTCCTCGCTGGTGAGCCGTGAACACACGGCGACCCAATATGCCTTGCTCAGCTCCATGGTCAATCTGCCGGGCAAGGTGCTGGGCTTCTTCGCCGGCGGCATCGCCATGACCACGGGCTATGGCGGTTATTTTGTCCTGACCGTGATCTCCATCGTTCCTGCCACGCTGCTGTTCACTTATCTGTGGCCTCGCTACAGCAAGGACCGCCCCGGCGATCCGGCGCCCGCTCCAAAAGAAGGCAGCGTGTGAATCAGCCAAGCGGTCGATAGTCTCGCCCTTGACCCTGTGACAAGATCAAGTCACAGGGGGCTTGTGACTGTCGGAGGAAGCGTCCGTGCCGGACCTCGTCATACGCCATATCGACAACCTTATGGCCGAGCGCATCAAGACGCTCGCCAAGGAAAGGCAGTGGTCGATCAATGACGTGGTGCTGCACGCACTGCGCCATGGCCTTGGCATGGCCTCATCCAATGTGTTCGCCGAAACCATGCTCGATCCCGGCGACCTGACCACCTTGGGCGGTCAGTGGGATGCCAAGGAAAAGGCCGCCTTCCAGGAGGCCGTGCAAGCCCTTTCCCGCGCTCCAACGGCTGCGTTGGCGCAGGCACACGGCGTGTTGGGCGACGAGAGCTTCTGATCAGCGCGGTGCGGAATAGACCGCACCGAGCACGCGCGGTCCCCGTGCCCCGGTGACCGCGGGCAGATTGCCCGGCAAGCCCAGCAGGCGTTGACGCGCGAGCCACGCAAACGCCGTGGCTTCCAGATAATCCGGATCCACGCCATGCGCGGCGGTGCTGGCCAGCGTGCGCGTACCCAGCAGTTGTCCCAGCCGCTCCATCAGTACGGCGTTGTGCACGCCGCCACCGCAGGCCAGCACATCGATAGCGGATGGCGCATGGCGTTCGATCGCCTCGGCGATGCTGCGTGCCGAGAGCTCCAGCAGCGTGGCCTGCACATCGGCAGGCGACAGCGCCGCCATGCCGGCGTGCTGTTCCAGCCAGGCGAGATGGAAGTGTTCGCGTCCCGTGCTCTTGGGCGGCGGCAGCGCGAAATAGGGATCGGCCATCAGCGCACTGAGCAAGGCCTCGTCCATGCGACCCGCGCCCGCGAAGGCGCCATTGGCGTCGTACGCCGCGCCACGATGGCGCAGATGCCAGGCATCCATCAGGCCATTGGCCGGGCCCGTATCGAACCCGAACACCTTGCCGGCCGGATCGAGCACCGTGATGTTGGCAATGCCGCCCAGATTGAGCACCACGCGCACACCGTCCGCACGACCCAGCAGCATGGCGTGGACCGCGGGAAGCAGCGGCGCGCCCTGGCCACCGGCGGCCACGTCGGCGCGGCGGAAATCAGCCACCACATCGATGCCGCAGCGTTCGGCGATCACCGAGGGATCGCCCGCCTGCAGCGTGAAAGGAAATTCGCCGGTGGGGCGATGCCGCAAGGTCTGCCCATGCGAACCGATGGCCCGAACGCGCGGCGCATGCGCCGGATTGCGGTCCAACAGCTGCTGGGCAGCTTCGGCGAAACATTGGCCGATCGCGACATCGAGACGCCCATAGGCATCCAGGTCCAATCGTGTTTCGTCCTGCGCCACGGCCAGCAGGCGCGTGCGCAACTCATCCGGCCACCGGTGGGCCAGTGCATCGACCAGCTGCGGCCTGTCGTTGTCGAAACTCACCAGCGCGGCATCGATGCCATCGGCGCTGGTGCCCGAGATCAGGCCAAGGTAAAGCGCCGTCGCGTCATCCACGGGATCAGTCGTCGTTGCGCTTGGTGCCGCTGGCCTTGGCCAGCTTCATGTTGGCGTCCAGCGTCTTCAGGCGGGCCAGCTGCGGCTGCACCACCTGCGACTTGAACTTGGCCAGCTGTGCGCCAGGCAGCGGTTCGGGCTTGGGCAGCGTCACCTTCTGCGGATCGCGCTGCACGTTGTTGACGCGGAATTCGTAATGCAGATGCGGGCCGGTGGCCAGGCCGGTCATGCCCACATAGCCGATCACTTCGCCCTGGCCCACATGCTGGCCCACCTTTTCATTGGCGAACTTGGACATGTGGCCGTAGGCGGTGCTGATCGAGCCGTTGTGCTGCACGATCACGAAATTGCCGTAGCCGTTCATCCAGCCCTTGAACTTGATCACGCCGTCGCCCGCCGCATGGATCGGCGTGCCAGTGGGTGCGGCGTAATCCACGCCCTGGTGGGCGCGCATCAGGCCAAGGATGGGATGCATGCGTGCCGCGCTGAACTGCGAGGAGATGCGGGTGAAGTCCACCGGAATGCGCAGGAACGACTTCTGGATCGGGCGGCCGTCCTCACTGAACCAGCCGTAGCTGCCGTCTTCTTTCTTGAAGCGGTAGGCGGTGTAGCGCTCACCCTGATTGACGAACTCCGCCGCCACGATGTCGCCTTCGTGCAGATAGGCGCCGTCGCGGTACACGTCGTCGTAGATCACCGTGAAGCTGTCGCCTTCGCGCAGGTCCTGCACGAAGTCGATGTCGTATTTGAACAGCTCGGCCAGCTTGAGCACCATCTGGTTGCTCATGCCTGCCTTGGAGCCGGCGGCAAACAGCGAGCTGTCGATGCTGCCATGGGCGACGTGTTCGCGATGTTCCACTTCGCGCGCTTCCGCCGTAACGGTGGCCTTGTCGGCCTCAAAGCGCATGGTGGTGCGGTTGGATTCGTCCTTGTCGAAGCGGATGCCCTTGAGGCTGCCGTCGCTGTCGAGCAGAAAATCGAATTCCTGGCCGGGGCTGATGTGGTGCAACGCCTTGGCATCGCCCGACTGGTCCACCACATGCTGTACGTCGGTGAGGCTCAGGCCCTGGCTCTGGAACAGGTCCGACAAGGTCTGGCCGGGCTGGACCTGCACGATGTGCCAATCTTCCACGGTCGCGGCCTGGGCGGCCACCGGGACCGCCTTGGGCAGTTCCAGCGGCAGCACGGCGTGCGCGGTCGAAATCGTGTCCGGGCGCATGGCGCTGGCCCAGGCGGGAATCAGGAAGCCGGAAACGGCGGTAATAAGGAGGGCGGTGCCGGCAAGAATCCAGCGCTCGCGATGCCAGCGGATAGGCTCGGCCTCACCGTGACAACCAAAGGACCAATGGGCACACCGCTCGTAAAAATGAGAGTGACGCTGCTGCGCCTTTCGACGCATAGCCTGTTTGCGCGCAGCGCGCGCGTTTTCGTTTCTCTCACCCATGCCCGGTGTTCCCCAGGTACTACATTTCTAATTGCCGCGTACCATAGCGGCCCTGTGTAAAGGGCGTCAACGCCTTTTCCATCAATGGGTTGCGATAACTTTTCGGTTAACGCACACTTAACGGAACCGGCCGGGAAGCTATGCTTTACGGTGCCGCCCAGACAACGAAAATTTGAGGAATACATGAACGAGCTTGAGCAGGCGCTGGCCACCATCGCGCGCGGCGCCGACGAAATCATCAAGCAGGAAGAGCTGGTCGCCCGCCTGAAGCTCGGTCGCCCCCTGCGCATCAAGGCCGGCTTCGATCCGACCGCGCCGGACCTGCACCTGGGCCACACCGTGCTGCTCAACAAGATGCGCCAGTTCCAGGACCTGGGACATCAGGTGATTTTCCTGATCGGCGACTTCACCGGCATGATCGGCGACCCGACCGGCAAAAACGTCACGCGCAAGCCGCTTTCCCGCGAGGACGTGCTGGCCAACGCCCAGACCTACGCCGACCAGGTCTATAAGGTGCTGGACAAGGAGCGCACCGAACTGCGCTTCAATTCGGAGTGGTTCGGCCAGATGACCGCAGCCGACATGATCAAGCTGGCCGCCCAGCACACCGTGGCGCGCATGCTCGAGCGCGACGATTTCTCCAAGCGCTTCGCCGGCCAGCAGCCCATCGCCATCCACGAATTCCTCTATCCGCTGGTGCAGGGCTATGACTCAGTCGCACTTAAATGCGACGTCGAGCTCGGCGGCACCGATCAGAAGTTCAACCTCTTGATGGGCCGCGCGCTGCAGGAGCATCACGGCCAGCCGCCGCAGATCGTGCTCACCATGCCGCTGCTGGAGGGCCTGGACGGCGTCAACAAGATGTCCAAGTCGCTGGGCAACTACATCGGCATCAATGAGCCGGCCATCGACATGGTCACCAAGACCCTGAAGATCGGCGATGAGCTGATGTGGCGCTGGTTCGAGTTGCTTAGCTTCGACACCTCGCTGGATGACCTCAAGCGCATGAAGCTCGAGGTGGAATCCGGTGTGCTTAACCCCCGTGACGCGAAGCTGCAATTGGCGCGCGAATTGGCCACGCGATTCCACGGCGCTGCTGCCGCCGAACAGGCGATCGCCGGATGGCACGCCGTCGTGCGCGGCGAAGGCGATACGAGCCTGCTGCCGCTCACTGAAATTGCAGTGTCCGCGGAAGGCTTGCGTTTGCCTGCTCTACTGACCGCGGCAGGCCTCACGCCAAGCAACGGCGAAGCGAATCGCAAACTCAAGGAACGCGCCGTGCGCATCGACGCGGAAGTCGTCGAAGATGCGCAACGCGTGTTTTTGCCGGGTTTTGAAGGGGTTTTGCAGATCGGCAAGCGCAACTTCGCGCGCGTGTTGTTGACGCTCGCATGAGTTGATCGCGATGACGCAACGTCATCGCGATGCATCCATCAACAGAGTTTCGCGTGAGAACAACGTCTTACGCGAAACATCAAAAATAATTTCAAAAATTGCTTGTCAAAGGTGGGGTGCCTGCCTATTATTCGCCTCCCCGCCGCTGGCAGCGTCTTCCAACGGCAACAACGACAGCAAAAATTCTTCGCTGAAGGTGTTGACGGACAGGGAAAACGATGTAAGATGAGCGGCTCACTCGGAACGAAATGTTCCAACGCAGAAACGGCAACGTACTGCAAGTGATTGAGATCTTTGACAGTGTGCGCAGGTGACTTGTGTGGGCGTCTTGCGACGGACGATTGAATGTCCAATATATGCAAGCGTCTAACCTAAGAGTCAATTCAAAAGCTTGACGTTTATGGTTAGGAACAACGCTTCAGAA